>JAMWZA010000178.1 GCA_024305105.1 Marinoscillum sp.
CCAGGACTTCCGAGCCATTTTTAGGTGGAGAGTTTGATGAGGGACAGTTTTTAATTGATGATCCAGATACCAGAAAAGAGCGTGTAGAAAGTAGGTATAAAAAAATTCGTCAGGTACTCTCGTTTGTGGTGAAAGAAAAGCCTCTGCCAAAATCGATGGTACTGCGCCACCGAAAAGTAGACAGGGTTCTAACACATCCGATTTTTGGATATGCCATTTTTTTAGGGGTGCTTTTTCTGATATTTCAGGCAATCTATGCCTGGTCTGAGTGGCCAATGGATTTGATTGATTCGCTGTTTATTTCGGCGAGTAAATGGACTAAGGACACCTTGCCAGAGGGTGTTTTGACCAATTTATTAGCAGAGGGTATTATTCCCGGTCTGGGCGGAGTAGTGATATTCATCCCACAGATTACTCTCTTGTTTGCTTTTATATTTGTATTGGAAGAGACCGGTTACATGAGTCGGGTGGTGTTTATTCTGGATCGGTTCATGCGTCCATTTGGTCTGAATGGACGAAGTGTCGTTCCGTTGATTTCAGGAGTCGCCTGTGCCATTCCGGCTATTATGGCTACACGGACTATTGATAACTGGAAAGAACGCCTGATCACCATCATGGTGACTCCTCTGATGAGTTGCTCAGCAAGACTTCCAGTGTATACTTTACTTATAGCTTTGGTCGTGCCGGATACGATGGTGGCAGGAGTCTTCAACTTGAAGGGGCTGGTTCTCTTAGGGCTTTACCTCATCGGGCTCGTAGCTGCGTTGTTAGCTGCCTTAGCTTTTAAGCTCATTGTGAAGTCTAAGCAAAAAAGCTTCTTGGTGATGGAGTTGCCGCTATACAAAATGCCCCGATGGAATAATCTGGTAGTGACGCTCTGGGAAAAAGTGAGGCTGTTTGTGTTTGATGCTGGTAAAGTTATTTTCAGTATTTCCATCATCTTGTGGGTATTGGCATCTTATGGACCTGGAGATCGAATCGACAATGCAGTGTCCCAGATTCCAGAGCCAAAAACTGCAGCGGAGGTGGAAGAATATGAAACCGAAGTATCATCAGTAAGCCTGGCCAACTCCTACATCGGTATTCTTGGAAATAGCATTGAACCGGTGATCAAGCCTTTGGGCTACAACTGGCAAATCGGTATTGCGCTTATCACCTCTTTTGCTGCACGAGAAGTTTTTGTGGGTTCAATGGCCACTATCTATTCGGTGGGTGAGGACTTTGATACGGAACAAACACTGCTCGAGCGCATGAGGAATGAAAAAATCCGAGGAACGAATGAGCCGGTCTATACTCTGGCTACCGGAATGTCCCTGATGATCTTTTATGCCTTTGCCATGCAGTGCATGAGTACACTGGCGATTGTGCTTCGTGAAACTAAAAACTGGAAATATCCAATTATACAGCTGGTGTATATGACGGCATTGGCTTATGTTGCTGCATTTATCACTTATCAACTGTTGAACTGATGATACAGATATTAGTCGTTATTACATTGTTTTTAGGAGCTGGATTTCTTCTAGGAAGACGGATCTACCTTCAGTTTGCTGGAAAGAAGCAATCTGGATGTGAAAAGTGTGCCGCTAACGAAATTGCCAGTCACTAACAGATCACTACTTATAGTGATACAATTACCTACGTATAGCTATTGTTTACAGTGGATTTTTGATCGACTTTTGCTATCTAGAATTGTTCTAAATAATGATCAGAGAAACACAGACAGAAGAGACGGCATTTCAATCATTCAACCCATTTGATAAGGGTTCTGTGATGGAGCAGACGGAGTGTGTTTTTAAAAAGTGCTGCAAGAAATACAAGAAGAAAGGCAGACACTGTAAAAAGTGTCCAAAGATTTAAATGGAAATTACCAAAGAGCATATTTATTCCACAGATAATGCCTCATTGCATCAATGCGATGAATCCGAAATCTATGAGCTCTCCTTTAGCGGAGATACGGTCTACTTCAGAGCGTGTGAGCTGATTACTTTCAAGCGGAAAATTCAGAAAATCGACTTGGCGACATTACTTTCTAGTGAGACACCTGACATTGAGATAATCCACATGCCTCACTGTGATCGTCTTTTCGCCTTAACCACCCACAACATTCTCGAACTCAAAGACCTGTTTGCTGGCGCTTTTACGATGCTTGAATTAAATAGCGTTATCCACAAGCAGCTAATTCGTAAGGTCATTTAGTCCTATTTGCTTCTTTAGAATAGTTTTAAATTATGCCCGAATAAGCCTATTCACGATCTTTTCTTGTTCCTTTGTGTTGTGGAATTAAAGACTTTTTGAAGCTATGAAGGATATATTAAGAAGACATTCAGTACTTCAGGACGAAGTAGTAGACATAATCAACAAACAAATAAAAATGGAAGCACAGTCTTCTGCAGCTTACCTCGCGATGGCCGCCTGGTGTGACAAAGCTGGTTATGACAACTGTGCAGAGCATTTTTTCAAGCAATCGGATCAGGAGCGTGAGCACCAGATGAAATTTTTTCATTATTTGGTGGATATGGAGTGTGATGCAGTTTCTCCATCTGTAGGAGATTCTCAGCATGAGTTCGATAAGTTAAGAAGTGTATTTGAGAAACAGCTGGAAATGGAAATCGCTGTGACTGACTCGATACATGACATGGTACGTGTGGTTAGAAAGGTTGGAGATATTGCTACTGAGGAGTTTTTGAGGTGGTTTGTGACTGAGCAGATCGAAGAAGAATATGTAGCTAGAAGATGTCTCGAGTTGTTCGATGTACTAGGTGAAGATAAAGTAGGCCTTGGAATGGTAGAGGAGAGAATACTGGATATCGAATACGATGCAGGCGAATAAAGAATTATTCATACACTTGTGAAAGGAGGGTCAGAAACGGCCCTCTTTTTTTTTGTGCTTAATTCTAGCGATGAACTCACTACTACTAATGGTTGCAAAATCCTGATAATTAGCGATTGATTTAGGTTCCACAATTGCGAACCTTTGTATGGAATCAATAGGCAAAAATGGATATTCAACATTTTGATGAATTTTTTATGCAGCTAGAGTACCGCATCCAATGTGATCCTTCTCAGTGTGAATGCATCATTAAGAATGCGGTTCAAAGGTCTCAATGTCCTTACCTGAAATCAAGGATGACCGAACTGCAAGAGGTTTATTTGGCAAAAAATAAAAATAAGTAGTAGATCAATTCATACAGTTCGGATGGGCCTTCGGGACTGTCCTTTTTTAAATAGACCTTAATGTGCGATAACCACGATCAACTCTAAAGGAAACTGAAAAGGGTTAAATCTGCGCGTGTCTTAATTGCAAGTACTTTTCGCGAGTTTATAAGACATCATTAATGGTATTCAAAAAGCTGATTGGACATCCCCACCTCTTAGTTTTGGGTCACTACTTCTATCATTTCTATAATCGCATTACTAAAGATGCATCGTGCTTTTTCTTTTAAAAAAAAGCTGTTTATGAGACTGAAGGGACAAAAGACGCACTTAATTCATAAAGATAATTTGATCACTACAACTAGTGATACCTGACTAGTAGTAGTGACGAGCTTTTTGCCTATCGATAGCGATTGTCAGCAACGTCTTGTTCCCCCATCTTTGTGTTTTATTTAGAATCAATCCAAATAGAATCAAACAGCAATGAATATCATTAAAGGAATCAACGTTTTATTTTTCGCTGCATTGGCAATCAGCTTCCTATCGTGTAATGACTCAGAAGATCCTGAAGTAGCGCTGGACGTACCTGAAACCTACTCATTCTCTCGAAATGGTGAGTCTTCGGTTAGCTATTCGGGTCAGACAGCAAGACTCGATATGTTGGCAGAGTTGAAAGCTTATATTGGTACAGCTCATAATGGGGCAGAACTTTCAGAAGCTACCCTTCTAGATATGTTTGCCAATGAAAACAATCCGTTTTCGACCACCACTCTTAATGAGAGCGGAAAGCAACTGGAGAGTAAAACGTTCCTGGCAGATGTCGATTTTTTCAAAAACATCTTAATCTCAGCAGCAGAGGCGAGTATTGCTACAGAACCTGCTGTACAGGGACAGGCTGGCTTGATTAATCGAGGTGCAGATCGATTCATTTTGGTAGACGAGAAGGGCTGGGAATATACGCAGCTAGTTGAGAAAGGACTGATGGGAGCCACCTTCCTTCATCAAATTTTCAATGTCTACTTAACAGACGCCAAAATCGGCAATAACGTGGAGAACACCGAGCTTTCTGAAGGAAAGAACTACACGGCAATGGAGCACCACTGGGATGAGGCTTTCGGCTACTGGGGTGTGAATCCTGAGTTTGATGAAGAAGGTGAGAACCGATTTTGGGGAAACTATACCTATGGAAGAGAGGCATATTTAGGTAGCGCCGCTATTCTGAAAGAGGCATTTCTTAAAGGTCGAACAGCTATTGTGAGTCGGGCATATGATATCCGAGATGAACAACGAGATGTGATTTATGAACAGTTTGAACTGATTGCTGCAGCCACGGCTATTCATTACATCAACGAAGGCTTGTCAGATATAAGCAATGGAGACATTGGCAACTTATTTCACCATGCATCAGAAGGCTACGGTTTTGCTATGGCACTTAAATACAATCCTTACAAAAAGATTACTTCTGAGCAGATTGACAGCATTTTGAACGAAGGATTGGGAACAGACGGTGACTTCTGGACTATAACTGCGGAGAGCTTGAATAGTGCCAAGATTACATTAGTGACGGCTTATCCAGAGTTGGCTGAGTTTGCTGACGATCTTTAATATAGAAATTACAATAACCTTATTTATAATAAGTCTAAATAAGACATATTTGCAGGCAAAATGAGAAACCTACTCTTTTTCATATTCGGAACGATCGTTTTGGCATCTTGTACCACAGATGGAGAAATTCTTGGTAAGATGAACGATTTTGATCAGGGACCCATGTTGCAAAACATCGGGAATGAACTCATTTTGCCTGTTTATCAAAACCTTTCTACCTCTACTCAGGAACTAAAAAATTCGGTTGAAATCTTAGTGGAAGCGCCCACTTTAGAAAGTCTGGAGCAAGCCAGAACACGTCTCAAGCAAGCACGTCTGGATTGGCAGTATTGTAGTCCTTACCAGTTTGGACCCGCTGAAACCTACGCACTATCGGCGGTGCTGAATATCTATCCTATTGATGTCAATCAGATTGAGAGAAATCTGTCGGAAGAAACTTACGATCTAAACACATTGAGTAATTCGGATGCAAGAGGATTCCAAACGCTTGGTTATTTCCTGCATCAACCGGATCTGACCGATGAAGAGTTGCTAGCTGCTTTAACAGGGACAAAAACCGACTACATGTTGGCAGTGGCTACTCAAATTGCCTCCACTTCTTTGTCTGTATATACGGCATGGTCATCCGAAGGAGGAAATTACCTTGGCACATTTACCAGTGAGGACGCCTTTGGAGTCAATGTTGGCAGTTCTGTTGGGAAGTTAGTGAATGCGATGAACCAGGATTTTGAACGAAATACCCGGGATGGAAAAATTGGTATTCCAGCAGGAGTTCGTTCCCTCGGTGAGCCAATTCTTACTGCCACAGAAGCTTATTACGCAGACTATTCAGTGGAGCTTTTCGAGGCGAGTATTTCAGCCTACCACCAATTATATACTGGTGGATCAGATGTTGGCCTGGACGATTACCTGAAGGCTATTCAAGCAACCACCACATCCAATGAAGAGCTTGCCGAAAAGATAGATAAACAGTTTGAGACGATTAAAATGGTATCACTTTCTGATCCGTTGACTACTCAGATTACCAATGACATCGATCCCGTGCTGGAAGTTTTTGCAGAAATGCAACGGCTGATCGTCATGTTTAAGACGGATATGGCATCAAGTATGGGTGTGGTTATCACCTATCAGGATAACGATGGTGACTAGTCTCAATCAACAAATAATAAAAGATCGTTTGATCTATCGAAAGGTTACCATCGCTCCGTTGGTAACCTTTCGGGTTTTATTTGGGTTGCTAATGTTTTTGTCAACTGTTCGATTCTGGTCCAAAGGATGGATCTACGACTTGTATGTTGCTCCTCAGGTTTTCTTTCCTTTCATATCAGGTCTCAAGCCACTTTCAGAGACGGGAATGTACCTCATTTTTGCAGGGTTACTTATCACGTCTCTGGCGATTACCCTGGGATTGGCCTACAGATTGTCCACAACGCTATTTTTCTTACTCTTCACTTACGTAGAGCTTCTCGACAAGACGAATTATTTGAACCATTACTATTTTGTGAGCCTCATTTCGTTTTTGATGTGTTGGCTACCTGCGCATCGGGATTTTTCACTGGATATTAAATACGGATGGACAAAACCACTACGTCAGGTACCTATTGGACTAATTAATGTACTACGTTTTCAGATGGGCGTTCTTTATTTCTTTGCTGGTTTGGCAAAGATGAATAGTACCTGGTTATTAGAAGCTCAGCCTTTAAAAATGTGGCTATCGTCCAATGTGTACAAACCACTAATCGGGTGGATGTTTCAGTACAAACTGACAGCTTATGCATTCAGCTGGTTTGGGATGATTTATGACACGACGATCCCGTTCTTTTTGTCGTGGAATAAAACTCGAGTTATTGCTTACTTCTTTGTAGTTGCATTTCATATGATGACCTGGTGGTTATTCCCAATAGGGATGTTCCCATTTATCATGATAGTGATTACCACCATCTTTTTTCGGCCGGTATTTCATCAAAAAATTCTTACTCATCTAAAGCGATTGTTGAGATGGCGCGATGATAAATCAGCGGATGAAGCTTCTGTAACTCCAGCATTAAAGTGGGTGTTTTCGCTATTCATAATACTTCAACTGATCACCCCACTCCGGTTTTTAGCTTATCCAGGAGAGTTGTTTTGGACGGAGCAGGGTTATCGCTTTTCCTGGCGGGTTATGCTGATGGAAAAGGCCGGACAGGCAACCTTTTATGTATCTGATAAGGATTCAGAAAGAAGGACGATGGTGGCCAACTATGACTACCTCACTCCGCAGCAGGAGAAGATGATGGCGACTCAGCCAGACATGCTGGTGCAGTATGCTGAGTTCCTCGAAGGAGAGTTTCTAAACAAGGGAATGAAAGATCCGGTAATAACAGCGGATGTGTACGTGACCCTAAATGGACAACCGAGTAAGCGGTATATTGATCCTGATGTGGATTTGACTGAAGTAACAAATGATTGGCGACATAAAGAGTGGATTTTGTCTAATGAATAAGTTCTTAGCAACCATATCGTTTTTAATGGTTTCGTTTACAGTCAGCTCACAAATTGTAAGTGGACAACTTGTAGATGACCAGGGAGTTCCTATTCAGGGAATGGTGTTTGTAGATGGTACGGGACTAAAGACAGAGACAGACGTGGATGGCAAATACCAGTTTCTGGATGTGGAAAAGGGAACCTATAAAATTGTTGCCTTTGTACCTGGATATGAAACGGTCTATGCGACTGTGAGAGTGATAGATCGTGATAAGGTAATTGATTTTGTATTGAAGGAATTACAAACAGAGTTGGATGAGTTGGTGATAAAAGATACCCGTTCAGAAGATTTAGGTATTGGCTGGCTGCAGTCCGTTTCTGGTTCTGCGATTTATGAGGCAAAGAAAACTGAATTGATCGACGTGGATCGCATCATTGGAAATAAAGCCGCCAATGTAGGACGTCAGGTGTACTCACGGGTGCCGGGTCTCAATATATGGGAAAGCGACGGAGCGGGCATCAATCTGGGGATAGGTGGTCGTGGACTTAACCCCAATCGCACATCTAACTTCAACGTACGTCAGAATGGATATGATATCTCGGCAGATGCATTGGGTTATCCGGAGAGTTATTATACACCACCTGTTCAGGCACTGGAGCGCATTGAGTTGGTGAGGGGTGCTGCCGGTTTGCAGTATGGAACCCAGTTTGGTGGAATGCTCAATTTTGAATTTAAAGAGGGGCCTGAAGATAAGAAAATAGCATTTACATTTAACCAGACACTTGGATCTTTTGGATTGTACAATGCTTTCCAGAGTGTAGGTGGCACGGTTGGTAAATTAAACTATTACACCTTTTACCAGTACAAGCGCAGCAAAGGCTGGAGACCAAATTCAGAGCAAAATCAACACAACTTCTTCGCTTCCGTGAAATACAATTTCACACCATTTCTGGAGGTGAAATTTGAACATACCTACATGACCTATTTAGCACAGCAGCCGGGAGGGTTGACGGATTTGGAGTTTTATCAGGACCCGAGTCAGTCTAAGCGCGAGCGCAATTGGTTTGATGTGGGTTGGAACTTGTCTGCCATGGAGTGGAATTATCGGGTTTCTTCTCGTTTAAAATTTAACAACCGAACGTTCCATTTAGCTGCTAATCGGTATGCTGTGGGCAATCTGGGAAGAATTGATCGGCCTGATGTGGAGGACGAAAATCGCAACCTGCTGAAGGACGAATACAATAACTGGGGGAATGAGTTTCGGGTGATTTACCATTATCCGTTCCTGGGTCAACGCTCCGTCCTATTGCTTGGAAACCGCCTATATACGGGCAAAACATTGCGAGAACAAGGAGCTGGATCCAATGGAAGCGACGAGGATTTTAATTTTGTCAACCCAGATGAACCGGGCGATTCAGATTTTCGGTTTCCGAGTAGTAACGTAGCCCTCTTCGCGGAAAATATCTTTAATTTAACTCCTAAGTTGAGTGTCACGCCGGGCATTCGTTATGAACACATTGACACCGAAGCAACTGGTTACTATTATGATCGACGGACGGATCTGGCAGGGAATGTTTTATTGGAAGAAAAAATCGAAGAGAGTAAAGGTAAAAATCGAAACTTTGCATTGTTGGGATTGGGCCTAAGTTATAAGCAGAGTGAGGCATTGGAGGTTTATTCCAATTTTTCTCAAAATTTTCGAGCGATTAACTTCAATGACATTCGGGTTGATAATCCTTCACTGGAAGTGGACGAAAACATTGATGATGAACGTGGTTTCAACATTGATCTTGGAGTTCGAGGTTCTAGCAAAGAGAAATTTCGATACGACATTTCTGCATTTTATTTATCCTATAAGAACCGAATCGGGAGTGTGCTCCGAACAGAACCAGACCCACGATTCAACGGCCTGGTGGATCGAACTTTTCGTTTCCGTACCAACATAGCTGATGCAGCCATCGTTGGTCTGGAGAACTTTGTAGAAGCCGACATTCTCAAATGGATCAACCCTTCTAGTGAATCATCATTAACGGCATTTCTTAATCTCGCAGTGATTTACTCCCGCTACATCAGCAATGAAGAACAAGGGATATTGGGAAATGAAGTAGAGTTGGTGCCACCATTAAACATCAAAACCGGACTGACCTATAGAAAGCAAAATCTTGGTATTTCTTACATGTATACCTATGTGACAGAGCATTTTTCCGATGCTTCCAATACGGATAGTAATCCGCCAGTACCCACGGCTGTGGAGGGTCTTATCCCTTCCTACTATGTGATGGACTTGTCAGTCGACTATAAAATTCGGTTTATGAGACTAGAAGCTGGTATCAATAACCTAACCAATCAGTACTACTTTACTCGACGTGCTGCAGGCTATCCGGGTCCAGGAATTATCCCTGCCAATCCAAGAAATTTTTATATCGGAATCGAAATTGCACTATGACTTGAAGAAAGCGGTTTTGGAGACAAAATCCCAAACGATAATGCCAAGACTCACCGAAATGTTTAAGGAATGCTTGGTGCCATACTGAGGAATCTCTAGCACCACATCGGAATTAGCGACCACTTGTTCATTGACACCAAAAACTTCATTACCGAAAACGAAGGCGTACTTCCTTTTCGCATCTGGTTGAAACTGATCTAGTTTAGTGCTTTCATCCGCCTGCTCTACTGAGACAATGGTATAGCCGTCATTTTTCAGTTGTTGAATCAGATCAGAGATGCTTTCCTGATGCTCCCAGGCTACAGTTTCTGTTGCGCCAAGTGCCGTTTTATTGATGTCACGGTGTGGAGGAGTGGCTGTAATTCCGCACAAGTATATCTTTTCTATTCGAAAAGCATCAGAGGTTCGAAACACACTTCCCACATTGTTCATGCTTCGGATATCATCCAGCACGATGCAGGCATTGAGTTTTTTCACAGCGTTGAATTCTTCAGGCTCCAACCTGACTAGCTCTTCGTTTTTTAGTTTTCGCATGCGCTTGTCTTTCTGTAATATTGTGGCTAATTGGCATAGCAAAACTACCACCAATCTCCACGATGGCAAAAGCAAAGAAAAGTTCGGAAACTCCACTGATGAAACAGTACAATGCCATAAAGGCAAGGTATCCCGGGGCGCTTTTACTCTTTCGGGTGGGGGATTTCTATGAAACTTTTGGAGAAGATGCGGTTAAGGCTAGTAAGGTGCTGGATATCGTGTTGACGAAACGTGCCAATGGTTCCGCTTCGCATATTGAGCTGGCGGGCTTTCCGCACCACTCCTTGGATGCTTACCTACCCAGGCTGGTTAGGGC
>JAMWZA010000179.1 GCA_024305105.1 Marinoscillum sp.
TCTTCCGATGAACTAGCTGAAAGGTTATCCGCACAAACGATGAATCACCTGACCTGGACTTACGAACAATTCAACGAGGAAATACATGAATCACTTGCATATACTTCACTTTATCAAGGACTTAGATTTTACTACCACAATTATGGATCGAAGGTGTTTAGCGATACCAAGGCGTTTTATGATGAGGGTGGATTACCTGGATTAAAGAATTACTTTAAAGAACGAAGCGAGCGATTTGGTACTGATCCAGCAATAGATGCCTCTACTAAAAACAGCCTGATTTGGTTGGCTTGGAAACACAATGATTTTACTTCTTTTGACTTCTTCATGGATGCGTTTGAAGAGGTACTTTCTACTCCTCGTTATGCTTCTGCCTACTGGCAAAATCGGCTGGGTCAATTCTATCTAAAACATGGGGACCCAGATCATGCAATTGAATACTTCACCCGGGGAGTCACCCAGTATCCCGACCCTCAATTCCTGACCGAAATGCTTGCCGGTCTTGGAAGTGCCTATGCACTCCAAAATGATATATCCACAGCAAAAACCCACTACAAAAAGGCCATCAAACTCGCCAAAGCTCAAAAGGATGCTCAGCTTCATGAATATGAAATGAAGTTGGAAAGTCTGAAGGAATGACCGTATTAAAAAACCAATCTGTAAAGTCCGAGGACACGAGTCCTGGTAAGAATCACTGGATGGAGTAAGGTAAGTTCATGCACCCCGGAGAAAACTGAACGTGACTGACGTTGCAGTCACCGTCTGATTGGCAAGCTTATCAGAAACTAAAGTTCAAATTATGCTTAAATGCATTATTTGGATTGAACCTTATTTTGGTTTATTCTCAACTTCTTTGTGAAAACGGTGTTACACTTCTATCATCAATAAAAATTTCACATGGATTATCTGGAAATTATTCTAAAAATCGTCGTAGCACTGAGTATTTTCAATGTTTGGCTATTGCGTGGCAACAAATCAACACCTTTTCGAGGTGGTAATGCAAATTCCATCAAAGAGGAGTTTGCCGTTTATGGATTGCCTGGCTGGGTCATGGTTGTAGTAGGCACGATCAAGGTCGTTTTGGCTTTGGTCTTATTGGTTTCAATCTATTACCCGGCGGTGGAGATGATTGGAGCATTAGGACTGGCCGCAATGATGCTTGGTGCGGTAAGTATGCACCTGAAGGTGAAGGATTCCTTCAAAAAAACGTACCCTGCGCTTTTGTTTTTGGTTTTGTCTCTGGTGATTTATTTGTTGTGAAAAACCGAGACTACTTCACAGTAGCAGGTAAAAGCGATAACTCAGGTAAGCTTCCACGAACATAAAAAGGAAGCTGGGTAACGTAGCGATCAGGCCATCTCTTAACCTGAGGCGCACACCAAAGCCTAAGAGCATCAACACTGAAAGGCCTGCAGCTGCCATAGTGCCTATTAACGGTGAAACTGTCACCCCAACGATCAGGCCCACTGCACCGAGCAATTGCAGCACTCCGGTCAGTTTGCGCTGTGCACTGAGTCCAAAACGCTCGAATTCTTCTTTCATTTTAATGCTCAGAAGGCAGTTGAGCCCATAAAATAAAAAGGAGGCCGCTGAAAATAGCGCAATGAGGTTTGTCATAGTAAGTAAAACACTGGGTCACAAGCTTTGTTTTTGGCTTCTGTCAGAAAGAATCAAATCCATATAGGAGTAAAAGCAAACATCGAAGTGTTCGTCATATCCAGTTTGGCTAATGAGGTGAATTAGAAATAGTCAATGGGGTCAAAAGCGTTTGCCCTCCCTAGCGCATTATTTCTTTTACTTTCATGCTGTTATCTTTCGACTCTGTATCTATCAACTTATTATAGGGATCTACACCTACGGAAACAGGTTTCTCGCCTAGCATGATCGTAAGTTTATTGTCAATAGAAGTGACTTTGTGTTTTTGTAGGTAGAGTGCTATTTCTTTTGTAACTCCATTCTTCGTTTGCTCACCAAAAATGCCAATATCCAAATAGTCAGCTAAGGCAAGCGAGCGGATGTTTTGCCCTGTTCCGTCCATCTGATCTCCATAACTCCTGTTTCCTTCCTCATCGCTTCTGTATTTACTTACTTGAAATTCAAGCTCCACTTGATACTGTCCATTCGCTAGCTTTTTGGAAGTCGCATGTATCATTTTATTGTCATACAAAGTGATGGTCTCAAACATATCAGTGATGGTATACTGGAGAGAATCCGGGCTTGCTGCTCTGAGGAATTTCACTAATTCTAATGAGGTAGTGTAAGGTGCTTCTTGAAATTTTACCTGCTCCACATAGCTGCTTAACGCTGCATTCATGGTCTCCTCACCGATATAGTCGCTGAGGGCGTATAGCACTACTGACGCTTTGGAATACCGAATGTAGGGCTGATTGTCTTCATGAATCACAGGATTTTCTCCTTTGCGATCATTCCCTCTATCCCTCAGGTATTTATCCGTTGCGTATTTTAAGTATTTCCGCATTTTGTCTGCTCCATAGTGCTGCTTCAGTACCTGCAAGCGAACATAATCGGCCAAGCCCTCGGCCAAAACTCCTGCACCCGCAACGTCTGCACCAATTACCTGATGTGCCCACCATTGATGCGCCATTTCATGCACTGTGACATCAAACGCATAGTCTACACCACCATCTTCAGAGTCATCTACATCGGCAATAAATCCACGCCCCTCAGAGAAGGGAATGGTATTGGGATATGCTTGTGCAAAATTCCCAAAGGTCTTAGGGAATTCTATAATTCGTGCTTGCTTGTGCTGATATGGACTAAAGTATTTGGAACAATAGGCTAAGGCAGCCTTCATGCCATCCATCATTCTGTCCAGGTTATATTCATGCCCTTTGTGATAATAGATCTCCAAGCTAACATCATTCCAGTGATCTTTTTTGATTTCATACTTGGCAGAATTAAAAGAATAGAGATTGAGTATTTTGCTATCCATTTTATAATGAAAGTATCTGCGTCCATTCTCCACCCATTCTTTTTGTAAATAACCCGGCGCTATTGCGGTCTGATCCAGAGAAGTACTAACGGTCGTCTCGAAATCCACCCAATCGGCATCCTTGGATAGGGTATGATTTCCTAGAGCAGCCGTATCACTAGGGATTGGAGAAGGTACCAACGCTGGCAGGCCAAACTCCTTTCTGACCTCATCATCTTCCAGACCACCGCCCGGATATCCTATCGAAGGAAACAGTTTGTGTTTGTTGAGGAAGGTGCCATTGCTCAATACAGGAGAGTGTTCACTTAAGAAAGTGTTTGGCTTGTTCCATACCTTGAAGGAAAGCTTAATACTGTCGCCTGGCAGTAGTGATTCCGTGAGCAAATACCTGTTGAATCTGAAAATAGTGTCTTCAGAAATTGTCTCGGTCGATTGGTCAAACTCAAAGCTAGAATAGTAGTTCGTGTATTTCAGAAAAATGGTATCAATGGCGACAGCCGATTTATTCACCAATTGGTAGGTGCCACCTGCTTTAAAGTCCAGCGTCTCCGGAAAAATATTTAGGTAGGTATTGACTGCCGTAATCCTTGGTTGAATAGCTCCCATATGGTGTCCATATTTTAGCTCCCATTCTGCTTGATAGGCTTCTTTCTCTTTTGACGAAGCACGAGGGTTGGCTACGTTATCTTCATAGTAAATTCGAAATCCCATACTTAAGAATCCACATAGGGTAATTAGGAAAGCGACTTTTATCCTTCCTTGAAAACGAGACTTTATCATGCTCAATCTTTCCCGAACTGATGGAGGAACTCCTCGGTCCATCAGTAGATTAGCTCCAATCAATAGGAGCATGCCTGCAAGTATCCAGTAAATAATGTAAGCATAAAATGCTGACAGACTTTCTCCAAAACCATTCATGTCTGAGTACCATGTGCCCGGACCTCTACCATATACAAATACAGCTTGCTCTATGCCGACCATGGCTAGTAAAGGAGTGGCGAATGCCATGAATAGTGTGATGAGGACAAAAGTGCCAACGTAAGCGTTTCGTATGAGTGTTTGAATGAAAAATGCAAGAAATGTCCAGATCACAAACTGCCATAAATTTGTACCGAATAACCCCATCAAATACAAACTGACTTCAAAATCATAGTACCCTTTGGATATTTGAAAAATGATGCCAGAGATCATGACACTTAAGAGCATCACTAATTGCATCTTTATCACGGCAAGGAACCTTGACCCTATTAGCATCCAATTCTGAACAGGTGTGGTATCAACTAAATGAAGCATCTGGGTCATCTTTGCGCGCTGAATGAGCAAACCAGCATACAGGAATGTGCAAACAATCATGGCAAATTGGAATGCTTCACTATAGCGCATCATTTTCCATGTAACTGGTAGCATGCCTGTGCCACGCACAACATTTGCTTGCGAGTGCTCTACGATGATCATAATGAGTCCAAAGGCTGAAAGCAGAATAAATGGTCGACTTTTTATGATGAATTTCAAATCCATATTGGATAGCCTCCACATCACCTTTAAATTTTGTAGAAATGAAAAGTCATAGGCTACCTTCGGCAACTTTACTTGCGTGATATTTCCATAATTGCTTTTTAATGCGCGTTTGCTACTCTTTTTCCGAAACGAGAAAGAAAGCGCCTGCTGCCCAAAGTAAAAAGACCGATAGACTGCCCATGAGATCAGAGCTGCTATGCTTAGCCAGAGCACTCTGTTGTAAAGAATAAGTCCAGTAAACGGAAGGTGAAGTTCGTTGCGTTCAGCAACCGTCCAATACTGAGCGTAGTATTGGGTAGCTGAGTATCCAAGCGGATCTAAATACGCAGCCAATATCCTGTTTTCCGGATCTTGGAGCAATACATCCGTCAATCCTTGAATAAGCGATAGCACAATGACAGTGACAAATCCTGCGGTAAGGTTTCTCGAAAACAAAACCACAGCAAATACGATTGATCCGTACAGCAGTGCATTGGGTAGTGTATATACGACATAGACATGCGCATAAGCGATCAAATCAAAAGGAATAGTCAATTGATCGTTGGTGCCTGGCAACACAAATCCGACCGCCAGCCCAATTCCAATAAACAAGACTATGATGCTAACAATCAAGAGGGCGCTGAGAAATTTTGCTGATAGGTAGTTGGCCTTAGTGAAAGGGTAGGAGTAGAGGATTTTATGCATCTCACAGTTGAAATCACGATACACGGACATTCCAAAAATGGTAGGGTATAAGAAAATGATCAACGTGGATAGCGAATTAAACATACCCGTGATAGCCGAGGGAGAGTTGACGATTTTAGTAGAATCAACTGCAGCACTTACTTCATCAAATATTCCTGCTGATATGGAGGCCACCAGCAATGCCGCTATCAAGAAAATGATGCAATAGATATAAAAAAGAGGTTTGGTAAACCAATAGGAGAGTTCCTGCTTGAAAATGGAATAGAACATGTTGGATTTGTTTTTGATGAAGTAATGAAGGATTTAGGCGAGTACTGCTTCGTCTTCTTTTAGCGTATAGAAATACACATCTTCCAAATCAGGTACAGCCCGATTGAAATTCCCAACAGGTTCGGTTTGTGAATACACTCGGATATTTAATTGGTTGTCCTGGTTGTAGTGAGAGGACAGTACATTATGAGTTGATTCAGTAGCTTCCAGCTTTTCCGGATCAATGGTGCCACTCCATACTTTGCCATCAAATTCTTTCAGACAGTCCTGAGGAATAGCATGTTTCAGAATTTGACCTCCATTTAAAATGGCCATGTCCGTGCAGAGCTCTTTCACGTCATCCACTATGTGGGTGGAAAAAATCACCGTGCTTTTGGTCCCTATCTCCCGAATGACATTGAGGAATCGACTTCTCTCCGCTGGGTCCAAGCCGGCAGTGGGCTCATCCACAATGATGAGTTTTGGGTTGTTGAGCAGCAGCTGTGCAATGCCAAAACGCTGCTTCATACCGCCTGAGTAGCCAGATAC
This sequence comes from Marinoscillum sp., assembly GCA_024305105.1. Lineage (GTDB taxonomy): Bacteria > Bacteroidota > Bacteroidia > Cytophagales > Cyclobacteriaceae > Marinoscillum. The sequence goes on from JAMWZA010000179.1 coordinate 5,954, forward strand.
ATCTTTCTTTCTCACATCAAAAAGATTGGTGATGTTCAACGTTTCATCCACCAGTTTTTTACGATCAGTTTTTGATTTAACCCCTTTCAGCGTGGCTAGATAATGCAGCAAGTATTCCGCAGACATTTTCGGATACACCCCAAAGGACTGGGGTAGGTATCCAAGGCATTTTCTTAGCTCAGTCTGATCGTTGAGAATGTCAATATCACCGAAGGTGAGTGATCCGGTATCTGGTCTTTGCAGTGTTGCGATGGTGCGCATCAGTGATGATTTACCAGCCCCGTTAGGACCTAGCAGCCCAAACATACCCGTACCAATTTCCAGGCTGAGGTTATCGATGGCTTTTACTCCATTTGCGTACGTCTTCGTCAAATTTTGAATGCTCAGTTTCATAGTAGTGGTTTTTTTAAAGGTTCAATTGTCTACGACAGCTTTACGGCAGTTCCGTAAGCCAGTATTTCAGAAGTGGCCTGCATGACCATCGAAGTGGTGAATCGTATGTTGATGATGCCATCTGCACCCATTTGCCTGGCATCATCGATCATTCGATGTGTGGCTTCATCTCTCGACTGTGAAAGGAGCTTCGTGTATTCATCAATTTCGCCACCCACGATGTTTCTAAGTCCTGCGAAAATGTCTCTTCCTACATGCCGGGCCCTTACGGTGTTGCCCTTGGCAATGCCTACGATTTCTGAAATCTCTTTCCCTGGAATGGCATCTGTTGTTGATATGATCATTTTATATAACTGTTTTAATTATTGGATAGACTTCTCTGGTGTTTCAAATGCTAAGAGTTACTACAAGTCTTTCTTGCTATAATATTTTACTGTGGTAAAGAAGGAAAGGCAAAGAAGCGCGATTGTAAAAAGGATGAATAGCAGCAGGTATAATGGATTTCCGGGAATGAAATCATTCAAGTATCCAGCTCCTGGTGAAATGGATGTCCAAAGCATAGCTGGAATTACGAAGATGATAACAGAAACAATCAAATTCACTCGATAGAAAATGAAGTAGTACAGCGCAAGCTGGAAAAGGCCGTAAACAAGTGCGAAAATGAAGAGGCTTATGCTTGTGAAAACTGGCTCTTCGTGTAAGGTCAGCGTGATCAGGTTGAATACAATAAAATGAATGACGGTATTGATCAAGACAATGATCGAGGAAGAAAGGAACCGTGCAAATACAATTTCTTTTCGAGTCACCGGTAAACTTGAGGTGTGCATTCTGACAACACTCTTGGACTGTTCCACAGCAAAAACACCCAGGATGATCATGATGATATTACCAATTCCGGAAGAGAATATCCCAAGTGTATTGGTATTGATGAAGGTGATAAACATACTGAATATCAGTATGAAGGAAGAGAGCGCAAGGATGCTCGTTTTATACGCCTTGAAGTCTCTGTAAATGAGTTGGATGATCATGTCTTTGTTCATAGGTCTTTGTGTTTAAATACATTGATGGAGATGATGATCGAACTGCCTAAAATCAAGCATCCGAAAATTGCTAGCTCTGTGATAAGTGCTATTGGGTGCTGATTCGTCAGGATGATGAACCATTCGTAAAGGAGATCGCTGGGGTTGAGCATGTTGATGGTGAGTATGCTTACTATCATCAGCGTGAGCAGGAAAGTGCCATAAGCCATAGCTCCTTTGGCCAGTCCAAAACGGAAGAAAAAAGGAAATGAAAAAGCGTCAGATAAGATAAGCAGGAGGAAAGAGAAAATCCAAATGGGTAGCTGATACATGAAAGCATGTTCCAGCCTCAGTGCTTCATTTGAACTAAGTGAAATGGCCAGGTAATGAACACCCAATGTGATCAAAATAAGCATAGAGGATGAGATGTATTTGGCCATGACCATTTGCCTGCGGTTTACAGGAAGTGCTGCAAAAAACAGGTCGGCATTTGCTTCGTTATCACTGATCGCGAATACTTTAGAAGCAACCGTGGTACTTAATATGACAGCTATTACGTACAGTTCTGTTTCAATGTCCAGTTCTTTGATGATGGAGATGTTGAACCCAAAACTGATGCCCGCGATGACCACAAAGAGCAAAAGCAAGTACATGCTGTTCGCTTTAAAATCCTTTATTACCAGCCGTATCATTGATGAGCATTTTTAAGCTGAAGATTATGAAAAAACATGATGTCTTCTAAAGACGCTTTGTCATAAACAGCTTTATCACCAAAGATCTTTTTGGAAGCTTTCAAATCTGCTGTCAGTCCTTCAAAACCATAGTCACCCGATCTTACGGCAATCAGGCTCTTTTTTGTGTCATCATCCAGCAAATCATTTCCTCCTTTTACCAGTGCGTATGCTTCATTTACTTCGTCTTTGGTTTTGGAAAAAACAACACGACCGTCATTCACATAAGTGATATAATCAGCGGCTTGCTCAATGTCACTGGTCACATGAGAGGAGAATAAAATGGATTTGTTTTCATCTTGCATGATCCCTCTTAGGAAGTCCAGCATCTCTCTGCGCACCACAGGGTCCAGACCAGAGGTAGGCTCATCCATGATGATGAAATCTGCATGATGCGAAAGGGCGATGGCGATGGAGGCCTTCATGGTCATGCCCCGTGAAAATTTCTTCAGAGACTTGTTTATGGGTAGATTAAATCGATTAACCAGGTCATTGAAAACGGTATCATCCCAATTTTCATAGAAAGGAGCAACGACATTCTTCAATTGCTTGAGGTTGAGGTGCGCGTAGAAAGCAGGCGTATCATATACAAATCCAATACGTTTCTTGATAGCGACTTCCTGGGCTTGGTGGTCCATCCTAAAGACCTTTACAGATCCTGCCTGCTTCATCACCAAATTCATGATGATTTTGATGATAGTGGTCTTTCCGGCACCATTGGGGCCTATCAATCCCATGATATAGCCAGTGGGTAGATTCAAAGAGACATTGTTGAGATGAAATCCTTTGTAGCTTTTGGAAAGGTTGGATATTTCTAATGTATTGGTCATGTTTCTTGAAATAAGTTTTTTAATGTTTAAAGGCGAGATTTAATTTTTTGATGTCAATCATCGCTACTGTAAAGAATGAGTAGCATTTCCTGCAACTCTTCAAGACTGATGCCCATTTTTTGAGCTTCACTGACCATGTCGGTCATTTGATCTTCAATGGATTTCATTTTCTTCTCGCGGAGCATTTCTTTGTTTTGAATAGCCACGAATGTTCCTTTTCCTGCCACCGTGTCTATAAAGCCTTCCTTTTCTAGTTCCTCATAGGCTCGCTTGGTGGTGATCACACTGATGTGTAGTTCTTGGGCTAGCTTTCTTATCGAGGGTAGCGCAGCGCCTTCCTCAAGATCTCCAGCGATAATCTGTGATTTGATCTGCTTGGCTATTTGCTCATAAATAGGCTCAGGCGAAGAATTTGAGATAATGATTTTCATTTATTCTTGAATAGAGACAAATTGTAGCTATCGTTTATAGTGTATATACTGTATATATACGCAAGTATACCATTTTAGTTTTAATGTGCAACTATTCGGCGTGAGAAAATTAAATGGTTACTTAGCATGATGATCGATTGCACGGCGCAGGCACTGCCGGTCAGGTATGCAAATCCATGCTTTGTTACATAATGTCCTATGCCTGCCTGCAAGGGTTATCACTATACGTTCTCGTAAATAAATGTCTAATCCAGCGATTTTGTCAGAGCCAAACCTTCACGGATATAGTCATAGGCTGGTTCCTAGACTAAGAATGTCTATTGGCTTAAGTTAGAGTTGACCCATTTAATGATAATGTACGTGTTCTTCTGACCAGACTTTACCCGGAGGTGGAGGTCCATCTGGTCTTGTGGATTTTTGAGAGGTAAATAGGCTATATGGCCTTTTTTCGTTCTTAAAAGCAGTCACTTCTTTCTTTGTACACACGAGCACTCGCTTTTTATGGGAAGGAAAAGGTGACTGTGTGCGGGTTTGGAAGCCTAGAATATTTTAGAAGAATCTTTTAGCTTTAAAACAGTTGGTAGGTTATAATCATTCCTAGCATCTCTTCCTTCGTTTTACAGTCTAACTTCTTCATTATGTTGCTTCTGTGGCTTTGAACTGTATAGTAGCTGATATGAAGTCTATCGGCAATCTCTTTTGAGGTGAAATTTCTGGCGTAAAGTTTAGCTACTTCTCGTTCTCTTTTTGAGAGATCATCTTTAGAGTAAAACTGTTGCTTGTCATGATCGAAGTGATAAGTTGTATTTCCGGGTTTATGATAATAATGAAGTTTAGGTTTCAATTCAGAAAAGTCAGTATATAGATTACTGATGTCTATATACAAGCTTAGTGTTAATAACGCAATTCCGTTATCGTCTAACCTTTAGCTTCCCTTCATATTAATATTCCAAGAAGCGAATTTATTAACTTAA
>JAMWZA010000018.1 GCA_024305105.1 Marinoscillum sp.
TTTTGTTTCAGGCCGTCTCCATTTTTTAGAACCTCATTCGGGATTTGGCCATAAAAAAATAGTCGTCCTTACAGAACGACTATCAATCTAACAGGTGACTCTAATGAGTCAGATTTCAAACAGTAAATCTTTAATTGATCGCTTGGCTACTTTGCCTTGACTCCGCATCAGCTACTTGGATCCCTTGTAACTCAGAGATTTCTAAATACTGAAGTTCATCAAGTATAAGGTTGAGCATTTGCTTACTTTCCTCAGCATCCACCTCGTTTTCGAAAAGATGTGCCATCTGTGAGTAAATATGTACTTCATGTCCCCTTTCCATGCCATCAGCAATCAACAATGCACGTTTCAAAATATACATGGCATTGCCAATACTCTCCTTCATATCGTAGTATTGTTCATTCTCCAATGAAACAGTCGCACTATGGATCTGCATGTAAGTCAGCGCCACCAACATTTTAGTACAGGAATCATTCAACTCATCCGAAGTGATCGTGTGAGGTTGATTAAGAAGCTGCAGGATGGATGGAATACTAACATCTAGAAGCTCCAAAGATTTCTTGTGACTGATTTCTTCCTTTAAGATCATGGTTTTACGGACGGCAGCCTCCAACTCTCTGAGCGATCGCTCCTGCTCTTCTTCACCAAAGTAATTGGAAGAATTGACGAGGTGTATAACAGGCTCCATGGCTATCCCATTGAGCGCTAATGGCTCGTAGTGCCATCTCATGGCATCCACCATATACAATACGGCTGTTATAGCCAGGATAAATACGAAGTAGTTAGTCAGTTTCATTTTTTGCCAGGATTTCTATGTCATACAATTGATCAGGATGAATGTGATGAATGTGCTCATCTATTGACTCCACCTTAGTCATCATGTGCTTTAAGTATTTCCCCAGTCGGGTTTCCAGCATCATGATCTGACTATCATAAGAGTACATTCCAGACTCATTTCTGAGTGATTCAGCATTGGCTTCCAGGTCATTTCGGGTAATACAGCTTTCCTTTAAAAAAGCGATAAATGACCGTACACCATAATCTTCTTCAAACTTGTAAATATCCTTGAGCGTTTTTCTAAAGTCATGCTTAGAAACTTCCAGGCCAGAAGTTGGGTCCAGCATCATATCCAGAATAAGCGAGTCAAGATGATGAATGGTACTGAGCACCTCCACAGATTCCTTTCTGAAATCAGGGCTTTGACAAAAAGCACCCAACCCGTCATAAGTCTCCAACTGGCCAACTATCGTGCGCCATCGCTCTGTGAGCACTTCAAACTCTTCCTCGATCGTACCTACAGGCTGCTGGGCCTGAAGGGAACCAATGGAGAAAAGCATAAATACCGCTGCAATCATCTTTTTCATAGTTACAAATTTTGCTCATGGCAGTCATATTCCGATTCTAAGAATTTCGGTAATTGCCTCTCCGTATTTTTTCGGAAGCACCCGATCAAAAAACTATTACTCCACTCAAATACACCGATGATGATTCACCTAAGACCATGAGCCATTACTCTCGAAATTTTACGATAATTGCGATGTGCTAAAACAGTCCCCACGTGCATTATTCCTGTTGGCAGTGCTTTTCAGCCCAGCATTGATTGGCTTTTTTGCCATTCAAATGGAACGAAATGCTATACGTCGAGAAGTAAAGCATCAAATGCTGCAAGGCATTGATAAGGATCGTTTAGAACTAATTTCTGTAGGCCGTGAGGAATCAAGTAACCTTCGATGGGTACATTCCAAAGAGTTTGAATTCCTTGGAGAAATGTACGATGTGGTCTATAAAAAAACCTCGAAGGACTCCATCCATTATTGGTGCTGGTGGGATCATCAAGAAACTACACTCAACAAAGAATTAAACACATTACTCAATAGAACTCGAAATCAGAGTAACAGTCATAAAACCCATGTTCAATTAATCGTCTTCTTTAAATCACTTTATTCCGAACGAATGAGTAAATGGGAAGTCGAACCAGCATGTGCAGCTATACCCGGTTACACAGACCATTATTCGGATTCGTATAAATCCAGAACTCCGCAAGTGATCGCACCTCCTCCTCAGGCTTGATTTTTCTTATTCCGCCAGTTTATTTTCAGATCACTTAAGTCAATATTCATCTAAATGAAAAACATATTATTCATGTGGATGCTATTGGGTTGTTTGTCAATTACCTATGGCCAGACTGTAACCATTACTGATGATGTAACGGAGGAACCTGTGGAAATGGTCATATTGATGAGCAATGCTCCAAAAGCATATGCCACTACCAATGCAAAAGGTCAAGCCAATATCGATGGTTTTGAAAACTCAGAAGCCATCGAAATCTATGCTTACGGATACAAACGAAAGACCATTAGCTATTCAGAAATCTCTCAGAATGGTTTCAAGGTTGGACTGAATCAAACCAATATCAACCTGGACGAAATCGTGATTGCTGCCAGTAGATGGAAGCAAAGCTCCGGCAAAGTTCCTTCCAAACTTGCGGACATCACTCCAAAGGACATAGCTTTCCAGAATCCACAAACTGCCGCAGACTTGCTAAGCATCAGTGGTAAAGTGTTTGTGCAAAAAAGCCAGCAAGGTGGTGGTAGTCCGATGATTCGAGGGTTTTCCTCCAATCGGCTGCTATACACAGTAGATGGAGTACGAATGAACTCCGCGATTTTTAGAGGTGGTAACTTGCAAAACGTCATCAATATGGACCCGTTTACCGTGGAGAACACTGAAGTACTCTTCGGTCCGGGATCGGTTATTTATGGAAGTGACGCCATAGGTGGTGTCATGAGTTTCCAGACCCTGACACCTCAGCTATCACTGGATGATGAACCCTTTATTTTTGGAAAGGCGGTAGCACGGTACTCATCCGTCAATCAGGAACAAACCGGTCACTTTGATGTGGGGTTTGGATGGAAAAAGTGGGCCTTTGTAACGTCGTTTAGCTCCTGGGATTATGATCACCTCAGGCAAGGCAGTAATGGTCCAGATGATTACCTTAAGCCATACTATGTTCAACGCATTGATAGCACTGATCGAGTGATTACTCAGGATGATCCATTGCTACAGGTGCCTTCTGCTTACACACAGAAAAATCTTCTGCAAAAAGTACGGTTCCAACCAAATCATAACTGGGATTTTCAATATGGATTCCATTTTTCTGAAACCTCAGCATATGGGCGGTACGACCGACATAACCGCATTCAAAATGGAACCGCAAGATACGCTGAGTGGAATTATGGACCTCAAAAATGGCTTATGAACAACTTGAGCGTCTCACACTATTTATCCAATGTGCTTTATGATCAACTGACCGTAAGGCTGGCCCAGCAAACTTTTGCAGAAGGTCGCTTCGATCGATCAGTCAATAGTGACATTCGAAGTATCCGTGAAGAAGAGGTACAGGCTTATTCTGTTAATGCGGATATGGTCAAATCACTCGGCCTTAACAACACCATTTACTACGGTGTAGAATACATTCAGAATGACGTGACTTCTACTGGTGTGGATGAGAACATCTCCACCGGAACTTCTGTGGAAGGTCCTTCCCGATACCCAAAAGCCACCTGGAGATCCATAGCCATTTATTTGAATGATGAACATCAACTTTCGAATAAAACCACGTTACAGGCTGGCATTCGGTATAACCAATTCTTGTTAGATGCAGAATTCGACACCCGATTCTATCCCTTCCCTTTCCAGGAGGCATCAATCAATGATGGCGCACTGACGGGAAGTGTTGGGGCCGTATTTCGCCCAAATGAATCGTTAATATTCCGAATCAACGCTGGTTCTGCATTCCGATCACCTAATGTGGATGACATTGGGAAAGTATTTGACAGTGAGCCCGGTGCCGTGGTAATTCCAAATCCCAACCTGGATGCAGAATACGCTTACAACATAGATCTGGGGGTGGCTAAGGTGCTTTCTGATCGTATCAAATTGGATATCACTGGATATTACACCCGCTTAAACAATGCATTGGTGAGGCGTGATTTCCAGCTGAATGGACAAGACAGCATTATGTATGATGGTGAATTGAGTCAGGTCCAGGCCATCCAAAATGCAGCTAAAGCAGATGTTTATGGCATACAACTCGGGCTAAACTTAAAACTCTTCAATGGTTTTCGGTTTACCACAGACTACAATTTCCAGCACGGAGAAGAAGAGTTAGATGACGGAACTGTAAGTAATTCAAGACATGCTGCTCCATGGTTTGGTCTTAGTCGATTTACCTATGAATATGAAAAACTGACTTTACAATTATACGCGCAATATCAGGGTGAAAGAAAGCACGAAAACCTGGCCACAGAAGAGCAAAGTAAAGATGAAATCTATGCAAAAGATGAAAATGGAAACACCTACGCTCCTGCATGGTATACCATCAATTTGAAAGGTCAGTACCTGTTAAATGACTACTTGAGTCTTTCGGCTGGATTAGAAAACATCACGGATCAGCGGTATCGTCCGTACAGCTCCGGAATATCTGGCTCGGGGCGGAATTTTATACTCTCGCTATCAGCCAAATTTTAATCAACCTGAAAAGAGGCTGTCCTAAACGAATTTTAAAACCGCCTCTTTTCTGTTATAACGGCTTACCGAATGACCCAATCTATGTTCCCGATCATCGGTTATTATTCTGACCTGATTGCACAACCTTATTGATGGAAATATCTTTGAATCAAAAATTAAGCTCAATTTCTTAACGATTTAACCACTGGTCAATGTCAACAGATATTTACAACATCAAGGACGTAGTAGAAACAATTCATGACGGCAAAGTAATACACGTCATCTGGAAGAAATTATACAAAGCCGAACACATTTATGGAAGCTGTGAAGCTCAACTGAAAGAAGTTCAGGCTGGCAATGCAGATTTGGTGATCATTGACATGCTTAACGCGTCCGGAACACCTCCTACTGAATGTCAAACATGGTTTGGCGAAACACTTTTCCCGGGTTTTAAACAGAACCCAAATTTCAAAGGGCTCATCAATGTTTTACCAGAAAGCGCCATCATTAAAATGGGAGCTAATCGATGGAAGAAAACTGCTGCCACCAGTGACATGGGTTTTGAAGTCTATGAAACGGATAGTGCAGAAGCTGCCAAAGACCTGGCAAAACAACTGGTTTAATTCCAATTCAAAAATCTCAAAGAGTGCATGGTTCAGGTAACTGTGTGCTCTTTGATATAGTCTATTCCTCCGGACCCGGAGCTACCTGAGCGTCTTCAGGCATTTCAAACAGTTGCGCATTTGGCACTTCTTTGTTGATTAGCACATCGGTGAAAAGAGCCTCACCGCGGACGTCTCCTATGGAATCATTTTTATACACATGCCATTGTAACTTCTTTGGCAGTTTTAAACCATTTACTTCTGTCCATTCCGGATACTTAATTAAACTGTAGCGATCACTGGCTCCATCTTTCCCATAGGTAACTGTGTACATGAGCCATTTCATTTGATACGTACTTGGATCGTACCAAAGAATGTAATTGTCATCTGGAGAATCTCCTACCGCCTCACCATATGACACTTTTATTCCACTCAAAACCTCCTCTTGCATCTCTTTGGGTTCGAGCTGCTCGTAGGAGATACCAGAATCACCAAGTACGAATGGCATGGCATAAAAATAGAAGTACAGATTATGGTAAAAACGAGCTCTGGATGCATCTGCGGTATCAGGCTGAACCCATACCTCATTTCCATCAAATCCGATGGTACGCTCCTCGCCTTCTATTAGCACCTTGCGGTCCTTCAGAGAAATCAGTTGCTTCTCACCGTTTTCCATAGCATATGACAAAGCACTCATTTCTGTCCACTGATCATAGCCTCCATGTGCCTCAAAAACTTTGGACACCTCTTCTGGAAAACTCCGTAATGGCTGATCTTCAGTTTGCTTAGGGTTCGTCTGACACGAGTAAAAAACTACTACAGCTAAGGATAAAATGAGGTTGTATTTCATGGTAGAATCGTTTGGGCGAATAAAATGAGATTTTTGCTAGTCTTCAATACCTACCCGACATTTAACCTCGAAAGGTCCCGCACCTTACATTCATAGCTGCGCCAGAAAGTCATCGATGGCATGGTACAGTTTAGACAGTTCCTGATTGGTAATCACATACGGAGGTATAATGTAAATTACATTTCCCAGTGGCCGAAGCAACATATTTCGTTCCATGAAATAGTCATAAATTCGTTCTTTGATAGCACTTGTATACCCGGCATCATCTGCTTTAAGTTCTATGGCCAAAATGGTCCCACGGCTTCTTATTTCCAGCACATGATCATTGGCCACAAATCGCTTCATGTACGCCTCATGACTCATTGCAATTCGCTCAATATCCAGCTGACACTTTTTAGTTAGAAGAAGTTTCATAGACGCATTGGCTGCCGCACAGGACAGAGGATTAGCCGTATATGAGTGTCCATGAAAGAATGCCTTCGCACGATCTGCAACATCAAACGCTTTGACAATTCGATCATTGACAGCCGTGACACCCATCGGCAAGTAACCACCAGTGATCCCTTTGGATAAGCAAAAGACATCCGGATCATTCTCCAGATAGTCACAGGCAAACATTTTACCCGTACGACCAAATCCGGTCATGACCTCATCTGCAATACAGATCACCTCTTTGGACTTGGCAATAGCCATCAATTGATCCAACACTTCAGGCGCATACATCTGCATACCAGCAGCCCCTTGTACCAAAGGCTCAAAAATAAACGCTGCAGTTTCATCACCAACCAACTCTTTCATCTTTGCGATCGCTTCATTTCCATCACCTTTCGGGAATGGAATAAACGACACCTCAAATAGAAAGTCATTGAAGGGGGCACTAAAAATATTCCGTTCAGCCACGGACATACTACCAAAGGTATCTCCATGATACGCTCCTTCCAGTGCGATAATTTTTCTCCTTGGTTTGCCTTGATTGTGCCAATACTGAATAGCCAGCTTAATAGCCACTTCTACAGAAGTACTTCCATTATCGGAGAAAAAGATTTTCGTAATCGAATCCGGCAATAACTTCATTAAGGTTTTGCTCAGATCCACAGCAGGTTTGTGCGTGAAACCAGCAAAAATCACCTGCTCCATTTTAGCCGCCTGTCGACCGATAGCCTTATTGATTCTGGGATGACTATGTCCATGTATATTTACCCACCAGCTAGATATCGCGTCGATAATCTTACGACCATCCATGGTATGAATGTATACTCCTTTCGCCTTTTTGACAGCAATAGGCTTATTCCCTGCAAGTGGCGAAAATGGGTGCCAAATATTTTTCTGATCTACCTTTTCCAGTTGACTCATTTACCAGTTCTCTTTCAATAATGCTGCATACTTTTTCACCATCTCCTCATTTACTTCACTTTCCTGCTCAATTCGAAGTAAAACCTGCAGCCCCGTATAATGCTCAATAATCCGCTCACTCTCTGGATTGGACTCTCCATTGAATATCAGCCCCTTGATTTTTAGGTTTCGAGACTTCAATAGCTCAAAAGTCAGCAGTGTATGATTAATGTTGCCCAGGTAAAGATTGGATACCAGTACTATTTCACATGGAATGCGACTGGCTATATCGATGACCATGTCCTCATCATTAAGTGGCACCAGTACACCACCCGCTCCTTCGATAATCAGATCTCGATTGGAGACCGGCGGAATGATATCCTCCAGTGAGATTTGTACACCATCTATTTTTGCAGAAGCGTGCGGAGAAGCCGGTGTTTTCAACAAATAGGCTTCCTTGAAAAACTGACTTGTCTTGCTGGAGACCAATCTCATGACCTCTTCCGTGTCCCTCGGCTCTCCAGATTGGATCGGTTTCCAATAATCAGCATGGAGCATCTCTGTGAGGATGGCACTGACCAGCGTTTTCCCGCTATCCGTATGGATGGCTGTGACAAAATAATTCATATAGCGAAGTTATGGCAGGATTTTTAAATGACTATTTATCCTCAAAAAATTATCGTTTGGCCAAATTATTGCAGTAAACTCAGTAAGAGTTCGGCCACTAAAACTTCACATCATGAAATCGCTATTCGCATTACTCACCCTGTCTACCTACCTGACTGCCTGCACTACTTACCAGTATTACTCGATGACTGGTGATTTACCACTCGCTGAAGATCAATCTTTTCACTTTACCTCGAATGCTGTAGAAGTCAATTACAAATTCGGTGAAAATGGCGTATTGATCATGGATATCTATAACCGATCGGACGCTATGATATTCATTGACTGGGAACGGTCCTCTTTGATCTTCAATCGGGAAACCATCCCATTTCCTCAAGATGAAGCATACTTTCAAGGAAATACGACATACAGTTTTCCAAATGGTAGCGATTTTGAGGGTGTTATTCAATCCAATCCACACCGACGGTACATTCCTCCCAAAACACGCCTAAAAGAATCCGTTCATCTCAACTTTGCCAACTATCTAAACCTGAATGAAACAATCTTTGAAGAAAATACGGTTAAGGGATCAACAAAAACTTACCGCTATTCCAGAGATAATTCTCCTTTTGCTTTCCAAACGTATCTTTATTTCTCCGATTTAAAAGAAAAACAGGAACCTATCATTGTTCATAATTCCTTCTGGACCCAATCAATTGTTTCAAACATGACCGAAGTAACCTCCCAAGAATATAACCAATTCGCGCTGGAAGATTATAATGACGCGGGGTATGGATTATTCGCCATTGTAGTTGGTGCTGGGCTGATTTATCTTGTAGCAGTTGCAGATGAAGAATCGCAAGGAGATCTTTAGTTTGGTAAATGGATTAATTCCATGGGCAACAAGAAAGCAACTTCAACACACTTTGCACATATTTGCAAGCACAAGATAAAATGACCCGAATCATGAGCAAACCAAATTGGACAACCGTCAGAGAATTTGAAGACATCACTTACAAAAAGTGCGGAAGTGTAGCTCGAATTGCCTTTAACAGACCTAATGTACGCAATGCCTTCCGGCCCAAAACAGTAGGTGAGTTGTATCAAGCCTTTTTAGATGCTCGTGAAGACACCAAAATCGGTGTGATCTTGTTCTCTGGAGAAGGCCCTTCGACAAAAGATGGCAAGTGGGCATTTTGCTCTGGAGGAGATCAAAACGCCAGAGGGCATCAGGGCTATGTGGATGACGATGGCATGCCACGTCTCAATATTTTGGAAGTACAGCGATTGATTCGCTTCATGCCCAAAGTGGTGATCGCGGTAGTTCCGGGCTGGGCTGTAGGTGGTGGACACTCCCTGCATGTGGTTTGTGACCTGACACTGGCCAGCAAAGAACACGCGATTTTCAAACAAACCGACGCAGACGTCACCAGCTTTGATGGTGGGTATGGTTCTGCCTATCTGGCTAAAATGATTGGACAGAAAAGAGCACGTGAAATATTCTTCCTTGGTAGAAACTACTCGGCGCAGGATGCATATGATATGGGAATGGTCAATGCCGTGATTCCTCATGATGAATTGGAAGACACTGCATACCAGTGGGCGCTCGAGATACTTGAAAAATCACCAACATCCATCAAGATGCTCAAATTTGCCTTTAACCTGACCGATGATGGCATGGTAGGCCAGCAGGTATTTGCTGGTGAAGCCACTCGACTTGCTTACATGACAGATGAAGCCAAAGAAGGGAGAAATGCATTTTTGGAAAAACGCAAGCCAGACTTTTCGGATATTAAGTGGATCCCTTGATCCTACTCATACTATTCGTTTTATTCAACGCTCAAACCGAGCCTCCACCAGGAATGATCCGTGCTGGAAGGTTCTTCGTGGACAAAAGTGAAGTTTCTAATTTGGACTGGCTTGAATTTCAGCACTTAATGGCTCAAAACGATACCATCAGTGCAGAATCAATGCAACCGGACTCGTTAAATTTCTGGTATGAAAACCCTGAATACCGACACGCCCCCGTTGTATTCATCACCCAGGAACAAGCAGAACTTTACTGTAAGTGGCGAACTAAATTAGCCACTGAAATTAGTGATAGACGAGTTACTTACAGACTTCCTACAACCAATGAATGGTCTGAAATAGCAACCTACCTTATAGCAACAAGCGAAAAAGAAGTGGATAAGGAACTTCGCCAAAACATGAAAGAGATCAATGAATACCCTGACGAATACTTTCTTTTTGCTTCCAATTACCCGAAGACGTTGGAACACCTCTTTGACAATGTGAGTGAAATGACCGCTGATCCGAACATTGCTATGGGTGGTAACAACATCAACATCATTCCACCTCGTCAAGCAACATCGCAGGTGGTCCGCTACGAAAAACCCAGTGCCTACCTTGGGTTTCGGTGTATTGTGGAGATAGAGGAATAGAAAAGACTTCCCGACTCAGTTAGCCTATGCTCAATGACATTCCGAAGTTAATTTCATAACAATCAGGCGACGTTTGTGGTAACCCCAGCTTTATAACATAGAAAATCTTGTTTTATCAATGGTATTTTACTGTGGCTCAGCATAGTTCAGTTAATTTTGATTAGCTGCCGACATGGCTGGCAGCTCATCTTATACTTTTCACTCACATGCAATGCAATTAAGTACTGACAACATCCTCTTGATAGGTTCCATTCTCTTGATCATCAGTCTAATTGCTGGGAAGACCTCTTTCAAGTTTGGTGTACCTACGCTCATACTATTCTTGACAATAGGCATTCTGGCAGGATCGGAAGGTTTAGGGGGAATCGAATTTGATAGTCCGGGAATTGCCCAGTTCATCGGAATCGTAGCTCTGAATGTCATCTTGTTTTCGGGTGGTCTTGAAACCTCCTGGACAACCATAAAGCCCGTTCTCTGGCAAGGCATATCGCTTTCCACAATCGGCGTTTTAATTACCGCTTTTACGATGGGAGGGTTTATATGTTTAGTGACCGAACTGAGTTTCTTTGAGGGATTGCTACTGGGATCAATCATCTCATCCACAGATGCCGCAGCAGTATTCTCCATCCTTCGATCCAAAAACCTAAGTTTAAAGGATAATATTCGGCCTACACTGGAACTAGAAAGTGGCAGCAATGATCCCATGGCTTATGTATTAACAATCTCCTCCCTCACCCTCATCACACAACCGGAAACTACTTTCTGGTCAATCGTCGGATTGTTTGCTTCTCAAATGATTGTTGGGGCAGTAGCTGGAGTTGCATTCGGCTGGGCAAGCACCTGGTTAATCAACAAAATCCATCTAGGACTTGACGCATTGTATCCACTGCTCGTCATCGCTTTGATGTTTCTAACCTATACCACCACGGGCCTACTTCATGGAAATGGTTTTTTGGCTGTCTATCTCTGTGGTTTGTTCCTAGGTAACAATGAATTGATTCACAAAAACTCAATCATTCGGTCTTTTGATGGCCTGGCCTGGCTCATGCAGATCATTTTGTTCCTTACGCTAGGGCTGCTCGTATTCCCTTCACAGGTGGTCCCAATTATAGGAGTCGGATTATTGATTGCCATTTTCCAAATATTTATAGCACGACCAGTTAGTGTAATGTTTGCACTTTCATTTTTTAAGATGAAAAACGCTAAAAGGGCTTACATTTCCTGGGTAGGCTTGCGCGGTGCGGTGCCCATTGTATTTGCCACCTACCCACTCATATCAGGACTAGACAATGCCAGTTTGATCTTCAATATTGTGTTTTTCATTTCGGCCATTTCTGTTCTTCTACAGGGTTCCTCACTACCAATGATGGCGAAAGTATTAAATGTAGCGCTACCTCAGGAACAAAAGAAAATCACCCCTATCGATCAGCTTTTCAATGAACAAAACAAGTCCGTAAAGAAAGAAATTACAATAACCGAAAACTCAATTATGGCACATAAAAAAATTGTTGATTTAAAACTACCGGAATCCGTTTGGATAAGTTTGATTGAAAGAGATAGCCAATTTATCACCCCAAAAGGGGATACGGAAATTCACCCAAATGATCGCATTTTACTCCTGGCAGAAAAAAGAGCTGATCTGCAGCGTTTCGAAGAACAATTCTGCTTCTGATAATTCTAAGTCAACAAAGAGCCAGCAGTTTTTCCGCCAGAAATCGAATCTCCTCATCCGAATTGTGAACATGCAAACTGATTCGTAAACGTTCTGTACCCGACTTCACTGTGGGAGACAGTATCGGTCGTACATCAAGTCCAGACTCCTGTAGCTCATTAGAGATTTTTCTGGCTCTTTCATTGCTGCCAATCAAAATCGGTTGAATCGCAGTTTCGCTTACAGAGTTGGGCCAATACTTTCGAAACAAGGCTATTTTGGACTGCAAATCCTGCTGCAGAAACAAGTGATTATATAGGAAATGGAAGCTCTCAGCTATTGCGATTACGCTGTGCGGTGGCAATGATGTGGTGTAGATAAAAGGTCGACCAAAGTTGATCAGAAAATCGGTCAACACTTTGGGTCCAGCGACACACGCTCCATGCACACCCATTCCCTTCCCAAAGGTATAAACCCTTGCAAAAACCCGACCTTGCAACTCCTGCTCAATGAGTAGTCCACCGCCTCCTGATCCATAGCAGCCGGTACTATGAGCCTCATCCACAATCAAATAAGCATCATACTTCTCGCACAATTCAATCATCTCGCGTATTGGAGCCACGTCTCCATCCATAGAGAAAATCGTTTCAGTCAATACAAAACAGCGGCCAGTAACGCGCTTCAATCTGGCCTCCAGGTCTTCCAGGTCATTGTGGCGAAAAGCAGTCGTTTCTGCCCGACTTAGCCAGGCCCCTTCCTTCAAACAAACATGTGATAACTGATCATACAAGATCGTATCTCCACTATCAGCCACAGCTGAAACCAGTGCCTGATTCGCTGCATAGCCAGAGTTGAATAGTAAAACAGACTCTGCTTTTAAGACTCCTATCAAATCCTCCTCTACCTCAGGGTACCACCGATGATTTCCTGACAACAACCGACTTCCAGTACCACCGTTGGGAACATGTTCATCACCGCATTTTTTATGAATTATCCTCGCCAATTCAGCATTACCACTTAAGCCCAGGTAGTCATTACTGACAAAATCAGCTAGCAGATCATTGGTCTTCAGACTTCTGATATTGCCTTTATCTACCCGCTCATCCAATTTTCGCTGTAGGAAGTTCAAATTCATAGTTTGCAAAATAGCTAAATATCTATATTTGTCGCCGCATGCGAAGATCACTATTCTTCTTATTAATCCTGATTATTTCAAGCGGCATTCTAGCTCAGGAAAAAACCCCTAAAAAATACCTCAGCTATGATTTCCAATTGGTGGTGGATAATGATGTATTCACTATGGACATTACCAAGGATCAATACTATAGTAGTGGCATTTACCCGGAAGTGCGAATGCTCATAGATAGTGGCGAAAACGTCAAGAAAATACGCTCATTCCGTTTTAACCATCGCATGTATACTCCTTTTTGGGTTGGGTGGAGAAGAGTAGAGGAACTGGACAGACCTTATGCCGGCATTATGTCTCTAACTGCCGCTCAGGAATACTATTTTGAATCAAATAAATACCTCAAAGTAGGGTTGGAACTGGGCTGGCTGGGGCCAGGAGCTTTAATGGGAGAACAACAAACCACCTGGCACAAGTGGTTTGGGATGCCTGCTCCGCAAGGTTGGAAGTACCAAATTGCCAATACGCCGGTCATCAATCTTTCGCTAAACTACCTTCAACCCATTTATAGTTCCTATCGATTCGAGATTTCAAGTGAATCTGATTTGAGTCTGGGCACCGTTTACAACAATGCACGACAAAGCCTACTGATACGAACAGGGGAGCTTAAACCACTCAATAAATCAGCATATACTGCCTCATATCTGGGGAAAAAACGTGGTAACCGTACGCCAAAAACAGATGAGTTCTACTTTTTTTATTCTCCAGGGATAGAATATGTTTTCCATAATGCCACACTAGAAGGTGGTTTTATCGGACCTGAATCACCACATACCGTAGAGGCCATCTCATGGGTTATTCAGCACCGAGCGGGCATCATGTTTAGCTGGCCACGTTTTGATTTAAGCTTTGTGAAATACTGGAGAAGCAAAGAAAACGAAGAAGCCATGAAACATCAATATGTCGCCATTCGAATGAACCAGCGGTTTTAACGGACTTTTAACACCGTCTTACCTATCGCTTCTCTAGTCATTAATATCTCCAGTGCATGTTTTGCCTCTTTGAGGTCCATTGTTTGTGAGATGGCCACATCAATTTCTTTTTGAGCAAGCCATTTTAATACCATATTGATATTAGATCGATTGGCCAATGGGTTTGTTCTCCAGAAGCTGCCCCAAAAAACGCCTACCACAGATGCGCTTTTCAGTAGCGGCAAGTTGAACGGTATCGTAGGAATCTTACCAGATGCAAATCCAACTACCAGATGACGACCATTGGGCCTAAGCGCTCTAAATGCCTGTTCGGAAGCATCTCCTCCTACTGGATCAAAAATCACATCAACTTTAAATTGCTTGAGTTGATTTTTCAAATCATCATAGCCGATCGCTGCATCGGCTCCATTGGATAAAACTGCTTCTCGCTTTGCTGCAGTAGAGCAAACCGCCACAACCTTCGCTCCCATCACTTTGCCAAGCTGAACAGCTGCAGATCCCGTTCCACCCGATGCACCCAATACTACCAACGTCTCTCCTGCTGTTAGACTTCCTCGATCTTTTAATGCATGAATGGCTGTTCCGTAAGTTTCCAGCAGGGCCGCTCCTTGTTCAAAACTTACCACCGGCGGTAATAAGTACGTGTTGTCTTTATGCGCAACCGTCTCTTCCGCATATCCACCCCAGGTCATGGAGGCCAATACAAAGTCCCCTTCCTTTACATGAGTCACATCGTTCCCAACCTCAAGAACTTCTCCACTCACCTCCTGTCCAGGTGAGAAAGGATACTCAGGTTGAAATTGGTACTTGCCCTGAATAATTAACGTATCAGGGAAGTTGACACCAGCATACCTAACCGCTATCCGTACCTCATCGGCCTTCACCTGCGGACTGCTGATTGTTTCTAAACGAAGGGAACTCAATCCCTCATTGGAGTTGCATAAGATCGCTTTTGGCATGAAATCTATATTATTCCAAACAATGGGGTTAAATACAGCCTTAATATAGTGCAGTTAACGAAAAACAACGATTATGAAGACGATAGAATCCAGAAGTTTCAGATATGGTGTACTAACTACAGCCGTTCTCATTGCATATTTTATGATTATGAAGGCGTTTGGTTTAGTGCACAACTTTGAGTTGCGTGCTTTCAACGCGATCATTATGTTCACAGGAGTATTCCTGTCCATTCGCAGTTATAAAAAGTGGAAAGGAAATAATTTCCAATTTCTAAAAGGTGCCGGCGTTGGTCTCATGACCAGTCTGGTCGTAGCAGTACTATTTAGCATCTTTGTTACAGCGTACGTCGGATTGAATCCCGCATTTTTAACAGAAATTAAGCAAACCGAACCCCAAGGCATTCACTTAAATGAATGGGCCATTGCCATTATCATATTCATAGAGGCGGCTGCTTCAGGTTTCCTTTTCACTTACATGTCCATGCAATGGTTGAAATCACCAAACATGTCAGATTTGGAGGAAAGTGGTACTGATTACAGTTATTCCAACTAAAGAATTTGGAGAACACTTTCGGGAGGGCGGCCTATAGCTGCCTTTCCATCTTTAACGACTATCGGTCGCTCGATCAGTTTAGGATGAGCGATCATCACATCCATCCATTGGTCATTTGACAACTCCTTTCCTTTAAACCCTTCCTTATAGATTGCTTCTCCTTTCCTCAAAAGCTGTTCAGGCTTCATGTCGAGCATCTCCAGAATTTCTTTGAGCTCATCTTTCGATGGAGGCGTTTTGAGGTACTCGATTATGGTCACCATCTCCTTCTTCTCTTCCAGCAGTTCAAGCGTTTCTCTACTTTTTCTACATCTCGGATTATGAAATATTCGGGTCATATCAGTTTTCTTTCGTTTGATGCAATACTATAAAAGTTTCCCAAGATCTTAAAAGGCAAAAGTTCTTACCACACATCAGAAGTTAATTCCATGCATCACAGATCGCTTAAGCCTCAAGTGGAAAATAACTAACTTATCCATCCGTTTAAGACAGTTCAAAAATATGTTGAAGTACCTAATTGTAACAACTATGCGCACAACCATACTTGCCTGTTTGGTTCTGGTGATGATGAACACCGACCTGACAGCACAAAGGAGAAAAAAAACCACCACCCCATCTGCGACAACTGCTGAGACCAGATGGGAAGGTTATCTCCAAAGACAAAAAATTACCGAAAAATCTCTGGTTAAAAACGTCCCCTTTCGGAATGTTGGGCCGACCATTATGAGTGGACGTGTGGTTGACCTGGAGGTGAACCCAACCGATCCAACACACTTCTATGTGGCTTATGCATCCGGTGGGCTATGGGAAACAAAGAATGAAGGAACTTCCTTTACGCCTATTTTTGATAATGAAATCGTGATGACCATTGGAGACATTGCCGTAGATTGGAACAGCGGAACCATCTACATAGGCAGTGGAGAAAACAACTCCAGTCGATCCAGCTACTCAGGTTATGGTCTATTTAAATCAACTGACAATGGAGAAAACTGGGAGCACCTGGGGCTACCGGAAACTCACCACATCGGCCGGGTGATCCTTCACCCAAACGACCCGAACACACTCTGGATAGCATCATTGGGTCACCTCTATTCTACCAATGAAGAAAGAGGAATCTACAAGACTGTAGATGGCGGGAAAACCTGGAAAAAGACCCTTTATGTGGACGAACAGTCTGGAATTGTCGAACTAGTGATTAACCCATCCAACCCCGACGAACTAATCGCTGCGGCATGGCAGAAAGACCGCAAGGCCTGGAACTTCGTCGAAGCTGGCGTAGGGTCTGGTATTTATAAATCCACCGATGGTGGAGAAACCTGGAGCAATATTTCTGAAGGCGATTCTGGCTTTCCAGATACTGAAGGGATGGGACGTGTAGGCTTGGCTTATGCTCCTTCCGATCCTAATATCATCTATGCTGTGCTGGACAATCAGGACAGACGTGAAGAGGACGATGAAGAGACATATCCCGTAACTCGCGAACTCCTTCGAAATACAACCATCGACGCCTTTTTAGCGCTCACTGATAATGACATCAATGACTTTCTGGATAGAGAACGCTTCCCGAGTGAGTACAACGCGGTAGACATCAAGTCCGATGTAGAGTCTGGCAAAGTAATGCCCAAAGACTTAGTTGCTTATTTGGAAGACGCGAACAGTATGCTGTTTGATACGCCAGTCAAAGGTGGAGAGGTTTATCGATCTGAAGATGGCGGTAAGACCTGGAAGAAAACACATGAAGATTACATTGAAGCACTGATTTACTCGTATGGGTACTATTTTGGACAAATCCGTGTAGATGGTCAAAACCCTGATATCGTTTACACCATGGGTGTTCCGTTAGTCAAATCAATGGATGGAGGGAAAACCTGGGAAACTACATCTTCTGAGAACGTACATGCCGATCATCATGCCCTTTGGGTAAACCCCAACAGATCTGGACATTTGATCAACGGCAATGATGGTGGAGTGAATATTTCCTACGATTTTGGGGAAACCTGGATGAAGTGTAATTCTACACAAGTGGGACAGTTCTACTCCATCGCCTACGACATGGCAGAACCTTACAATGTATACGGTGGACTTCAAGACAATGGCGTATGGAAAGGTCCAAGCGACTATGATCATTCCTACAGGTGGCAGGAAGAGGGCAACTATCCTTACGAGCGCCTAATGGGTGGCGATGGAATGCAAGTAGCCATTGATACCCGCACCAATGAGCTGGTTTACACAGGATACCAATTTGGAAACTATTTCCGAATAAATACCAAAACCGAAGATAGCAAGTACATCACTCCAAGTCATGAGCTGGGCGACGCGCCTTACCGATGGAACTGGGAATCACCAATCATGCTTTCATCTCACAATCAGGACATTGTCTACTTTGGGAGTAATAAGTTTCATCGATCCATGAACAAAGGAGACGATTTTGAAACGCTCTCCGGTGATCTGACCAAAGGCGGGAAAAAAGGTGATGTAAGCTACGGAACACTGACGTCTATCACAGAATCCCCACTTCGATTTGGGTTGATTTATACTGGAAGCGATGACGGGCTGATCCATGTCTCCAAAGATGCAGGACAAACATGGACCAACATCTCCGAAGGACTTCCGAAAGACTTCTGGGTAAGTGTTGTACAGGCATCCAACCATGTGGAAGGACGTGTTTATGCCAGTTTGAATGGCTACCGATGGGACAACTTCGAACCAATGGTTTATGTCTCCAATGACTATGGAAAGACCTGGAGTTCGATTAGCGCCAATCTTCCAAAAGAACCCGTTAACGTGATAAAAGAAGATCCTAAAAATGAGAAGGTTCTATATGTAGGTACCGATCATGGAGCATATGTGAGCCTTGACATGGGTAAAACGTATATGGCTTTTGCTCAGGACCTACCGGCTGTTGCCATTCATGATTTGGCGATTCACCCAAGAGAGAACGATCTGATTCTGGGCTCGCACGGAAGATCCATTTTCATCGCAGATGTTTCTGCGATACAGCAATTACCTGAGACGAATGATGCTCTCAAGATTTTTAGTGCGGAAGGTGCCACATTCTCCGATCGCTGGGGTGATGTTGGTTATTACTGGCGTGGACCTTACGAACCATCCACTACTGTTGAAGTCTTTAGTAAATCGGCTGGTACTGCCAAAGTATCTATAAGTATCGACGATGTGGTATTAAAAACATGGGATGTAGACCTGGATGCCGGGCTGAATTATTTTGACTATGATTTCACCATAGCGGCCGATGCTGCTCCACAGCTCCAAGAAGCGCTGGAACTCGAAGAGCCATTGGAAGCCAAAGAGAATGATTCATATTACCTACAAGCTGGAGATTATACAATGACGGTAAGCCTGGGAGGTAATGAGACGTCTGAAACGCTCACCATCAAGGCACCTAGAGAACGACCAAAACGGAAAGGAAGCGAGTAAAAACTTGAAAGAGGCTGTCTAACAAGTTGTCTTTAATTGTCATTTTGAGGTAACGAGGTACTCGACCAGAGAAATTACACTTTTTTTTTTAGATAGCCTCTTTTTTCTAATTCCTGAGATGAACGGACTCCAATTCATTGACTCACTTCACCACCGAAAAGACTCTGCTAGTATTGGCTCCCTGCATCACCACCAGGTAGCGACCTTTGCGAAGATGGCTCGTAGACCACTTAACTTCCTTTTCCTGCGTGATCATTCCTTTAAAAATAGACGCTACTTTTCGCCCCTGCATGTCGATGAGATCAACTGTAACTACCTCATTTACGGGAGCCATTCGAATCATCGAGTTTCCGTTTAATGGGTTCGGATAAACGAACAATCCGTTTCCAGCCAACGAAGAAGTGCTTAGTGCTCGGTTTCCAATAATCTCAACCTGTTCAAAATCTTTGAACAACGCGGACTCTGCCGAGGAAGCATCAGCGCCTAGCCACTGCTGTAAAATAGAAGCATAAATCTGACGGAAATCAAATTCCATAGCCAGATTATCATCATAGCTGGAATTGGATGAGATCGATGGATTCGAACCTGTAACTCCACCCTTCACGGCATTGCCAAAGAAAAACATGGGTGCTGCCGCACCATGATCGGTACCCAAACTGGCATTGGAAACAATACGTCTCCCAAACTCTGAAAAAGTCATTCCGGTTACTCGATCTTCAGTTCCCTGCATTTCCAAATCTGACATAAACGCCATGATGGATTCATCCAGATCAGTAAGCAAATCGGCATGTTCGCCAGTCGTATGATCTGAAGCTTCCACCTGCGCATCGTGCGTATCGAATCCACCCAACCGCACCAGATAGAGTGGTGTGCGTAGCCCACCTGCAATCAATCGGCTCACAATCCGCAATTGCTGACCCAGAGAAGTTTGTGGATAAGTTGCTTGTTGCTTGACCTTTTCAGCAGCCTCTTGAACAACTTTACCGTATTGCTGTGACTGCTGCTCTATTATACGAATGTATTTCAGCTTGTCGCCCGCATACGAGTCTGGTACTTCCCGGTCCTCATTGTCTACCAGCTCATAAAAGAACTCTGGGTCGCTAATGACCATACTCATGGCACTTTCAGGCCCTTGAAAAAGCAAGGAACTACCATAACCCAACTCTACTGATAATGGATCAGTAAAATCATCATTGGGATACGCATCGGGATATCCCGGAAATTGATCACTCAGATACCTACCAGACCAGCCAGAGTTCACTAATTCATTCGAATCTGATCCGCTCATCCAAATGTCTGTAGACCGAAAGTGGGAATAATTCTGCTGTGGATAGCCCACATTTTGTATCACCTGAAAACGATTTTCGTCATACAAAGACTTTAATCCTTTTAGTGATGGATGCAGTCCCACAGAGGCATCAGCGGTTTTGAGCAGACTGTTTTCCGGGAGGATCACGTGAGGTCGCACAACGTTTAACGCCGACAGTTGGTCCAAAGGCACGACGGTATTCAAACCATCATTTCCACCTTCCAGATAAATCATTACCAGCACTTTGTCCGTGGCGGTAGCCATGCGCAGCAAATCCGAAAGTGTTTTAGAATTAGGCATTCTGAAGCCCATGGATCCCAGCATTCCGGGAACGGCCAATGAATGACCTACATGTCTGATAAATGATCTTCTTTTCATATCGCTTACATCAATTGAGCTTCTCCTAATTGCAACAGGTGCTGAATAGTGGGCTTCAGTCGGTTCAGCACCACCATCTCATATTCCTGATCACCGGGGTTTTCAATCAGTTCATACCACGCAGTGGTCCAATAACCGTCCGTTTGCTGACCTGAAAGCAAAATGGCCTTTAAATTCGTTAAGGTGGTGTCTTCCATCTTTATACCTAACAGCATCAACCCACATTCCTGAAGCATCAAGTTAGGATCTTCAGGGTTATTCAGGCGCTTTAGGAAGGCAATCAAGTCTACCGGCAACTGAATATCAGAATTGATCCAATACCCCCAGTAAATCATGGAGTCACCTACAAGTGCCCTGTTAGTAATGGTGTCAGTGGTAATCCAGTATTTATCAAAGGAAGGTTCCTGATAATACGCCGGCCAACCGGATACGCTTGGCGGATCGCCGAGTTCCATCCCTTGATTGGCCATCTGCCACAGCAAACTGGAGTATTGGTCTTTTTGCTCGCTGAGTGTAGGACTATCCAAGCCCATTCCAAACATGCGCCAGAGCCCGAGTAGAAATTCAGTGGGACTTTTTATCATTGCGCCCTGATTGGCTGAGTCATGAAAATGTTCACTAAGCAATAGCTTTTCCAGTACCGGCTTGATCTCATAATTCCCAGATCGGAACAATTCAGCCAATGGAACGATTACTTCCGACTTGGTCGTATCATCTATTTCGTGGTAGACAAAAAAGCGATAAAGCCTTCGGCAGATGTAAAGCGCCGTTTCTTCATGATCAAAAAGCATGTCCAGCAACTCATCAAGTTCCTGCGCACCATCATCGCCAGATTTTCCTGTAATCACCCGATTGCCGTAAAAGGAGGAAAACTCTTTGTCAGACGTCTCATGAAAAGGAGGATAGAAAAATACCTTCAACTCACCGGGATCATAAAAATGCTCCCAATCCACTACCCATCCAGTAAGGACTCGTGCCGCTGCCTGAACATCCGGCTCTGTGAAGTTCACATTAGGACCTTTCCCCAGGCAGAACAGTTCTTGCAATTCCCTACCGTAGTTTTCATCCGGTGCTTCTTTATTGTTGAACGTGCCATTAAGAAACAAGAGCATCGCAGGGTCCAGTGTAAGCTCCCGAATTAGTGTCTTAAAGTTTCCAAAACAATTTGTTCGGAGCATGTCAAAGTACCCGTAACTCAACTTGGAATAGAACACGTCCCAGGTTTGAATGGGCAACAAGTTGTGCCAAAACAAAATCATCTTTTCTTCCAGACTAGTGGATTGATTGGTGAAATTTTTGATGACCCAATTCTTCAACGAGATAGTCCTAAGCCCCTCATAATCTCCTCCATGTCCTGCATGTATCCAGGTTTCACCTAAAGGGACCTCCGGATCCTCTATCCCTTCACTCGAATCATTGTAATCGTTTATTGGAGGTGCGGGTGGCGTGCCTTTTGTCAACAAGTGGTCGACTGTCTCCTCCAGAGAAAGTTCCTTGATAGCCTTCAGGTCTTCAGGTGTCAACCCAAACAGTACACGCTTCAACAAATGAGCTTGCTGATCTTCGTCCCAATCTCCAGTGTAAGGCGCCAAACCTGAAGTTATCTTTCGACTAATTGTATGCTCTGCATCCGTGACAGAAGTCACCTTCGGTTGTACCTTTCGGTGTTTTTGAAGTAGCTGTTGATAGTTGTTCGGATGATAATCCTTATTTTTCATCTGTATTAGCTGACGATATTACGATTGAATTTAACAGATTTATTCTATTTAGTAATTAAGCATTCCCTAAAAACAACGATTCTATACCGCAAAAACTTACATCGATGACCTGTAAAAACTCCCTTTTCATCTTACTAATTGTTCTAATCATTGGTTGTCAACACCAAAATACTGAAGAATCCAGCTCTACGAATACATCTGAAAGTGTCTACGATTCTGCTTTAGCCAAACAGATAGGCGCGGATGATTATGGCATGCGCACCTATGTGATGGCCAACCTTATTGCTGGCCCCGATCGAGATCAGGATTCGATTACGGCTGCAAAGCTTCAGCGGGCACATTTGGATAACATCACCCGAATGGCCGAACAAGGAACATTGGTAGTAGCTGGACCATTTATGGATGAAGGAGATGTGCGCGGCATTTACATTTTTGCTGTGGAGACGATTGCAGAAGCAGAAGAACTGACTTCCACGGATCCAGCCATCAAGGCTGGTAGACTGGAGATGGAGCTAAGGCTGTGGTATGGGCCAGCAGCATTGATGTTGTTAAAAGAGATGCATCCGAAAGTTTCTAAGAAAAGTATATAAAAAAAGCCCCCTGATCGTCCATCAGGGGGCCAAACCAACAATAAACCCTTAACGCTCTCTGAGTATGAAGCGAATTGGGACAGTTCTATAAACTCTTACGGCCATTCCGCGTTGTTTTCCAGGATTCCAGTCTGGTGCTTCACTGACCACTCGCGCTGCTTCTTCATCACAACCCGCTCCAATTCCTTTCACCACATTCACATCAGTAATACTGCCATCCTTCTCCACGACAAACTGTATGAACACTATTCCGCTAATATTCAGTCGACGTGCCGCATCCGGATAGTTCATGTTTTCGGCTACATACTGATAAAAGCTAGCCATCCCTCCTTCTGGCTCAGGCCAGGTTTCTACTACTTGAAAAATCTCCTCGACCTCTTCTTCTTCCACATCCATAATAAGATCCTCGTAAACCACATCTTCGACGGTGAGGTTTTCGGTCATCTCCATATCGAGATCAATCTCCATGTCTTCTATTAACACTTCATCCTCCACTTCTTTGAGTTCGAACACTTCCAGATTCTTTTTCGGAGGAGGTGGAGGCGGCTGGTTACTAATAGGTATGTCGATGACTTCATCAAAGTTTCCTTCCACATTTCCCAGATCAACTAGCCCAACGTTATCATAGGTCTTCCAATTGAATGCAACGATGATCATGAGTAAACTCAAGCTTAAGCCAATGAAGAAAAACAACGGCTTTCTGGAAATCTCCAGTGCTTGCCGATTGCGTTTCACTTGCATGAGTCCATTAAATTCTCTGAGACGCTGATCCTTTTTATGAAGAATCTCATTGGCATGTAGCAACTTAGGTAATTGCGCTTCATGCAAATCAGGAATTTTTTGCGGGGTTTTATAGTGCGTTTTCATGACTTATTGTGGTTTGTTAATTCTAAGTTCATGAAATACCTTCACTCAACAAATGACGGTGATCACCAGGAATACTGATTTTCACACTATTTAAAGACTAATTTAGTATGCTTGCATAACAAATTTTTTAATAACTTTATAGGTCTCTTATAGTTTAGAGAGCATTAACTTAGAAACAAATTAAAACTGAAGATGATGAAGAAACATTTTTTAAACCCTTTGAGAGCATTGACCCTATTTACAGCGGTAATCGCTCTTGTATTTACAATGAGTTGTGGTGAGGATGAAGACCCAGGACCAGAAGAAAATATTTATGAAATAGTATCTGGCAATGAAGACTTATCTACATTGAAAGGTCTTCTGGATGAAGAAGGTCTTGATGGGACACTTTCAGCCGAAGGTGAAATGACCTTATTTGCTCCAAGTAACGCTGCTATGGTCAGACTATTAACGACCCTAGGTCTTACAAGCTTTGATCCAGTTTCTGCCGACATCCAAACAGCAGTACTTTCATATCACCTACATACCATGGCTAAAATTGCTGCTGGAGATCTAACAGGAACGTTAACTACGGCTCAAGGTGAATTGATTACAATCGAACCAGATAATAGTGAAGGTATACTCAACACCGGAGCTTCAGTAAACGGAAATATTACTACGTCAATCGAAGCTACAAATGGTTACGTTCACATTGTGGACGTGGTGTTGGTACCGCCAACTATTGGTGGTGTTATCGTAGCTACCTTAGGTACTGCAGCTCAACCAATCCTTTTGTCTTCTGCTTACTCCAATTTAGCAACAGCAATTCAAAAAGCCGATGCTGGTAAACCAGCTGAAGAGACATTAGTTGGAGCACTTATTTCACTTTCTGCATCTGGTGTCACAGTATTTGCACCAGTTAATGAGGCTTTAACTACTGATCTTGTTGGTAGTCTATCTGCTGCACAACTTGACGCTATAATTAGAGGGCATGTCATTCCATCAAACGTTTCGCCATTAGCAGACGGTACTTATGGCACAGCTGGAGGAACTGAAGTAGTAGTGGCTGGAGAAACTGTAGCTGGCCCTAACGAAACACCATATCCTATTGTAACTGCGAGTGCTACTGCAAGTACTAACTGGACAGTTTACCCTATAGCAGGTGTAATTCAATAAATTGTCTAGTACTAAATAAAACGCTAAAGGTCATCCCTTAATTGGGGTGACCTTTTTTTATTAGATCATTTTTTGACCACATTTGAAACAGTAGTTAGCATTCCTGCGGTTTCCTTCATCGCATCTTGGACATTTTTTATCCTCCACTTTATCAAGCCTATTCATTTCGGTGGTCATAATGCCTGTAGGAACAGCAATGATGGCATATCCCATTAGCATCAACACAGTAGCAAATGACTGTCCAAGAACCGTTTGTGGTGCTATGTCTCCATATCCCACAGTCGTCACCGTCACCACCGCCCAGTAGATACTCTGAGGAATACTGGTAAACCCATTCTCGCCACCTTCTATCAGGTACATCAGTGTACCGGTAATGACCACAAGCGTAGACACCGCTCCCATAAATATCAGAATTTTACGCTGGGCACCTTGTAATGCTTTAGCCAAGACACGGGCTTCTTCGAGGTAGCGCGTCAATTTGAGGATTCTAAACACACGTAGCAACCGAATAGCCCGGATCACTACCAGGTAACTTCCTCCAGTCACAAAAATGGAAATGTACGTGGGCAACAGAGCGATCAGATCAATCAGCCCTAGAAAGCTAAAAACATACGTTTTAGGCTTGCGTGTAATAAATAATCGAAGTAGATACTCAACACTGAATAGTGCCGTAAACGACCACTCAAGAACCAGAAACACATCCAAATAGTTATCTCTCAGTGCTCCAATGCTCTCAAGCATTACGACGACTATACTCAGCAGAATCGCAATGAGTAGCACCACGTCAAACAGCTTTCCAGCTGGAGTATCCGTTCCAAATACGATGACAAAAAGTCTGGACCTGATTCTATTAAATCGTTTAAATTCCTCCGCCATAGCCACAAAATAAATAAAAAAGGCCAACGTTAGCCGGCCTTTTTGGTGTAGTTCTGTAAATAGCTTATTTCATCATACTATCGAATGTCACAGAAACGTAATAAATAGCACCGATACTTGGCGCTCCAATGCTTTGAATATAATATTTATTAAGAATGTTAGATCCTCCGAGCTTTACCGTTGCCTTAACAGGAGTTTTATAAGTGATCTGAGCATCTAAAGTACCGAAAGCAGGAATATCACCATCACCAAATGAACTCTCCCAGAAAAACTCTGATTGCCACCTATAAACCACATTAAACCCAATGTCGTCGGTAAGTTTTCTGTTCCCAAACTTGATATTGTACTTGTGTTCAGGAGTATTAAACCCAAAAACAAAGTCATCTGAGTTATTTGTATCTAGCTTATTCCAATTGTAGTTAACTCCAAAGGTGAAATTACCGGTGAATAGATAAGTAGCTTCTGCAGCAAACCCTACTGCACTAATGGATTCGCTTGCATTTGTATATACTTGGTAAGTATTGTCTGCAGTTCCATTCAAAAGAGAAATGGGATTTGGTTGCCCCGCCAAGCTTGCATCCGAACTATATGACAATAATGGATCAGCATCCGCGGCAGCTTGGTCAGTTGTATATAAGGCAGCCCTTCGCATTCGTTGTTGGACAATAAAATTATCGTAATTGTTTAAATATCCAACCAAGTCAACCATAAGCTTGTTTTTAATAAGGCTTTTGTAGCCAGCCTCAAACCCCTTCACTTGTTCTGGTTTCACCGCATTGAACTCATCAATTGCCTCTAATGACTGACTGGCGTTAGCCACAAACCCTGGGTCTTGCTGTTGGGCTGGCGTAGCGGCAAATATTTGGCCTGCAAATTCATCAACGGACTCCAATGTATACAGGTACGGGTTTGTTCCTATTTGATACCTTTCTAGATTTTCGGGAAGGCCACCCAATAATCTGGAAGAAATTATATTTAGGTTAATATGCTGACCTTGTGTAGTTGGGTTTCTAAATCCCGTCTGATACGAAAATCTGAAATTATGATTTTTGAAAGGTGTAAGTACGGTAGACACTCTTGGACTCCATACTGCATTGAAGTTTTGATTTTTATCGACCCTTATTGATCCAATCAGCTTCAGCTTATCGTCAAAAAATCTCTTAGAACCTTGAGTGTAAGCTCCAAACTCAGAAATAGTTATTGGGTTTGACTCGCTATCTGGAAAAATGGTTCCGTTAGACTGTAAATCATACATCCTAAAACTAGCACCAGCCAATAATTCCATAAACTCAATCTCATTTTTGAAGTCATACTGAAATTCAGCATGATACAACTTCGATTGGTCATTAAATTTAGGACCATCAGGAACAGTACCGTTCAGTGCCTGATCTAAAATTCTTTTGCCTTCAGCTGATTCAAAGTCTACACCGTATAAGGCTTCGGTTTGTTCTCTGGCAAAGTTGTAGGCGGCGATTTGATCTGCCTGACTTACGTCCGCTGGAGTGTTTGAATCAGGGTCATATCCGAGTTCATTTTGTAAATACCTCAAATAATTATACCCATATGTACCAAGCCATACACTAGCGTCTTGTGGAATTGCAAGCGGAGCTTGACTAACTGATAAATCCAATACACGCTTAGCGTAAAATTCCGTGATATAGGAATCACCTGAATTCTCCAGAGTTGCATAGGCTCTTAAAAACCAATTATCAGATTCAGCCTGCAATCTATGTTGCTGAACACCAAAGTTCTTCAAAGAATACCGTTGAGCTCCGGTGTATATACTCGTTCCAAAACCGGCATTATACAAGTAACTCAACTCTATTTTATCGGTTGGTCTGTAGTATAATCCAACATTAGCTTTGATGTTTTGTGCGTTATAATCTATCAACTCATGTTCTTGAAAAGGAGTAGCTGAAACAACTTGGCTTGGGAGAAATCCATCATCTGCAAAACCTTGTATATCTACGGGTGCATTGCCTCCATTAATTGCATAATAGTTATTAAGCGGGTTGGACAAACTTCTCCAATTGCTTGAAAAAGAGAGAATTGCAAGGTTTGCTGCCACTTCATCTCCCATTAAATTAGGAGAATCTTTCCCTGGGTTAAATGGTAATTCACCCTGACGTTGACCTTCTCTATCGGTCTGATAATCTGTTGCATACCAGTCTTCGGCTTGCATATAACTGAAGTTTACCTTAAAGGCAAACTTGTCATTAAATGCCTTTGCATACCGAACAGACATATCAACCATTGGTTGGGGACTGGAAGGAGCTCCAGATGAGACATCTGCATCAAAGTGATTTAATCCAACTTTTGCAAAAGCACTGAGACCCTGGTAATCAAATGCCGATTTACTGGTGACTCTTAGAAGTCCATTGAAAGCATTAGGACCATAAAGGGCAGATTGAGCTCCCGAAATAAACTCAACACTTTCCACATCAAGTTCTGATGGTCCATTGAGATTACCAATCGGGAAATTTAAAGCTGGTGCCTGTGTATCCATCCCATCAGTCATCTGCACAAACCTTGTATTACCTGTGGAATTGAACCCACGAGCGTTGACAATCTGAAAGTTGATACTACTTTGTGTGACATCAACACCTTTAAGGTATTGAATACCTTTATAGTAATTATCAGCAGGAGTCTGTTGAACAGCAATTACGTCCATCTTCTCAATACTAACAGGTGATTGTAAGATATTCTCCTCTACTCGTGATGCAGAAACAACAACTTCTTGTCCCAACATAAAGGATTCTTTCATTTCGATGCTTAAGCTAGAGACGCTCGCCTGATTGACTTCTAGCTCTAGTCGTTCGTACCCGACACTGGAAACAATCAATGAAACGGGAGGGGGCGATTTAATGTCGAGGCTAAAATTTCCTTCTACATCAGTGATGGTACCTAGTACGGTTCCTTTCACCAATATGCTCACTCCAATGAGTGCCTCGCCTGTAGCCTCGTCCGTGACCTGACCTTTTATAGATACCTGCCCGTAGGCTACCGAAACAAGCATCAAAAGGACCAAACTCAATAATGATTTGGGTAAAGTAAGCTTCATATACTAAGATGAGTTAATGTAAATTCTTTAGTAAAATCTAATATTAGATAAAAATACCAAGATTGCAGCTATTGAGGCATTCTATTCGATAGAATTTACAATTCGTCTAACCAAAAAAGCCTGCCAATTACAAAATTGACAGGCTTTTAATGCTTTTATTAAACAATACTCAAGTCTCTTACCTAAACTGTCTGGGCGACTCGGTCATATCGCAGTGCAACCTGCTTTTGTTGGCAGGCAGATAGAGGCGCCGAGCCAGGGGGATATCTCACTGAATTATGAGATTGTTTGTATTTATAGGAACCATGTATCAATGAGGAGGAATTCTTCCAAGGGTCGAAAAGACAGCTTAGTCCGACATACTAACTCATTTCATTCTTTAAGTGCTCCACAAACTTATCACAAACGGCATTGAGCTCGGACGACATGTACTCATCTCCTGTGCTGTTTAATACAGACTGAGCCATTCCTCCAATGCAATCAATGTAAAAGCGCTTCATGTCTTCCACCGGCATATCCTTAGCCCACAGATCGATTCGTAGTGTATTCTTCGTTTTTTCATCCCATAGAGATAGGCTCATTGACTTGGTTTCCGATGGCCCTTCTTGTTCCTTCTCATCCGCATCCCAGATTATTTTTTCCGGGATATTCTGCTCATCCAATTCTACAGAAATGTTGATTTCCGACTTTTTCATTGAGGTAAACTTGATTTAAACTGTTCGTATGTAACTTCTGTCTCTGTAATGGCTGTTTTATCACATGCCAGTTCATCCGCCTTCGCGTTAATATCTTCCACACGGTTATCTGGTGATGGGTGCGTGCTTAAAAACTCCGGCCCACCACTCTGACCAGACTCAGACAATTTTTTGAAAAAGGATGCCGCGCCATTGCATGCATACTCCGTATCTGATAGATACTCCACTGAAAAGTCATCGGCTTCTGATTCTGCATCTCTACTAAATGCGAGTGTAGCTCCTGTTCCAGCGATCTGTCCGGCGATCTGTGCCAACTGACTCGCATCTTCACCCAAAGCGATACTCAACAAAATTTGAATGCCATATTGACGCTGTAGCTGCTTGGAGCTATGTCTCTGATCTGCATGCGCAATTTCGTGTCCCATCACTCCAGCAAGATCATCTGCTTTGTCCAGGTAATTGATCAATCCGGTATACACATAAATGTATCCTCCAGGTGTCGCAAATGCATTCAATACATCTTCATCGATGATGTGAATCTTCCAGACAAATTCATCCTTGTAACTTACCTCATCTGAAGCGAGGATATCGTCAGTCATCGACTGCAGGTAGGCATACGCTTCCGGGTACTCGGCTTCAGAAAGTATGTTAAAACTCTCATCTGCCTCAATTTCAGCCGCTACTTGCGCACCGAGCTGTTTGTCGTTTTCTATTGAAAACAGGACTATATCTCCATTTTTATCACATGACCACAGGGTCATCAATGCACCTAATACGGTAATCAGGATCGGAATCTTAAGGTATTTCATCTGTCAATTATTTTGGTAAACTCGCTTTAAATTCTGCATAAGTCATGCCAGTTTCATTTGTAAGCTGTGTGCTACAACCTTGCGCCTTAGCCTGATTGTTAATATCAGACACTCTGTTCGATGGACTAGGGTGTGTACTCAAAAACTCTGGAGTTCCTCCGGCTTTTCCCTGATCTAAAAGTTTTTGAAAAAACGAAGCAGCTCCATTGCATGCATATGGTGTATCTGCTAGATAATATACCGAATATTCATCGGCCTCTGATTCGGCAGATCGGCTAAATTTTAAAATTGCACCCGTTCCGGCCAGTTGAGCCGCTATTTGTGCCAACTGACTTGAGTTTTCACCAAGAAGGATACTCGCCAATATGGTAATTCCGTACTGCTTTTCCAGTTGCTTAATCGAATGTCGTCGGTCAGCATGAGCTATTTCGTGTCCCATTACACCGGCCAGGTCATCTGCATTTTCCAGAAATTTAATGAGCCCCGTGTACACATAGATGTAACCGCCAGGCGTGGCAAAAGCATTCAACATATCATCATCGTTGATGATCTTAAGCTCCCAGGCAAATTCTTCCAGATAGTCAACATCATTGCTCCGAAGAATACGATCCTTCATTGAATTCAAATAGCCGTAAGCTTTTGGGTATTGACTTTTATCCAATACAGGATATTCCTGAGGGTTTGATGCAATTTCTTCACTGACCTGCTCGCCTAGCTGACGATCATCCGCCGGAGAAAATAGTAATGAAGATACTTTTCCAGATGTACAGCCTCCAAATAAAGCTGACAAAGCCACCGCTACAATGAGTTTTCGCATAGTGTTAATCTTTATTCAATATATCAATCGCATGGAGGCGGTCTTTGTTTAATTGCTCTTTCAGCTCATCAATACTTCCGAACTTCTGCTCCTTTCGAAGCAAACGAACGAATTCCACCTTGATTCTGGCATTGTAGATATCGTCATTGAAGTCGAAAATGTTCACTTCGATTCGACGTTCCTCTCCCGAAACAGTTGGTCGCTGCCCGATATTGAGCATTCCCAGGTATTGTTGACCATCTACATAGGTCCGGACGGCATACGCTCCATCTGCAGGAATCAATTTGTAAGCTTCTGGAATGTCCAGGTTGGCCGTAGGAAAACCAATACTCCTTCCTATCCGGTCACCATCTTTCACAAAACCTGTGATGCTGTACGCACGACCTAAAAATTCGTTTGCCACATGAATATCACCGTCAGCAAGCGCTTTTCGGATATTCGTAGAACTTACACCCACGTTCTCAATGTCTTGCCTCGAAATCTCCTCTATCTCAAATCCATATTCATTAGAATGCTCCATCAGGTAATCAAAGCCACCTTCCCTGTTTTTACCGAACCGATGATCATACCCAATCACCAACTTTTTGGTTTGAAGCTTGTCCACAAGCACTTCACGAATAAACTGGTCAGAGCTCAGTTCTGAAAATTCCCTGGTGAAAGGTATTTTGACGAGGTAATCGATTCCATTAGCCTCGAGCAGTTGAGCCTTCTCTTCAAATGTGGTAAGCAATTTCAGGTCACTCGCGTCTTTTTTTAAGACAAATCTCGGGTGTGGCCAAAAGGTGAGCACTATGCTCTTCCCATTCTTGGCTCGAGCGATTTGGCCTATTTTCTTTAAAATCTTGTGGTGACCATAATGCACACCATCAAACGTCCCGGACGTGACTACTGCATAGTCAGGTGCTTCGAATTCCGATAAGTTTTCAATCAGCTGCATGATCCTTCATTTGGTTCACAAACTCGTCTAACTGATGTGCATCCTCCACGGAGTAGTCCCCGATTTTCGTCCTCCGCAGTGCACTCAAATGACCGCCAATTCCCAATAGCTCCCCAAAATCCTTTGCCATCGTTCTGATGTAAGTACCCTTGGTGCAAGCTATTCTGAAATGAATGTTATCTCCTTCTACTTTGGTAATATCAAAGGAATGGATGATCACCTGACGGGGATCAAGCTTCACTGCTTCATTTTTACGCGCTTTTTTGTATGCACGCTCACCATTGACCTTAACAGCAGAATGAGCCGGTGGGATTTGTGATATGCTACCCGTAAGCTTAGCTGCGGCGTTGATTAATTCTTCTTCTGTGACATGAGAAGCATCTTTGATGGAATCAAACTCCGTTTCCAGATCATAAGAGGGTGTGGTTTTACCAATGGTAATCACACCTTCATAAACCTTATCCAGTCCCTGTAGCTCGTTGAGTTTTTTAGTAAACTTCCCTGTACCGATCAGTAACAGTCCGGTCGCTAGTGGATCCAAAGTGCCGGCATGTCCTATTTTCTTAACTTTCAAGGCATAACGCAGCTTCTTCACTACATCGAAAGATGTCCAGGTCAGTGGCTTATCAATCAACAGTATTTTACCTTCCGTGTATTGGTTTATGTCCAAATCTGAGAGATGATTGCGATGAGTCCTACTACTAAACAGTAAATAGCGAAATAGGTTAGTTTTCCCTTCTTAACTATTCCCACCATCCATTTACAAGCAATATAACCTGCTACGAAAGAGGCGATAAACCCTACGATCATCGATGAAGCACTTAAGCCATCATAGGCCGCTGGTGTTTCAAAATAATCTTTGAGTTTTAACAAACTTGCTCCGAGAATCGGCACTAAAACCATTAAAAATGAGAATCGAGTGGCCTTACTCTTCTCCACACCTAGCAGCAATGCTGTAGCGATGGTAGATCCAGATCGGGAAATACCAGGCAAAATTGCGATTGACTGTGCGATACCAATAATAAGTGCTGCACCCTTTCCAACGGATCTGTTATTGTCTTTCTTAAAATGCGTAAAAAACAACAATGCAGAAGTAACGATCAGCATGCTTCCAACCAGGTAGAG
The DNA here is from genome assembly GCA_024305105.1 of Marinoscillum sp. Lineage (GTDB taxonomy): Bacteria > Bacteroidota > Bacteroidia > Cytophagales > Cyclobacteriaceae > Marinoscillum. The sequence goes on from JAMWZA010000018.1 coordinate 33,394, forward strand.
ATTACCAGTAAACAAGGCCGTAATTTCATCCTCAAAGAACACTCCTACAATACCGACAGGGATCATGGAGATGATGATCTTAATCGCAAAATCCCAGGATTCATTCCATTTAAATTGGATTAACCCCTTAAGAATCTCGAGAATGTCTTTTCTAAATACAACGATAGTACTGAGTGCTGTAGCCGCATGAACCACTACCGCAAACAGTAAGTTTTCACTTGACTGCACACCTAACAACACGCTACCGATTTCTAAATGCCCGCTGCTACTCACCGGTAAAAACTCAGTAAGCCCCTGAATGACCCCAAGGATCAATGCTTCAATCCACGTCATGTATTATTCGCTTTCGGCAGGAGAATCGCTTTTGGGCTTGTAAAAAATAGCCACGAATTGGATGATAAACCCAAGCATTACGACCAATGGACCTAAAGTCAATCCAAGGAATCCAAAGCCATATGGTTCTCCATCTGAAGACATGATGAAAAAGCCAATAATTAGGGTCAGCACCCCTACTAACATGATTATATAATTGGCCTTTTGAAAGGCGAATTTGCTCTTATCTGACATATCAATAAAGTTCGTCTAATGAAAGTTTCAAATATTTTCTTACTGCCCTGTAGGTACTCAGGTACCCAACCAAAATCCCTAACACGATAATTGACCCGAATAGTATGGCCAGTGTCTCAGTATCTTGTAATTGGGATAAATCTTCAATTTTTTGGTTCGCGTAGGCCATGATTAACAAGAGTATCGCACTGGCGAAAGTACCAGCCACCAAACCATACCAAACAGCTCTTTTCAGAAATGGGCCCCGAATAAAGCCCGAAGTAGCACCGACTAGTTGCATACTCCGAATCAGGAATCGTTGTGAAAACAACGCCAACTTAATCGTATTGTTGATCAGGATCACTACCACGATGAGTAGAATAACGAAGAACCCCAAAAGGATTAGCCCAATCTTGGTTAGATTCTCATTGATGCTTTCTACGAGTGATTCCACATAAGAGACTTCATATACTCCGCCGATAAGTTCCAAATCCGCCTTGATCTGGCGCAGTGAATCTGACGGCTGATAAGCAGGGTCTATATTTACCACCAATACATCCCGAAGTGGGTTGTCACCTAAAAATTCGGTAAAATCTTCACCCGTTTCCTGAATAAACTGCTTGGCAGCTTCGTCTTTAGTGACCATTCGAATCAAAGGCGCATTGTCTTTTTTCAGCACGAAGGGCTTGGACCCAATGGTCCGGTTAATCTTCGTAATTTCTCCTGATGAAATCTGCTTGTTGAGGAACACCTGCAATTCAATATTCTCCTGAATGACAGTGGTTAACTTATTGGCGTGAAGTGCCAGCATGCCGAATAGCCCAATAACAAACAGGGCCAGCGTAATGCTCAGCGTAACGCTAATGAAAGGGTAACTTCCTAATTTTCGTTTCTTACGGGTCTTCTGTTCCATCCCGCCTCAAAACTAACTAATGTACGTGGAATTGTATCGTACTAGAGCTTATTGTTGCGAATAATCTCCAACTCTTTAATCAATCGATTATCGGTTAGTTCATTCAATTCTGAAACTTTGTCAGTAACATCAATATTGAAGTATTTCTGCTCAAAGTACAGATAGAGTTTTCGGTCTTTGACTCCATTGATTTCAAGGATTTCGTATGGGTTTTGATTGAAATCACCGTATAAGAACAGCTTGCCATCAAAGTACTTGTACTTCAATGTTTCGTTCTTTCTATTGACCGTTTTTACATCCACTGGAATGGCTTCATCCTCCACAACATCATCAGAGGCTGTTACATCTGGCAAATTGGAATCTGGCGTTGAAAGGCCTTCTTCTTTAGCAAGATCACCGGGCTTAGGCACGTTTACTTGTGGTGTAAACTCCTTCTCAATCTCATCAACTTCTTTATTATTCGCTCCCGCGATGTGTTCAATTTCAGGCTTGGCTGGAATCGGCTCAAAAGTCTGGGACTCGGATTGTTCTGAATACTGCTGATCCGCTGTATTCTCTAAATTGAGCTTTTCCCAAACCTCTGTGTCAACTTGCTTTTCAGATGGTTGGTTGATCTCTGAAGTGATCAATGGACCGTGCATATCTGCTTGATTCTCTTCAGAAGGTTCATTGCTGTTGTAGATCATTACACCAATTACTGATGCTGCTGCAATTCCACCCAAAGTTTTCACTACTGCATTGTTAGCCAACTGACCTAATCCTCCGACCCAACTTACCGGAGAAACATCAATGGCATCTAATCGAGCTTTGAGCTCGGCCTTTCTTACTTCAGAAAGACCTTTGGCGATGTTTTGCTCAAATTGTACTTGCTGAGCAAATGAAGGGTCTTTGTCCATTAAGGACTCAAATTCCTTCAATTCCCCGGGATTAAGTTCATCCCTGAGGTAGGCGTCTATTTGATGTTGTGGTGTTGGGCTCATCAATCAAAAAAATCAGTTGTGCTGTAGCGTTCTTTAATTAAACTATCTAGCTTCTTTTTACACTTATACTTTTTGGTCTTCGCTGTATCTGTATTCGCAAAATTCATTTGTTCTGCTATATCTGACATGTTCAAACCATCGAAATAATAATAAGTTAATATCCGCTTGCAGGTGTCACCCAGCTCGCCAATACACTGCATCACAATTTTATATCGTTCCTCTGCATCATGACTCTGGAACTCCTCCTTATCTACCTCCTCATTACTCAAACGACTCTTCCGGTCGAGTTCTTTTCGCCACTGATTTAGGCATATACTGTAAAGGAATGTGCTTATTTTGGAAGTAAGTACAAGTTTTCCGCTTGCTGCTTTCTGCCAAAAAGCTACCAGGGCCTCCTGATAGACATCCTTTGCTTCGTCAATGGTACCATTATTTTTGAGGACCAAATTGGTCATCATTTTATAGTACTTCTTGTAGAGGTAGTCTAGGGCTCGCTCGTCACCTTTGCTTATTCTATCCAGAATTTCCCTATCCTTCATACACCCAGAGCTTTCGCTCTTCCTTTAAATACATATTAGACTCAAAAAGTAACCTCATACTTGATGAATAGCTGGTTTATTTCTGTAAAATAATGGATTTAGCCCATTAACCCAATGAGCTGGCCATCCCCTATGGCGAAAAACTGATCTGATTTCTTTGATCGAATGGCATGGCTGCCGGTGAACTCACCAAACGCTGGCACCAGCGCACTGGACACGCCAAAATGGAAACACGGAAGTCTGGCCCCTTGCCTGGCCAGCCCCCTCAAATAAACGCACGGATGCACATGACCCGATATATTGTAATACTCCGACTCTTCATATTCATGGGTCAGCAGAAATGGACCAGCCTGATACCTCGCTGCTAACTTCATGCAGGTCTGCTGATAGGAATCTGCGTCCAGAATATCGTGATTGCCTTCTATCAGGATCTGTTCCACATCCTTATGATGATTGGACCAGGTCACAAAATCCAACCACTCTTCATTGGAATCGCTATGAAAAAGGTCTCCTAAAAAGAGAATCCTATCAGGTGTATAGTCACTAATCAGCGAATTTAGTCGCTGAAAATCAGTCACATGCACTTCTCTTGGAATAGGAACTCCGTGTTTTCTGAAATGTCCGGCTTTGCCCAGATGCAGGTCAGCTACAACCAAAGCGTTCTCTTCTTTCCAAAAGAAGGCTTTAGAAGCATCTAAAATTAAATGCTGATCTAAAAATTGAAATTCGTAAGTAGGTCCGAGTAGCTGTACACTACCCTTCATATGGCAACCATGTTTGGGTGCGGTAAAGAAACATGATGTACCCGCGAACTTTCAGATTGCCGTTTTCAACCCAGAGTTTACAGTCGTAGACACTACCACTCTCAGGGTCAAGAATTTCTCCATCTGAATATTCCTTGTCGTCTGAATCAAATTCCATATCCGAAATAATTTCCATTCCGATAATTTTTTGATTCTTTCGCTTACCCGGACACTCATCACAAATAGGGTCTTGCTCTTCATCAGGTGACCGGAATAACTTGATGATCTTCCCGTAGTACTTTCCATCTAGTTCTTCAATCTCGACAACCGATCTGGGCTTTCCTGTTTCATCATCTATAGTCTTCCACTGACCGGTGATGGATTGAGCATTCAAACTAAGGGCGGCAACTGCGAAAATCGTAACGAATAGTGTTCTCATGAGCTAATGTTTGTTAAAGATTTCAAAAGTAATCAACTCTGCTTATTTGCAACGCGTTCCAATTGCAATTGCATTTTTGCAATCCGATCTGATAGCTGTTCGGAGGTTAAATTCTGCCTTCTAAACATGTCTACAAGGATTGGAAATGCAAATGGTGTGGGCTTGATCGTTTCCTTGAGCACAATTTTTTGTTGATTAATCCTTCTGATCGCTTCTAACAACCGACTGTGCTCTACCTGAAGCGTGAGCACTTCCTCCATGGATTGCTTAATCAATAGGTTTTCCTGATCATATTCCTCAAAAACCTTGTAGAGTATGCCCGAGGAAGCTTGCAAGTGTTTGGCTCGTATTCCTTTGCCGGGATAGCCTTGAAAAATCAATCCGGCGATGGTAGCCACATCCCGAAACTTTCGCTTAGCCATCTCTGTCATATTGATGGACTCCTGAATGTCTGGGAATAGGTTTTCTTCACTGAAGAGATCAAGCTCCAGTGCCTCCTCAATAGGTATTTCCTGATCGGATAACAGCTCAAAACCATAATCATTCATGGATATGGAAAAAGAAATTGGCTGTATCCGGCTGATGCGCATGGCAATTACGCCTCCAAGGACTTCATGCACAAACATCCCCTCAAATGGATACATGAATATGTGATGACCAAACCGTGTTTTGGTTTTTTCAATAAGTAACCGCTTTCTTGTGGGTACCTCAGACCACTTGGCTTGTAACTCCAAAATAGGCTTGATGGTTTGCATCTCTATATCCGCATAGATACCTGAAACCGAATCTTCAAATTTTTGACGGATCTTATCCGCTAGCATGGAGGAAAGAGGAAGCCTTCCGCCCATCCACTGGGGAGTCAACCCACTTTTTTTATTCGATTTTCGGACTAAGACGGTAAGATCCTTGATCCGGACAAATTCCAAATTACGACCTGCAAACCAAAAGCAATCCCCGGAATTTAATCTGGAAATGAAGCTCTCCTCTATCGTACCGACATGACCTCCGGTAATGAATTTAACTTTCAGAGCAGGATCACCTACGATCGTCCCTATGGATAATTTGTGCTTAGTGGCTGCCTTCTTATTGATGATTTTGTAAATACCATCATCATTATAGACTTTGGCAAACTCGTCATATTGACCGAGTGTCTTTCCACCTGTAGTGATAAACTCCAGGCACCATTGCCATTCCGTAGCGTTAAGGAGGCGATAGCAATACGTGCTTTTAACCTCCTCTAATATCTGCAACGGCTTAAAACCACCACTAACCGCTAAAGTGACCAGGTACTGAATTAAAACATCCAGACTCTTTTGAAGTGGTTTTCTGCTTTCGAATTTTTTCTCGCCAATGGACTCACGTAATGCAGCCCCCTCTACCAGTTCCAGTGAATGCGTAGGTACGAAATAGATTTTAGAAGTAGCACCCGGCTGATGTCCACTACGTCCAGCACGCTGAAAAAACCTCGAAATCCCTTTGGGTCCGCCTACCTGTATGACCGTATCTACCGGCCGGAAGTCTACCCCTAAATCAAGACTTGAGGTACAAACCACAATTTTGAGTTTCTCTGCATGCAAGGCATCTTCTACCCACCCACGAATATCATGGTCCATGGAACCATGATGCATGGCTATGACTCCCGATAATTCCGGTGCAAATTTTAACAACGCCTGATACCAAAGCTCCGTCTGTGATCGGGTATTAGTAAACAATAAGGTCGTTTTGGAGCGATTGATGATCGGCAAAATCTTGGGCAGCAACTTCGTTCCGAGGTGACCTGTCCATGGAAATTTCTCCACCTCATCTGGTAAAACAGATTCTACCAGCACTTCCTTGTTAAGGTCAGCTCTTATGGTAACAGCATCTTTGTAAAAATCTTCACCCAGCAGGACGCGTTTTGCCTGAGGCAAATTACCAATGGTCGCACTGATACCCCAGACCTTGAGGCCTGAACCATTTAATGCCTTCAATCTGGAGATCGCTAACTCAGTGGCAACTCCCCGTTTGGTACCGAGTATTTCATGCCACTCATCTACAATGATGGCTTTTAGATTTTTGAAAAAATTAGGATAATCGCTCTGGCTAAGCAGGACATGGATACTCTCTGGCGTGATAACCAGGGCCTGAGGTGCCTTTTTTTTCTGCTTTTGACGCTGACCACTAGTCGTATCACCAGTTCTCAAACCCACTTCCCACCGAAGATCCATGTCATCACAGACCTCCTGCATTGCACGCTGGATGTCTTTTGCTAAGGCTCGCAAGGGAGTAACCCACAGCACGCGCACTTCAGGTGTGACTTCTTCCGGTGAATGGTCTCTTAAAAATTCAAGAACACATGGAATCCACAACGCATAGGTTTTACCACTGCCCGTAGGAGCATTTAACAATCCACTTTTACCATCCAAATAGGCTTTCCACGCTTTCTCCTGAAAAGGAAAAGGCTGCCATTTCTTCTTCTTAAACCACTTGTAAGCCGGCGCTAAATGATCATTCACACTTCTCTAAATGATTCGTCTATGCAGTTTGTTTATTGAATAAGGGCAGGTCCTTTTTCCGCATAAACACTAGAATCAATGAGCTAATGAAAACCGTCAATGCATAGTAGAAAAGGCGTCCATCGTCATCCATTATTTCAATTCCAAGAGAAGTTAGGTGAAAAAAGAGTGCTCCCGAGATTACCCCCAAGGCTAAAATCGCACCGTAAACGCGGTATTTGGACCATAACAACAGGACACCTGCGATCAACTCCAATACACCGGAACCAATCCTTCCCCAGGGCTCCATACCTAGCTGACTGAAGATATAAACACTTTCGTCACTACCGGAGAATTTAAAAAAGAGTGTCTGTAGCAAAAGAAATGCAGCAAGAATGCTGAGCAACCATTCGAATATTATTTTCATAGGGTTATTGTTTGATCATCTTAAGATAAACAAAATACCCATTATCCATAAAGATTTAGCAGAGACTTGAGATCATCAAGAGTGTTGGCTTCCTCTGGAGTTTTATCCCTACGCCATCGATGGATTCGTGGAAACCTAACTGCAATACCCGATTTATGCCGTTTGGACTCAGCAATTCCTTCGAAATGAATTTCAAAAACCTGCGTGGCATTTACGGTTCTAACCGGACCGAATCGTTCCAATGTATTCCCACGAACAAATCGTGTAACTTCCAAAAGCTCCTTGTCTGTAAGTCCTGAATACGCTTTAGCAAAAGGCACGAGACCCTCACCGTCCCATACCGCAAACGTATAATCTGAATAGATATCTGCTCTTCTTCCGTGCCCTTTCTGTGCATAGATCATTACCGCATCAATGCTTAAAGGATCGACTTTCCATTTCCACCAGTCACCGCGTTTGCGACCGGTTTGATATACCGAATCCTTGTGCTTGAGCATAAAGCCTTCGGCATAGTGAGCACGAGATTCCTTTCGAAGTTCAGCAAGCTGATGCCATGAGCTGAAAGCCACCTGATCTGACAACATTACATATTCACTTACCGCCTCATCAGAAAGAATGTCAGCAAGATGAGTCCGACGTTTATGAATGGGTTCCTTGCGAATGTCTTTCCCTTCGAACTCTAGCAGGTCATAAGCAAGAATTCTCGCAGGTGCTTCTATCAACTGCTTTTTGGTAATGTTTTTCCTTCCAATTCTTGTTTGTAGCAAAGCAAAAGACAAAGGCTGACCGTCTTTGAAAGGAAGCAACTCCCCATCAATGACGGTTCCTTCTGGCAATAAATCATTGAGCACATGAAGTTCAGGAAACTTTTCGGTGATTAACTCTTCTCCTCTACTCCATAAGTACAATTGATCTTCACGCTTGATTAGTTGTGATCGAATGCCATCCCACTTCCATTCGGCGATCCAATCGGACTCCTTTCCCAAGGCATCTACTTCACTTTCGAGTGGATAAGCGAGATAAAATGGATACGGTTTAGACAGGTCTTCATTTTCATCCTTTTTAAGAATGAGCTCTTCATAAGTGATTTTGGAAGGATCCCAGTTTCCCATCAACCGATGGGACATTTCTGTAGTCTCCTGATTGGTCACCTCAGCCAAAGAACGGGTGATCAGGTTTTTTGAAATGCCTACTCGAAAACCTCCGGTAATCAACTTGTTGAAAACAAATCGTTCTTGCTGATCCAGGACTCTCCATGTTTCGAGAATCTTTCTTTTTTTGTCTAACTCAGAATCCTGTTCCATACTCAATAACCAATCGATCCAATAAGTAAGGCTCTCGTTGGTCGTTTGTTCATTGGTAGGAAGGATGAGCGATAGTGTTTCGGCCAAATCCCCAACTACTGCATAACTTTCTTCAAAGAGCCAGGTATCCAATCCAGACTCCTCTACAGCCCATTCGGCTAATAACCGAGTAGTCACCTTTCGTTTGGGTCTTCGATGCGTAAACAGCGCAATGGCCCATACACGATCTGTTGGTTCCGCTTCATGAAAAAATGCACGAAGTGCAGCTACCTTTTTCAAGGTGCTTGAGGTGTTTTCCAGATCAAGTAGAAGCTGCGCAAACTTTTTCATTTGCTAAAGAACAGCTTGTCTGGCTATGTGTTTGGTGGGTATAAAAAAAGAAAGCCCCCCTCGAGGGACGAGGGGAGCTATTCACCAACCTAACCTAACTAAAAAGTATTATTAATTTCTTGTTTAGTGTATTACCATTACCGTGCCAAAGCCTATCTGTAGCAAGAAAAAAAAGGTGATAAATTCTCTAAATGGCCTTAACAGGCTATTTTCCAAGCAAAACCGTCTTCAAGACATTTCATGGATTCGTTCATAATGAAAAAACCCTTCTCTTTTTGCAAAGAGAAGGGTTCCATATCGTATATGCTCTCCGTATTTATTCGTAATTCATTTTGGGAGAAACCTCCTCAGACAGTAATCGTTCGAACGTGGCATTCACATCTTCAAAATCCCACGGCTTGGGGATGTAAGCATGCAACCCAAAAGCGTTGTTAGCCTCTACAAGTTCCTCTTTTGAAACAAACCCACTCAAAATGACTCGCTTAATCTTCTCATCGTATGCATGAATTTCTCTTAAGAGATCCGTGCCTACCAAATCTGGCATTCTGTGATCCGAAACCACTATCTTAAGATCCTTTTCTTTTACAATTTCCATAGCTGTAGAAGGATGATCTGCGATATGCACTTTGTAAAGGCGTCTAAAAGCAGACTTAAAGCTTCTTAAGTTAGCAGGCTCATCATCCACATAAAGGATTTCAAGTTTCTCTGGTCGTGTCATATTTAGATTAGGTTGGCTAACAATCTAAGAACAAGTTAATAAGTAATTGTAGTCCTGAACAACTTTCTTGCTGATCGGGAATTTTTTGGTATTGAATAACCAATCGTTTTCCAAAAAACCAACTTAGAAAATCATTCGTTCCAACCTCAAATTTGACACTTAGCTAGCAATATGAGTAGACTTTTTCGATGAGTTTTTTAGATGTTTCAAATAAACGATCACGCTCATAGCAATTCCGAAGATCAAACCAGAGGCTGTCACTACGTCTATGACCAAGGTTGGGAAGTTTAACCCGATAGCTCTTTCTACTATATACTCAATAAAAGAGCTGGGCATATTCGTTTCGCCAAGAGCACGTTTTACATCCCAGTGCCAATCAGTAAGTGGGCAATACCCTAGCACTCCCTTGTACAATCCGATTAATAACCAGGCCACAAGCGTCAATAAGATAGCGGTCATGTGGTATTTCCTAAACTTTGGAATCATCCATCCGAAAAGAATAAACAACACAAACGCGCTATGAAATACTGTAAGGAAAAAATCTAAAAAGTGTAACATATTCTACACTTACTCTAAAAGTATGCCAGAGTTGATTTCGCTACTTTTTTAGTATAAATTCCAATGAACGCAAGTCTCCATCTATTGGCTCAGAGATGCTTAATCCCAGTATTTCAGCAATTAATGGGTAGATGTGAATATTTTCTGTTGGAGACAATCTCACACCCGATTTTAGCTGAGGTCCACTTCCGCAAAAGATCCCACCCATATCCGGTGTATTGAACGGGTTAAAGCCATGAGTTCCTCCACTTATCACGCCTGGCCTTTCGAGTATTATCGTTGGCGCTTTCGTAAGTAAGACCAGATCACCTACTCGGTCCTCATTTTTAAAATGAAGGTATTCAGGCACTTCCCATTGACGGTAGACTTTTAGTCCTTCCACCTGTAACAATTCACCGTACAGTTGATCTCTTTTTGCAGTATCCGGCTGGTAAATCATTGGAGGAAAGCTGTAAGCAACCTCCGCGTCCTGTAAGTCTACCAACTCCGGTAAAACCAATCCTCGATTGATGGGAGACATTCCATGATCTGAGACAAGCACAATATTAACAGGAAGCCCTGTTTGCTCAACTCCTCTCATAAGTTCTCCCACTAACGCATCCATCTCCAGTACGGCATCTTTCGTTTTTTCATGATCTGGGCCATATCGATGACCTGCATCATCTACTAATGAAAAATATCCGAGAAGCATATGTGGTCGCTGTTTTTCTGGTAAGTCCAGCCAACCCAATAGCTTACGAATGCGGTGTGCATTGGAAATTCTGCTGTTGTATTGATACGAATATGTGGAAAGCATTCCTCGTATCGGTGCTTCAGATCCCGCCCAGAAGAGATTGGCAGAAAGCATCTGCTGCTGTTCAGCTAATACCCAAATCGGAACGCCTCCATACCAGGACCCATCCTGAACAGCCTTTTTGTCTCTAATTTTATACCAGTAATCCTTCTCTCGACTATAGAACTCATTACTCACTAAGCCATGATTTCCAGGGTACAAGCCAGTAACAAGCGTGTAGTGGTTGGGAAACGTTTTAGTAGGAAAAGAGCAAATTAGCGAACGAGTTGAAACGCCACCTTTCATGATGGAGAGGATGTTATCCGCTCCATACTTTTCTGCATAATCATGCCTAAAACCATCAATGCTTATCATAATGACATAAGGCTGGTTTTGAGCCCAACTTGAGTTCTCCCGATTAGGAACAACTTGTTCCAAGTCAGTTACCTCTTCATAAGATAACGATTGTCCTCTTGCAACCACGATGGATAAGAAAAGAGCACCTAGAAGTCCGTATATTTTCATGTGTCGATTTTGAGCCTCGGCAAAACTCTGAAATTCCTGGGAATCAACTACTCAAAAAAAGAAAAACCCTGACGAAGCTGTGCTTGTCAGGGTTTAATAATCATCAGTAAACTGTCTTTTAGCTTAGATTGATAAATTCAGAAACTTCTGCTTTTATCAATTTCGCTTTCACTCTCAAAGCGGCAGGTGAGATTCCTACTAGTTTCTTAAGCGAATTATATAATTCTGTTTTACGTTCCAGTTTTTGTTCAAAAACAGCTGGGTCCTCACCTGGACTATCTTCTTTCTTCAGAGTAGAAAGCCGCTTCTTGTCAGCCTTCAACGACTCTTTCATTAATGGCATTAACTCCTCAATAGTAGTTCGTGCTTCTGCAAAATTTCTTGCTTCGATGGCTTCATTGAGTTGCTCGGAAAGTAGTTCAAACTTCTCTGTATCAGAATTCAAATTGGCCAGCAAAAAGAAAGGTGCAATACTGAACCAAAGGATCAGTGAAATATTGTTTGGGTGTAGGTACTTCAACATATGTATTAGGCGTTGATTTGTACAAATATACTAATTTTTCTTAAATGGCTATTTTACAGATAGTTACATATCAATTGTTAAACTCCATCTTTCGATAAATGAGATATCCTATTCGATATAAGCCATTAATAAACCCAGTAAATCAGAATAGAAAAGGTACAAAAAAACCCTTCAGGCGATCCTGAAGGGTTTCAAATTGACTTTTTTTTACTAAAAACTATTTCTGCTCTTCTACCGCAGCTTCTATTTCTGCTTTAGAACCTTTGATCGTTTTCGTTTCTGTTTTATCCCCTTCTACAATTGTGATCTCTGCCTTTAGGTTTTCTTCATCCTCACCTTCCACAGTTACTTTAATTTCTTTTTTCGCCACAACCTGCTCGACCGCATCCTCTTTAGCAGCACTGTGAGATACGCCTCCATAAATTTCACCAAGTATTGGAGCGATCACCAAACCTACCAGACAAGTAAGCTTAATCAGGATGTTCATAGACGGCCCTGAAGTATCCTTAAATGGATCACCCACAGTATCACCAGTCACAGCTGCTTTATGAGCCTCCGATCCTTTGTAGGTCATCTCTCCATCAATCATCACACCAGCTTCAAAAGACTTCTTAGCATTATCCCACGCACCACCAGCGTTGTTTTGGAAGATGGCCCAAAGTACACCAGACACTGCGACACCAGCCATGTATGCACCGAGTGCTTCGGGTCCCATCAAAAATCCAATGATCACTGGGAATACAATAGTGATCGCACCAGGTAGCATCATCTCTCGGATAGAAGCTTTCGTAGATATTTCTACACATTTATCGTATTCAGGCTTACCTGTTCCTTCGAGGATTCCAGGGATTTCTTTGAATTGTCTTCTCACTTCCTTCACCATTTCCATGGCTGCTTTACCAACTGACTCCATTGCCAGTGCAGAGAAGACTACTGGCACCATTCCTCCTATAAACAAGGCGGCCAACACATCCGCTTTGAAAATATTGATGCCATCAATGCCTGTAAAAGTTACATAGGCAGCGAAAAGCGCCAATGCTGTCAATGCCGCCGAAGCAATGGCAAATCCTTTACCGATAGCGGCGGTTGTGTTTCCTACTGAATCAAGAATATCTGTTCTGGTTCTTACTTCCTCTGGAAGCTCACTCATTTCAGCAATACCACCTGCATTATCCGCTATCGGACCAAATGCATCAATCGCCAATTGCATAGCCGTAGTAGCCATCATAGCCGAAGCTGCGATACCTACACCATAAAAGCCCGCCAATTCATAGGCTCCCCAGATCGCTCCAGCGAAAAGAATAACCGGTCCAAAAGTGGATTTCATACCCGTTGCTAAACCAGCAATAATGTTGGTGGCCGCACCTGTTGATGAATTCTGAATGATAGCCATCACAGGCTTTTTGCCCAAACCAGTGAAGTATTCTGTCATGTATGAGATGGCAGCACCTACAAAAAGTCCGACCAATACAGCTCCAAACACTCTGGTTGAAGTAATCTCAACGATACCTTCTCCAAACAAAGACATTTGCATGGTAGCAGGTAACAATAAGTCAATTAGGAAATAACATGCAATACCTGTCAGTATGATAGACCCCCAGTTACCCATGTTCAAGGCTTTTTGCACCTCCGCTTCTTTGGCGTTTTCGTTGCTGATCTTGATCACCCAGGTACCCATAATAGAGAAGATTATACCAACTCCAGCGATTACCAATGGCAACAAAATAGGACCAATTCCTCCGAACTGATCGTCAATCGCACCACCCATATCTCTGATCACATAGTTTCCAAGCACCATCGATGCGAGCACAGTGGCTACATATGAACCGAACAAGTCAGCTCCCATTCCAGCTACATCGCCTACGTTATCACCTACATTATCCGCAATTGTTGCTGGGTTTCTAGGATCATCCTCAGGAATTCCTGCTTCTACTTTACCTACAAGGTCCGCTCCTACGTCTGCTGCTTTCGTGTAAATACCACCACCTACACGTGCAAACAATGCGATCGACTCGGCACCCAACGAGAATCCAGCCAGTGCTTCCAATACGATGGTCATATCATCAGTGGAGGTCCATTCACCACCCATAAACCAACCGAACAGAAGGATAAATAACATGCTTAATCCAAATACGGCCAATCCGGCTACTCCAAGGCCCATAACAGTTCCTCCAGTGAAGGACACCTTCAGTGCTTGAGGCAAGCTAGTTCTGGCTGCTTGTGTCGTTCGTACGTTAGCAGCTGTGGCGATACGCATACCGATGTTTCCAGCAACTGCTGAGAAAATTGCTCCAATAACGAAAGCAACTACGATAAACCAATGCGTGGTTTCTACCAGGGCCGAAATCACTCCTAAAAGTATGCCTGCCACCACTACGAAAATGGCCAATACTCTGTACTCTGCACTTAAAAATGCAAGTGCACCTTCACGAATGTGATTCGCCAGCGATTGCATTTTCTCATCTCCAGCATCTTGCTTGTTTACCCATCGTGATTTAAAGATCATCACAACGATCCCAACCAATGCCAATGCCGGCACTGCGTATATCAAATAACTCATATTTTAATTTGGTTTTTCAAAAGATGTGCAAAGATAATAGCCTTATGATATTATAAAAATGTAAAATTAAGACTCATTTGAATCGCTATAATTACTGATTTTCCAAAACTTCACCCTCGAATTTGGTTTCAACGATTCCAGCCTCTAAACCCTGTTGTTCCAGCCATTTCCTGAAAACGTCAGTATATCCATGCGTAACATAAACACGATCTGCTCCGGTATCAACTATGGCCTGATTCAGTCCATCCCAGTCGGCATGGTCAGACATGACAAAACCCTGACCTGAATTACGTCGGCGTTTGATGCCGCGAATCTGCATCCATCCAGATACGGTGGCTACTTCATATGGTTGAAATTTACGCATCCAGGAAGTGCCGACAGAAGATGAAGGCGTGATTACCAGGCTCCCGGGATACTCTTTTTTATCTATTTCTGGACTGGCATAGACCCAACTCGGCAATTTGGCTCCATCCCTTTCCAGTGCTTGGTTGACATTGGCCACAGCTCCCTGCACAAAAACCTTTCCTATTAAATGGTCTATATTGTGGAGTATGCGTTGTGCCTTGCCCAGTGCATAAGCACACAGCACACTCGTTTTACCCTCAGCGGCATTGGCTCGCCACCAATCGTTGATTTGAGCAATCACCTCCGATTGAGGCTTCCACTTAAAAACAGGCAAACCGAAAGTAGTCTCCGTTATAAAGGTATGGCATTTAACAGGCTCGAAAGCCCCACTAAATCCATCGTTTTCTACTTTGTAATCACCTGAAGCCACCCAAACTTCACCTTTGTATTCAAGTCGGATCTGGGAGGATCCCCAAATGTGGCCTGCTGGGTGAAATGAAATATTCACTCCATTGATAGATGTGGAACTTCCATAATTCAACAATTCCAGCCTAATGTCCGCCCCGAGCCTTAATTTCAAAATCTCTTTATTAAGTGTCTGAGCCAGATATGATTGATGGCCTGGACGGGCATGATCAGCATGGGCATGGGTAATGAGTGCCTTACCCACAGGCTTCCATGGGTCGATGAAAAAATCTCCTTGAGGACAGTAAATTCCTGAATCAGTATATGTTAGAAGTCCTTTCAAACTTCTTTGGGCTCATATTCCGGCTTGGCGTAGGTGTATCTTGCTATTTTCTTCGTTTGGTGATAACTATCCAGTCCTGAACAAGTCACAGTCCCAGCTGCTTCCAGATCTACGAAACCATCACTACCAATAAACGTGTCGGGAGCATGGAGATGCTCAATAGCACCTATGATGAAATGTGTTCCGTTAGACTTTACATCCATGGTTTCGGCCAGCGTGCAGCCCAGTTTAATGGATGACTCCTTTACATATGGCGCAGAAAAATCATCTAAATATTCTTCAGCCAATCCACAAGTAGTGAATTCGCTTTCTGACCATCTGGCAGATGTGTGGTGTGCTTGCTTTAAAAAATCGCGTTTAATATGGTTAATCGTGAAGCACTCTGATGCCAGGATATTTTCAAGAGTATGTCGGACGACCACATTGGGACGAAACAGCAACCCAATCAAAGGTGGATTAGCTCCAATATGGATTATTTGACTGATTATTGCCAGATTTGTTTCACGATTATTGTTGAACGTTCCAACCAGAGACACGCTTTTAAATCCGGTTATAGAATTAATCAGATTGGTACGAAACCGTTGATCCAGTTCAGCCAGTTCCTTGGTACTAAAACTCATTTTTCCAGAGCTTCCTCTAAGCTGTCGCAGTAGACGATATCCATCCTATTTTTCTCTTCAACGGAAAGTCTATCGAGAAGAGGCTGTTTTGCAATCTCAACCGCTTTCACAAACCATTTGAGATCTGGGAGAAGTTTTCGGTGTTTGACCAGTCCATAGTCAATCATCTTAGTTTTCCATTCAATGAAATACCATTCCATCGAAGGTTGATGAAATGTCCGTAGCTCGCGTTTATCAAAAATAAACCGTTCGAATTTAGCCGATTGAGCAATTTTGCTAACCTGATTAAATGTTTCTATAAAAAATCGGATAGGCACATAATCAGCCGTAATCGTACAGGCAATGGTCTTTTTATCTTCATTCTTGAAGACTTCAGCATAATCATTGCCATAGGCTTTGTCAAACCCCAACTCCGGCAGTTGTTTTTCCATTAATTCATTCATCGGAATGTTGCTTTAGTGATAGCCATAACTATTGCGCTCTTCATCATCTTCTACCTTGTCCTGAAAATGATTTAACTGCGACTCGAGCTTCATCGCATACTCAAGAGCTGTTTTCATCATCTCCTCTTGAGCTGCCATTTTCTCCTTAAGAATACCCATTTCGGACGAAAAATGTTCGATTTTAGTCTCATATTCTTTCTTAAGGCGCTCTTTCTCCATTTGAGCTTTCTTCAGCTCTTCCTTAAAAATCATGAATGCTTCAGGTGGACGACTCATAAGTATAGTTAAGATTATGTCTATTATTAAGCTGTTAAATCAAATTGTTTTGATTTTTTTCTTAAAGTGGCCTAATCGATGACATTCCACCGTCGAGATGTAATATTTGTCCGGTCATCCAGGCGGTTGCATCCGACAGCAAATAAAGTGCCGCATCAGCCATTTCATCAGCCGCTCCTACTCTTTTGAGTGGGTGCCGCTCTTCAGAAGCTTTACGCTTATCATCGCTTGATAATAGACTTTTCGCCATTGGAGTATCCGTGAGACTAGGCGCAATGGCATTTACCCGAATATTTTGCCTGGCAAACTCTGCCGCCAATGAACGTGTCACTCCTTCCAGAGCTCCTTTTGCTGCAGCTACACTGGTATGAAAACTCATACCTTGTGTTACAGCTACCGTACTGAAAAAGATGATTGAAGCAGATTTGGACTTCTTAAGACTTTTTAAACTGGCCTTCACCACGTTCAATCCACCCACTACATTGAGATTAAAATCTTCCCGATAGTCTTCAGGTTTTAGACTTTGAAAAGGTTTTAGATTGATACTTCCTGGACAATAGACCAATCCATCCAACTGATCAGGCAAATCATCGATCTTTTGAAAATCTTCGGTAACATCCAATGGGATATTATCAACACCTGCTGCTTCAGATCTCGAAGCATTGATGACATTGGCACCTGCGTTTTTGAGTTTTTCTACGAGAGACTTCCCTATTCCACTTGTTCCTCCTACTACTAGTATGTTCTTTCCTTCAAACTCCATAAGTCCTATCTACTTTAAATCTGATTTCGAATTGATGTAATTAAGAAATTCGGTCTTTACATTCTGCTCTTTGAACTTACCATCAAAAAAGGCTGTACCCGTCATGCTATTGGTATCGTTCACCCCTCTCGATGACACACACATGTGTGTAGCATCTAAAACTACAGCCACATCATCTGTTTGTAGAACATCTTTTAGCTCATTGGCAATTTGCATGGTAAGGCGCTCCTGTACCTGAGGTCTCTTAGCATAGTATTGCACAATGCGGTTAATTTTTGATAGGCCAATCACCTTACCACTTGAAAAATAAGCTACATGAGCTTTCCCATAGATCGGTACGAAATGATGTTCACAATGAGAATAGAAAGTAATCTCCTTTTCCACCAGCATTTGATCATAATTGTACTTATTCTCAAACAACCTGGCTTTGGGCTTATTTTTCGGGTCTAAGCCACTAAAGACCTCTTGAACGTACATCTTAGCCACTCGCTTAGGTGTTCCCTGCAAACTATCATCAGATAAATCCAAACCAAGGATTTCCATTATTTCCTTAAAATGCTTTGAAATCAATTCAATCTTCAGATTATCATCTTTTTCGAATGCGTCAGGTCTCAAAGGAGTACTATCAGAAGATCCAACATGATCTTCAGCAAACTCGTCTTCCATTTCCATATTTTCCAAATTAAGCGGGGTATTCAACATAGTTTCTCTCGGTTTCATATAACGTTACTTTCATATCAAGGCTCGAATCAATCTTTGGTCTCAGGATATTGTAAATGACCACTGCAATATTCTCTGCAGTTGGGTTGAGCTGTTTAAATTCTTCTGTGTCAAGGTTTAGATTTTTGTGATCAAATTTCACAAGTACTTCCTTTTTAATTAGATCGCTTAATTCCTTCATGTCATAGACATAACCGGTATCAGGATCGGGCTGCCCTATTAACTTTACGATCAACTCATAGTTATGACCATGCCAGTTAGGGTTGTTACATTTCCCAAAAACCTCATCGTTTTTTTGATCGGTCCAATTTGGATTGTTAAGACGATGGGCAGCATTAAAATGTTCTTTTCTATATACAGCTATCTTCATGAATTAGTGCTTTTGGCAAAATAGTAACATTCTTGTTACAATTTTCCTTTCAAACATAAAGCAAAATCTATTTGTTTAACTTTTTATAAAATAAATTAAACATTAAATGCAAGATGTAATCGTTATCGGTAGTGGAATAGGTTCTTTGACGGCTGCAGCTATGTTAGCAAAACGAGGGCTAAAACCTCTTATTCTAGAACAAAACTGGCAACCAGGAGGCTGCACCTCCTCCTATTGGCGTAAAGGTCACGTGTTCGAAACGGGAGCTACTACGCTGGTGGGGTTAGACGACCATATGCCACTTAAGTTTTTGCTCGATGAAACGGGAATCAAGATTCCAACACGAAAACTTGACCTTCCGATGCAAGTCCATATGAATGGAAAAGTCATCAACCGGTATCAAGACATTGAGCGTTGGAAAGTGGAAGCTTCAAAGCACTTTTCGGGAGATCAGGAGAAATTTTGGCGAGTCGCTTATGGTTTGAGTCAGTTTGTATGGAAAGCCTCTACACGATATCAATCCTTCCCTCCTGCTAAAACAGTAGATTGGATAGATTTGGCTCGTAAAGCCAATCCGATGGATGTACTCGATGCACGATTTGCCTTTAAATCCACCCAATCCATTATTGATAAATCGGATATCGATGATCCGAATTTTAAACGTTTTGTAGACGAGCAGTTATTGATTACTGCCCAAAATCGGGCTGAAGAAGTCAATCACTTATTTGGGGCTGCTGCGCTATGTTATACCAACTATGGTAATCATTACATAGATGGCGGTTTAATTAACCTGGTCAACCCAATCATTGAATACATTCAAAAAAATGGTGGACAAATCATTTATCGGGCAGGTGTGAAACAGGTCAAAAAAGTTAATCACGGGTATTTGGTAGAGACTAAAAGTAACACTTATAAGTCCAAATACTTAATCTCTGGAATACCTGTTAATAACCTACAGCCCATATCTACCGATATTATTAGAAAATCCGTACATAAGAAGATACTTACGTCACGTCAGCTTTACAGCGCTTTCCAAATGGGAATTGCGTTTAAGCCAAACAGATCCTTTGAAAGTCTGCATCATCAAATCCATCTGGAGCAGCCGCTTACAGGAACCAACAGTCGCAGCATTTTCTTGAGTTTAAGTCATCCAGAGGATGAATCACGATCGGATGATGGTTCGCTAATCGCTTCAATCAGCACACACATTGCTGACCCACAAAACACGCAGATTATTTCAGAAGAAATAGAAGAGGCAATCTTAAACGTTTTAGAGGCTCATCAATTCATCAACAAATCTGACATCTCTTTCCAACACAGCAGCGGACCTAAGTCCTGGATGAAATGGACTGGACGTGCCTTTGGCTTTGTAGGAGGATATCCACAATACTTAAAAACCAAACCATGGCAAATGGTGGAAGCACGTCTGGATCATGCCGGAGCATATCAATGTGGAGATACAGCTTATCCGGGTCAAGGAATCCCAGGAGCCACACTAAGCGGACTTATTGCAGCCAAAAAACTAGCTTCTGACTGGTTTTAATGCAATTAAATCACACAATAACCAAATCGTTGCGCTTCATTTAATATTAGACTATACGGATATTTTATTGCATTATTTTATTGTAAATACAGATCAATTAACTATATTTATCGATGAAACCACTAAAATTACAGATAAGAATATGGGATGGATACAATCAATTTTTTCCGGAAACAAGGAGAAAGAGTATGTCAGCAAGCTTGCGCTGATCGGTGAAGCGCACAGTGCATTTGACCCTGAAGAATTACAAATTCTCATGCGGGAAATGAATTATACCCCTGCTACTAAGCCAGTTTCCGAGACAGCAGTAGAACAGTACAGACTAAAACTTCCACAATCGTCAAAAGAGAAATTCTCAATTGTTTTTTACCTGGTCAATGCTCTTATGGCCAATGGAGCTCTTTCCGAGAAAAAGGAAGCTTTGATTCGAAAGCTGATCAGCGGACTTGACTTGTCCCGTGAGAAGGCCATGGAATTGGTTTCATTTCTGAAAATGAACATTCGAAATGGACTTTCAGAGGAAGATTCTTTCAATAGGCTCGGATACTTACTAGATGTCGCAAAATACGCTTAAACCTGCCTAAGGTCGTGGTGTAGCCCCCACGACCTTTCCTTTATTCATCACTCCCGCCCAATAAAAACCAGACATTATTTGAATTCTTCTTCCATGCCTATTGTTTTGTGGGCTAAATTCGAATAATGGAAATTCCACAGATCAAAGAAAAACTCGAACAGTACAAGTCGGAGGGAAAAACCTTGTTCACTACAAGTTCTTTCCAAACCCATAGTCTGGTGATGCTTCATATTATCAGCAAGCTTGATAATTCCATTCCGGTCTATTTTTTGAATACAGGTTATCACTTTCCGGAAACGGTCGCATTTAAAGATCAGATAGCGGATCAATTTGGTCTTAAGGTCATTGAGACCAGATCGACAATGCCGCGGTTCATGCAACGTGATGAGAATGGCAGATTGTTATTCACCTCAGACC
>JAMWZA010000180.1 GCA_024305105.1 Marinoscillum sp.
GTCATCAGAGAAGAAAGGTCCATTAATGACTACATCTCGAGGTTTTTCATATTTCGGATCAAAGTCTTCGCCTGCATTTTCCTTAAGGAACTCAGGTTTATCATAAATACCCTGGATCTGCTTGGTGTCAATTATGTAGGAGGAGTCTCCCGCAATATCGTAAACACCCATTTCGTAGGTGTTCTGAGGGGAACCCACTTTGGATCGGGAGGTGCTGTGCTCCGTATGTCCTGATTGAGTAACATACTCAGGAACCTCGGTTCGTTTGGAATTGGCGCGCTCTCTTAGTGCGTATGTGACGAACTTCATGTCCGGGCTTATCTGGATGTTGTATATGCTTTTATCGCCAATGTAAATTTCCAGGGGTCTATCTGGAGAGAGCGCTTCTCTTTCTGCTTTTTCGAGTTCATTTTCTCGCTTACGCTTTGCCAGAATGTTGATGTTAGCTAGCTGATCATCTTCCAGCCACTGGTCATGCTCTGGAAGGCCGCGATCTTTTCTTTCCGATCCTTCTTTGAAGTTCGTTAATTGTGCAGTTGTTCCAGAGGCGATGTTCCACGCATAGAGATTATTGTCATAGGTATAAATAATATGTTTTTCATCTCCAGAAAACTGACCACCATATTCACCTGAGATGGTATTGGTGATTTGAGTTGATTTTTTGGATTTTACATCATACAGGAATAGGTCACCTGATTTTTCGTAGATCATTTTTGTACGAGCGTCATTGTATTCTCCAGCTTCTACTTGGGATTTTCTTTGATCAATACTCAGCTGGATAATCTCTTTAGATCGAACGTCCACACTGTAAGTGCTTCGTAAGGTGTCTTTGTCCGGGTTCCATGAAAAGTAGATGGATTGACCGTCTACACTCCATTCGATTCTTTCAGGAAGATAACCAACGAAATCTTCGCCTTGCATGATTTCCCGAATTGATAAATCCGATGTGTATTGAGCATGACCAATAGCAGTTACAGCTAAAAACAAAATAATTAGTGTCCTCTTCATAGTACGTTTTACGTAGTTTTTCTGCCATCTAAAATAGTGAAACTTTAATTCCGAAAAGATTGACTTTAGTTAAGCGGATATAGTAATGAGTAGGCGGTAAGGTGTTTAGCTGGTTGGTCTAGATACTTTGTGAAATAATCCATCCACCACTCCAGCATGCCTGGAAGTTAAAGCCACCGGTTAAAGCATCGATATCCAATACTTCTCCCGCCAGATAAAGCCCTGTGAAGCGCCTGGCTTCAAAAGTGTTCAAGTCTACTTCAGAGAGTTTGATACCACCGCTCGTTACAAACTCTTCTTTAAAAGTACTTTTTCCATTCACCGAATAAAGCCCTTGCGTAAGCTCTTCCACTAACTTATTGGCTTGTTTTTTAGGCAACTCTCCAAAAGGAATTTCCTCATCAACCCCACAGTAAACGCATATCTGAGTCCAGAACCGCTTAGGTAGGTCGTAAATGGGATAGTTCGTTATTTTTCTTTTGGGGTGGTTATTTTTCTGTACGAGTAGGTCTTCTCTGACTTTATTGGGCGACAGATCTCCGAGGAAGTTAATGAGTATACTAAACTTGTAGTTAATCTGATGGAGCTCGCGCGCACCCCAGGAGGAAAGCTTAAGAATAGCCGGGCCGCTCAGCCCCCAGTGCGTGATCAGCATGGGACCCGACTCTTCGAGTTTGGTATTGGTGATTTTTACACTGGCATTTGGGAAAGCAAGACCCATCAAGCCATTGATGCGTTCATCTTTAATATTGAACGTAAAAAGAGAGGGCACAGGGTTCGTTACTTTGAAACCCACTTTTTGAAGTATTTTCCAGGTAGCTGGAGAACTGCCAGTGGCAATCACCACCTTATCAGCGATTAAACTTTCGGCAGTTGATTTGATCAACCATTCGGCTCCATTCTGAGTGATTTGATCGAGACTCCAGTTGGTTTTGATGGTTATGTTCAACTTTTTACATTGATCGAGGAAGCAATCAATGATTGTCTGGGAATTGTCGGTAGAAGGAAACATTCTCAGGTCTTCTTCCATGTGTGTGGAAACTCCGCGTTGCGAAAGCCAGTCCACCATGTCTGATGTCGAAAACTGTTTGAAAACGCTATAAAGTTTTTTGTTTCCGCGTGGATAGAAGGGAATGAGTTCGGCGGGTGCTGAACGTCCATTGGTTACATTGCATCGACCACCGCCAGATACTTTTACTTTGCTCAAAAGTTTACTGGACTTTTCCAGAATGGTGATCTTCCAGTCCGGATGTTTTTCAGCAATGTTGATTGCTGAAAAGAAACCTGCGGCACCACCACCGATGACTACAACTCTCAACGGTCCATACGTTTTTCGTCAAACGTTACATCATCATCTTTACGGTAATGAATACGAAAGTAAACCAGACATTCATCTGCTCCTGCAGCCAGGACAGCCTTTTGAGCTTCATTGGCTATTTTCATTAAGTCTTCATATTTGCCTTGCATCACCGTTTCGAAAGGTGTGATCATGTGAGGAACACCAGATTGTTGAATCACATCGATAGCAGCATCCACTAGATGATAGGTGTCATGTTTTTCACTCTTCGGGACGATTTGAATGCCCAGACTTATGTCGTGTTCTGTCATTTCTTAATTGTATTCGTTCATTGTTCTTGGAAGACCGATCGTGCAAAAGGAGAGCAATGCATCGATGGATCGATCCATATTCAACGTCAGCTCATCTATTTCTTGCTTACTGAACGGGCTAAGCACATAGTCCACCTGTTGTCCCTGGTGGTAATCATCCCCAACGCCAAACCTGAGTCTCGGGTAATTTTGTCCACCAGTGAGCTGTTCGATGTTTTTTAATCCATTGTGTCCACCTGCAGAGCCTTTTCCCTTTAAGCGTATTTTTCCATAGGGGAGAGCCAGATCATCGGTGATAACCAGTAAGTTTTCCTTTGACACTTTAAGTTCGGTCATCCAGAAGTTAACGGCTTTTCCACTTAAATTCATGTAGGTGGTGGGCTTGATTAGATGAATCACACGGCCTTTATACTTCAACTCGGTGTGAAATGCGTGACGTCCATGCTCCCAGGTCAGGCCCTCTTTGTCAGCAAGTCGATCCAAAACGAGGAATCCGATGTTGTGCCTGGTCAATTCATACTCAGGACCGATGTTGCCCAATCCAGCGATTAAATACTTCATTTGCGTTATGCTCGATTACTACTTGGTCAAAAATAAAAAATCCTACTCCGTAATGGAGTAGGATTTATCTTTAAATAAGGTTTAGTCGAATTATTCGGCAGATGCTTCTGCTTCAGTTTCTTCTCCTTCTTCACCCTCTTCTCCTTCTTCATCTTCAACAGACTTACCTCGAAGCGCTCTAGGTACCTCAATACCCATAATCGTTACCAGATCACTGTTTAGAATTTCGAAGTTTTCCGTTGGAATTTCTCCTACTTTAACTGACTTACCAAGACCAAGCTGAGATACATCTATTTCGATGTATTCTGGCATGTCCTTAGGTAAAGCTTTGATGGTAAGGAATCTAAGTTTTTTGATCAACTTACCACCTTGTTGGATACCCGGAGGTACACCTACAGGTCTTACAGGGATGTCCATCTTAATCTTAGTTCCACGGAACAACTGAAGGAAATCAGCATGCATGATGATTTCACTTACTGGGTGAAATTGGATATCCTGAAGAATAGCCTCAAATTTCTCGCCCTCAACGTTTAGGTTTACAAAGTGCGCCTCATCGGTATAGACTAGCTCTCTAAACAGAATCATTGGAGCATAGAAGTGTACTTGTTCTTCGCCACCATAGATGACAGAAGGTACATACCCTTCAGCTCTGAGTCTCTTAGCTTCAGTCTTGCCGAGATTTGCTCTTTTATACCCTATAATCTCAACACTTTTCATATAGAATTATATTAAATGGTTATTAAATACGTAATTAAATAAACAGTGCACTGATTGATTCATGGTCGTGAACTTTTCTAATTGCCTTGGCAAATAGTTCAGCTACTGTCAACACCGTGATTTTATCACTTTTCTGTTTTAGAGGAATGGTGTCTGTAGTGATCATCTCATCCAGATCAGATCCCTCAATATTTTCATAAGCCTTTCCAGATAAGATCGGATGCGTACATACCGCCCTTACCGAACTAGCTCCTTTATCTTTCAATAAGTTTGCTGCCTTGCAAATAGTGCCTGCTGTATCGGCCATGTCATCTACCAGCACTACATCTTTTCCTTCTACATCTCCGATCACTTGCATCGAAGCAATTTCGTTAGCTCTTTTTCTGTGCTTATCACAAACAACCATGTCTGCTTCGAAGTACTTAGCAAACGTTCTCGCTCTTGCCGTACCCCCCACATCAGGAGATGCAAAGATGAGATTGTCCAAATCTAGGTCTCTAATGTATGGAACAAATATGGCCGAACCATCCAGGTGATCCACAGGGATATCGAAGAACCCTTGGATTTGACCCGCGTGCAAGTCCATAGTCATCAAGCGATTTGATCCGGCAGCTGTCAGTAGGTTTGCCATCATTTTAGCAGCGATCGCCACTCTTGGCCGATCTTTCCGGTCTTGTCTGGCATAACCAAAGTAAGGAATCACAATGGTGATGTACTTGGCACTTGCTCGCTTGGCTGCATCTATCATGAGCAAAAGCTCCATGATATTGTCAGAAGGAGGGACTGTAGACTGGATAACGAAAAGATCAGTGCCTCGGATGGATTCGTTGTAGCTAAAGTTTAGCTCACCGTCACTGAATTTTTGAGAAGTACACTTACCAAGAGGTTTGCCATAGATTTCTGCTATTCTATTAGCCAAATCCGCGGTGCCTTTTCCTGCAAATAATTTTACTGAGGACATTGGTAAATGTTTTAAAAATAATAATCCCGACACTAAGGTCGGGATTTCGAGTTGGCCTACTAGGGCTCGAACCTAGACTCTTCTGGACCAAAACCAGACGTGTTGCCAGTTACACCATAGGCCAGTAATGTGTTTCGGGCATCATTTGCTCCGAAATGGAATGCAAAGCTAGTTATTTTTATTGCATTTTGACAAGAGGGTTAGTCAAAAAATCCCTAAAAAAGTTCTGCTTCATTTTATTGATAGTCATTTCTTGTTGATTATCATTTCGTTAGGTTTATTTGGGTTATTAAATCAGGTTTATGTGAAGTATTCAATTCAGCAACAATCAGTTATTGAAAGCGAAGGTAATATGGTGGTCAATGCTGTAGCCGGGTCAGGTAAAACTACTACACTTGGAGGTTATGCGCTCGCCAGAAAGTCAAAGTCAACCCTTTATCTAGCGTTTAATAGTTCTGTACGAAAGGAGGCACAGGCAAAGTTTGCCCAAATGGGGTTGAGAAACGTACGCGTAGAAACTGCGCATTCGCTTGCTCTAGGTGCGTTTAGAAGCAAGAAGTTTTCAATTTATCAGGGGAGTTATCAACCTTATGATGTCAAGCGTATTTTGGGTTTTCAGAAAAAGGATGCGATTGCTGATATGAAATTTGGAAGTCATGTTCTTAAGGTGACTTCACTGTTTTGTAATAGCACGGCTTCCAAAGTGTCTGAGATTGATTATCTCAACCACCTAAAAAATCCCGAAGAGCGTTCTTTCGCTCAAAATGTGTATGATGATTTAATACATCAAAGCAGAAAGTTTCTAAACATGATGAAGACTGGAGAAATCGATATGACGCATGATTTTTATTTGAAGTTATATCAATTGCGACAGCCTAAACTTTCAGGGTTTGAATACATTCTATTCGATGAAGCCCAGGATGCGTCTCCAGTGATGTTGGATGTATTTTTAAATCAACCTGCTGTCAAAGTGATGGTAGGAGATGAACATCAGCAAATTTACAGTTGGAGATATGCCGTAAATGCTTTAAAGTCATCTGATTTTGATCGAAAGGAACTGAATACCAGTTATCGTTTTAATCAGGAGATTGCGGATTTAGCCAAATCGGTATTAAGAACAAAGAATCATATGGAAGAACTGACTGTTCCGAACTTAAAAGGTGTTGGAGGGGATGAGGCAGGAAAGCCAGCCAGAGCCACCCTAGGAAGAACCAATGGGGGTATTTTGGTGGACGTCATAGGTCAGTTAATAGATGATAAAACAGTTTCATCGGTATACTTTGAAGGCCACTTCAATTCTTATACCTATGCCGATGAGGGTGGGTCAGTTTATGACGTCCTTAATTTGTATCAGGGGGAATTTAAACGGATCAGAAACCCCATGATCAGGCAATTTAATGATTTTCAGGAGTTGCAGGAATACACAGATCAATCAGGAGATGCCCCAATGAAGGGTATAATCGATATCGTGATGAAATATGGAAAGGAATTGCCTCGAATGATTAACTGCATAAAGGAAAATCACGTGGAGCATGAACAGAAAGAAACGGCCGATATGATCTATTCCACGGTACATAAAGCTAAAGGAATGGAATATGACCAGGTGACACTGCTTGATGATTTTCTTGGCGAAGAAAAAATGATTGATCTATTGGAGAGGCCAGATATCAACCCAGACCCGGACAGGTTGCTCGAGGATACCAACATCCTCTATGTGGGCCTAACCAGAACCAGAAGTAAACTGAGACTGCCAGCAAGTTTAATCCCGGCTGATTTCGAGGTAGAAGGAAGGAAGAGTGTTGAGGCAATACTTCCAGTTTTTAACCTTTCGGAAGTACCACTAAATGAAATAGGGGAGTCAAAAAAAGAGATTAAACCAAATAAAGCCTCCACCAGAGGCAAGACTTATTCATATGATGAAGTGCGAAAGTCTAAACCCTCGGCTTACAGCCCCTGGAGTCAAAAGGAAGACTTGGAGTTGGAAGATTTGTTTATGCAGAGAATGGCCATCAAAGAAATGGCGGAACATTTTGGGAGAACCAGAGGTGCCATATCCTCACGCATCAAAAAACTGCAATTACGCGAAAAGCATTTCGATGCGTGAGGCACATGCTAATTGTGTGATTTTATCCAATTCCGTGCATTCACAAACGGCTCTATCCAGGGTGACACTTCGTTACCCTTAATGCCTTCATTATGGGCCCAGTTCCATGGGAAGATGGATCGTTTCATATGAGGTATAATAACTTTTTCGTTGAAAAGGGTACAAATTGGAGTTATCGTTTAGTTTTGTTTGCTTATGATTAACCTTTGCCAATTCTTTATAAAGCTCGCAGCTATTGCAGTATTTTTATTGCCTGCGTTCTGTAAGGCACAAGTCAATCCTTACTTCAAATTCAGTGGTGGTGTTTATAGTTTTTCAATTGTTAAGTCCGAGACATGGAATACAAATTTTGGTGAGGAAGGTGGTGGTTTGTGTTATTCTCCTCAAATAGGTCTGATATTAGGTGAAAAAGTAGGAGTAGGAGTTTTTTCCGAAATGTCAAGTTTTAGAGAGGAAGACTTGTCCACTGGTTATGTGAAAAAAGTAAAATTATCCTATATCGGCCCAGTCATCTCTTCCAGATATAATATCAATAAATATCATGTTATTTCAGGAGAGGTTACATATGGTTTGCAAGTAGCTAAGCTTGATATTCAGGAGGATCGTCTGTATGTAGGGAAAGGTTCAAATTGGAACTTTAGATTGGCTGTCAATTATGACTATATGATTTTTGAGAATTTTAGTATTGGGGCTGTAATTTTTTATGTAGTAGATAATTTTGCTATTTATGAATTAGAAAGTGAACCGCGATATTTTCTTGACTTTGTGCCAGATAAGAATATAGGAATAGAATTTGATAGGATTGGGTTGCAATTGAGTGTCTCGTTTCTAATGTAGTTATTGAATGCTCGAAATAATGGAATGCGTAAGTCAAAAAGAGGAGGTGGTATTAAAAAAGGCTAAACATATTCGGATGCTATTGGAGTCAAAAGCATTACACCAAAAAGCTGAGGCCATTTAATACAATTTTCACGACTCTTTTCTTCAGGAAAATGTTGTATTTATGTTCGATTGTTTTAAATAACCCCACTTGATGGTTACTTTCTCATTGATGCATGTTTTTTATCCAATTCCGTGCATTCACAAACGGCTCTATCCAGGGCGACACTTCGTTACCCTTAATGCCTTCATTATGAGCCCAGTTCCATGGGAAGATGGATCGCTCTAAATGTGGCATGATAGCCAAATGTCTTCCGTCTTTTGAAGCAAGAGCTGCCGTGGCAAACGAGCTTCCGTTTGGATTTCCCGGGAAGGCTTCATAACTGTACTTTACCGGAATGTTGTAATCATATGGTTTGCCAGGAAGCACAAACTGTCCTTCACCATGAGCCAACCATATACCAAGTCGCGAATCAGCCAGTGATCCGAACATCACCGAATTGCTTTCTTGCACGTCTACATTCACAAATGCGGATTCAAACTTACCAGAAGAGTTGTGGTGCATTCTAGGGTGGTCATCGCCAAGCTCTGGGTAGATCAAGCCAAGCTCCATCATCACCTGGCACCCGTTACAAACCCCAAGACTCAATGTGTCCTCTCGCTTGTAGAAGTTGTCCAATGCGGTTTTCGCCTTTTCATTGTAAATGAATGATCCGGCCCACCCTTTGGCACTGCCCAGTACATCGGAGTTAGAAAATCCACCAACGAAGACAATCATATGTACGTCACTCAGGTCTTCACGTCCGCTGACAAGGTCTGTCATGTGAACGTCTTTTACATCAAATCCTGCAAGATACAGTGCGTAGGCCATCTCCCGATCACCATTGACTCCTTTTTCTCGGATGATTGCCGCCTTTATTCCTGTGGCACTCCTTCTTTTGCTGTCAATGCCGTAATCGGTGAATCTACCGGTGTAATTCTTTGGGAATCGATACCTTAATGGCTGTTCTTTGAAGTTAGCAAAACGCTGGTCTGCGAGTTCAGGTTTGGTCTGCTCTCGATCCAGTAGATGAGAGGTTTTAAACCAGATATCACGCATGTCATCAATAGACAACTCAAGTTGCCACTCGTCTTTGCTCAACTTAATGTTCCGTGCATCGGTGGTTTGACCGAGCGAGGTGAAATCAACTTGGTGTTGACCCAATACTTCGGAGACCTTTTCTATACTTTCAACCTGAAGAACTACTGCTGGATTTTCTGCGAAAAGGATTTTGACAATGTCTGTTTCATTGAATCCGGTTAAATTTATATCCGCTCCGCCATTCTTGTTAGGAAATGCCATTTCCAGAAGTGTAGTGATTAATCCTCCTGAAGCCACATCATGACCTGCTAATATAAAATCTTCTTGAATTAACTGCTGGATTGCATTAAATGCTTTTACAACAACTTCCGGTGTGGTATCTGGAGTGTTCTCTCCAAGTGAGTTTAGGACTTGTCCAAATGAGCTTCCACCCAATGCGAAAGTGCCATTACTAAATGGGATGTAAATCAATTCACCAGTGTTCGTTGATTTGAGATTAGGTGTAATCACTTTGCTGACATCAGATACTTCACCTACGGATGAAACGATTACAGACCCTGGAGCCAGCACCTTTTTTCCATCAGGGTATTTTTGAGCCATCGAAAGCGAGTCTTTACCTGTAGGAATGTTGATTCCCAGTGCAGAGGTGAATTCGCTAATGTCTTTTACCGCTTTGTACAGGCGAGCATTTTCGCCATCGTTTTTGGCGGGCCACATCCAGTTGGCACTTAATGAAACGCCATTTAGTCCATGTGAGAGCGGAGCCCAAACGAGGTTGGTTAGTGACTCGGTCACTGAAAGTCGGGAACCAGCACCCGGATCAATCAACGCTGCCGCAGGAGCATGACCGATGGAAGTTCCCATCCCTTTTTTGCTGGTATAGTCAAGTGCCATCACGCCAAGGTTGTTTAACGGTACCTGAATTTCTCCAACTGTTTGCTGAATGGCGACTTTTCCGGTTACTGATCGATCCACTTTGTTCGTCAACCAGTCCTTAGATGCCACTGCTTCAAGCTGTAAAACTTTTTCTAAGTATTCTTCAACCCTGGACGCTTCATACGGCTTAGTTTCAAACTGCTTTGGAGAGGTCTTATCTGTCAAGATCGTTTTAGGAGACGAACCAAAAAGGTGGTTCATTTTTAAGTGAAAAGGCACCTGATCTGAACCAGATCTTTTAAAGGTCAGTTCGTCATTGTCGCCTGTAGTTCCTACTTCGTAATACGGTGCTCTCTCACGAGCAGATACATTCTTTAGGTATTCAGAACTTTTCGGATCAATAACCAATCCCATTCGTTCCTGAGATTCATTGCCAATAAGTTCCTTTTCTGAAAGAGTAGGGTCACCAACCGGGAAGTTCTCCAG
>JAMWZA010000181.1 GCA_024305105.1 Marinoscillum sp.
CAGGATAGAATTGTACTAAAAAAAGTCGGAATGGGTTGATTTTACCATAGATATCATCAAGGTTATATTTTGATTTACACAGCGAATATTTTCATTATTACTCTTTGTAAATGTTGACTCCCAAATAATACTAGAACCTATACGCTCGTGTTCAGGAAAAGAATGTACGAACGGCCAAACACACGCGCTGGCGCTAAGTGAAAGTTTTCTGTCACTCTCAGGTATCATTTTTAAAAAGGCACCATTATTCTTCTCTCTGAAGAATTCATTGGAATAGCCGAAAAGCTGTTGACACTTATCTGATAAATGCAATATCTGACCATTTGAATAATTACCTACCAGGTATGCATAAGTTGAGAAGCCAGGTTGTATTTTGATATTGATATACTCCTTAACCTTTTTCTTCAATGCAACATCATCAAATTTTCCCCTTTCTGAGTTCCAGAGGGAGGTGAAGTATTCACTTTTCCACTCGCTCATAAAAACAATTTTTCTTTCTTTTGATGTTTTTTCTGTGAGTGGAAACCGTGTGCTTGCTAATTTTTTCTAAAATAGCTACTTGGCTGGAGCTTAATCCTTTTTCAACCAAGGTCTGAATCCTGTTTTCCTTAATCGTTAACGTCCTCTTCCAGTCATGACGCTTAGATACCTCTACAAGTCTGTCCGCTGGGAAATTGTTACTATCACAAAAAAACTCTATACGAACATGGTTTTGCTTTACTTCAGAGGATTGATAAAACATACTTAGATCATAGAGATCAATATCTATTTGACTATCAGTCCTGCTTAGTGATACCTGCTGCATGATAGGGTATACCCGATCTGTACTTTTATCCATCACACGATACCAAATATTTGCAATCTTTTCCTCATCAATATAACCCTTTGTCTGGGGAACTCTGGATAAGAGATTTTTAAGGGGTTTTCTGTCAGCTGGTAATATAAGATCCCAATAACGTGAGGGATTATGTTGGACTATGACTGATTTCATTCCAAACAAAAATCGGTTTGACACATAAGAAACTCGATTGTTCCTAGGGTTGAATTTTAAGCTTTCCTTGCGAAGGAAATTTAATGCTCCAGTATGAGGCTTAATGGTTACAGATAAAGATGAGGAGATTCTATGATCTTCCAGGAAGCCGAGTGTGAAGAGTCTAAAAACGTCCATGTGGTTAAGGTGACACAAATAAAAATACTAAAAAATGGGTAGATAATTGGCATTTAAATAACGGTTCTTTGAAAAAAAAGTATGGGAAACAAGAAATATAGAAGGCCAAATGTCCATTATAGATTTCCACCTATCTTTTAGAAAACACTACCTTATGCCCGATGATATCCTAAACTTAGACCCCTTTTATGAATGGTATGTCACCGATGTTCATGGTAAATCAGATCAAGAAGCTTTGCAATATGGCTCAACAAGGAAAGAACAAGCAAAGAAGTTATATATAGAAACGATCGAAGACTCATTTATTGAAAGTGGCGGAGGAACTCATATTGAGAGATTCGAAGCAACAGGAGAAGTGAGCTGGGGTGCTTATCTAGATTCGTACATTGCAATACAAGATGGTACCTACACTCCTTTCATTGATTACTTTATGCACGATCCAGATATGGCTGAGTACAGACAAGCTGCTCTTATGGCAACTGCAACTATTGCTCTTAATACCGGCATGACTTTGGCTAAGATACCTCCAAGTGTACAGGTTCAAATTAGAGGTGCGGTACTTCCCTTTATCGGTGCTTTTTCCAAAGATATGGAGGCAGTAGATCCAAATGCTTCAGATTCAGATCAATTTGATCAGCTAAAGGCAGAGTTGAGAAATATCGAGGCGGATACCGATTTCTTGAGTTCTGAATTCGAGGCATTCCTAGATTTCTCCGATAAAAAATTTGGTCAAATTGAAAAAATATTGGATGCTGTCAACAGTAACATTGTCAAATGGAAAAAAGCGGCTGATACCGATTTTGATAGTTTTGCCATAGGACTAATTGAGATTACAGATTTAGTTAATGCTAATATAAGCCTCACTAAACAACATATGATATCCACTGCTTCCTTAGCTAGTGATGGACTTTGGGATACTGAACTCAGGAAGAAATATAGGGAACTGTTAGAGTTAGCCAAAAAGGAAGACGTCAATAGTCAGCAAGAATTTAAAAAGCTCTTTAGTGAGTATATAAAGAAGGTACAAAATAAGAAAGACAAATTAAGAAAAGATCAAAAAAAAGAAGAGGCGGAAAGAGCATCTGCCCAGGCACAAGGAGATTTTGTAAAATATCTTGGTGCTGAAGTAAATGGTCTGTTGACCATCGTAGATAATTTCACAAACTTTATTGATGATCCTCAATTAAAAAAGGATCTTAAGCTCACTATAAGCACAGCTAAACAAGTTGTATCGCTCATTACATCACTTGGTTCACCTATTCAGGTGATTGCAGGTATAACAAACATTATTGTTGGCTTTTTTAATCTAATGCAGGGATCATCTGGAGTGAATCCATTACAAGAAGTTCATGACTCATTAAGAGATATCATCCTCGAAGAATTTGACAAAATCTCTGATCAACTTGATGATATTACCATAATAAATGAAGTAAATCATCAAGAAGTAATGCAAACTCTCCGTAATATTCAGCTTACTGTAAATGGAATATCAATTGCAGTTAACAGACTATCTGCTCAAGTCAGTGAACTACAACGAAGTTTAGATGAGGCTGCTCAAGGTCAAATTCAGTTTTCTTACAGTGCGCTAATTTCAAATGCGAGATCTGCTTCAATGGAATTCCATTCACATCCAGACCAAGTGTCGGATGATTTAATATCTGAATATTCAAGAGAATGGATGACCTTTCTAAGTATTGCCCCAACTAATCAAATATTTTCATTTCCCGTAGACCTTACTGGAAATCGGAAGGAGACACTGCTAGGTTTAGTAAGTGGGGAAACTAGTGAAATTCTAGCTAGCATTCAATTGGAGGTGACTTATAGGACAGGAGTTCCAAGTATTTCCAGTGATTTCGCTAATCTGGAAACCCTATGGCACATTCTTCCACCCTTTGAACAATTCTTAAATGTAGTAACTAGCAAATCAAAACTGCAGCAATCACCATATGATTTTCCTGAAATACCCAATAGGCAAAAATTGAAGACATTATTTTGGCAATGTCAAGATGTTTGGGGTCTATTCCTGGTGGTGAGAGGTAATCACAATCTATTTAGGAGTCTATTTTATGAGTTACTTGAATATATAGATCAATATGAGGAAGCTGTTAACAATTTTTTCTGGGAGGATGGCTCATTTATCAAAACACTGTCTCTACGATACAAATCACCTGCATTCAAAAATGATTTACGCAAATTCTTAAAGCACCAAATTGTTCCTCTTTCTGAGTCTCAAAAGGCCAACGGGTTGAAAAAGCTCAACAGAGGTTCTGTTTCCTACACTAGAAGGGACTGGCATAAAAATATCCTTTATCCAGATGAAGCGCGAAAATGGAATACAAAGGATAAGCTAGGCTTGATCCCTTGTATACGGGATTCTTTTAGAATCGAAAGACCTAATGATAATCAACGGATTATTGACTATTTCGACGGAATTCCATATAAACACAGGGATACTAGACTGTATAAACTCAAAGACCTAAAAACGGTAGATCAATGGAGTATTGGAATTATGGGCCCAAACTCAATAGGTATTAAAAAATACAAAATACATGATCGTTGGTCGTGGGGGGGAGGAGTTATAACAGTTAATGATGAAAATTATTATGGACCCGAGGATGTTTATTCAACTGAGGATGATTTAGTAGATAAAATTCTGGACGAAATTGAATTTCACTTGAACGATATAGTCTTACTCAAGAATAAAGGTCTATTTCCTTTTAGAAATATACTTTCACGTGCGTTAGAGAAGATTACAAAAAAAATCGAACCTCAATTCTACGGTGAAATTGATATGGGATACCTCAATCATCCTGCACAACCATTTAAGATCTCGCTTGTAGGAACTTCTTCTACGATAAAAGACCTTAAAATCAATGAAATAGTTAATTACAAAACTGATTATATTAAAGATGACCTGTTAATCACAAGATTTTTCTCTTTGAACGAAGACTTAGAAACAGAGCAAAGTCTTAACGATCAAATAAAAGATCTCTTCTCAGAAAGATTTGATAATATAAAAAACCAAATTAGAACCGGTGCAGGAGACCTCACAAAAGGCAACTTGAAATTTAGGTCTAGCGATAATTCTGGAATTCTGGATCTAATTGAACAGACAATAAGAAAGATCAAATATTTCACTTCGTTTGCTTTCGAAAATGAGCTACTTGAGGACCTTGTAAATTCACAGTTGGATCAGATACAATCTGATCTAATAAATTGCAATTTCAAAGATTATCGGTCAGATAATCTCTTTTTAAGCAGAGACCTTTTCTTTAAGCCATTAAGCTTTGTAAGTGAGGGATTTGAGCCAGCACTTGATGAGACCAAAAGAAAGATTCGTTTACTATCAGGTTCATTAGACCTAGGGATTTTGAATACACGACAACTTTTGCTCGATGACAGAAAGACAATTTCCGTGGATTTCAAAAATTGTCATTTATTAATGAATATTATCTCAGACATTATTCAGACTCAATTTGATGTACCACTTGAAATAGACGAAATACAGAATAATAATGTAAATAACGCTATAAGTTTCATGTTAGAGCAACAACTCTTGCCTCCACTTATGCCATCAAATTTTGACGACTTTAATTCTATGAAGGAGAATCTGATTCTACAGGAAGTCAGTGAAAGAATAATGACCGTTCTACATAAAAGTAGCCTTGAAATGCGGTTAAACTCAGAAAAGTATGGAGAAATGACTGAACTCTTGAATAGCTATAGAGCGAAGATCACTACTACATCGAATACCACTCAGTTAAAAAGATTAAATACTATTACGCTAAATAGAGCCGATAAAATTCTAGGTGCAGGACTTGGTCATCTTAAGGAAGAGTTTGTAAGCCTACAAAGTCAAATAGAATTGAGATTTAAACTAAAGAGGCCATTAAGAAATTTAGATAGAAGGGCTCCATCTTAACAATGTTTATTCACCTAATCATCATAACAACATCAGGAGCACTGAACCAGTGGTACTGGCATGCTGAGACAATATACTCGTGCGCCGTGGCGAGGGCACATTAGGAGTGATTATTTTACTCATACGCACAAAGCATACAGCACAAACCTTTCGTGAATCTCGCAAACTCGATTTGCCAGGCTAGAGAATCGTACAGAAAAAAGTATGAGGAAATCTGTTGTGTGTGCGGTAGGTAAAAAACCTTTTTCGTGTTGTATCGAAATACTACCCTTTTTTCAAATCCCCATTCAGGAGACGCTGAGTAGATAATTAAGCAAAGAAATCAAACCATATGAGTTGCTTACCCAAACCATATGACTTGCTCGTCCAAACCATATGGTTTGCTGGAGTATCTCATATGGGTCACTTATATCAGCGCATTTTCTGTTTAGCGTGGAAGCTTTATTCTATCCGCTTCGACGGTCCGATAGATTTTTGGCGGTTCGCCGCTGCGATTACTTTTCACCGAATCGTCGGACCGCAATGGAAAAGGCCCCGGTAAAAATCCAGCCTCTGATAGCTATCGGAGTGGAACGCAGATAAAGGACGGTTGACCTGTGAGCCATTCTGCCAGTAGCAAGGAGATTGCCGCGTCACCAATCAGCCAACTGGCTGAAAGGTTCCAATTCCATTGCGGCTAACAATTACGTGCTATTTGATGGCTTACGCTGTGAGCCAACCTAGCCGGACACAACAAAGCGTTGGCAAGCAAGGCTAAGCGCCCCCGGTGTTCACAGGCAAACCTGCCTTTGCCGGCAGTTTCTAATCGCTGAGAATCGTGTGTTTGAAAATGAATCGATCGAGATGCATATGCGTCCAAATAACGAATAACCAAGCCTGACAACAGCATCCACTGCGGATTTCTTGTGTGTGCGGTTGCTGTTTCACGACGAGAGAAAAACTCTTTGCGGGTTGCCCAAAAAGAAAAATCGGAACACGTAGTTTGTTAGGCGCTCAGGACTTGGTCGCCCGCAATCAGGGCTAGCCGCCCACGACACAGCACAGGGTCGGCTTTTGGCGCTTCCCGATAGCTATCGGGAGAGCGGCTACTGAACGTCGCCCCGGTTAATATATCGGCTAATTATATAACAACACTCTTAGAAGCAGAAACCAAAAGAACATCAGCGGAAACGTCCGCCCGGCAAAAACGTGCACGTGATGGTACGCCGATGCGGTTAGCATAATATAGTACTATATAAGCTGGCGCACGGCTAGTGGATTCGTGTGAGGGATGGATTTGCAATGCTGCAATCAGCGCATGAGTTTGCTTTAACATAAAATCAGTAACGATATGTAACTGGCCTACGCACAGGCGCCCGGTTGGGAGCCGGGGTTCAGTCCCTATAGCTATCGGGGTGGCAGAAGGGAAGAGTAGTGGGGATATTGAATGTGTGCGGCTAATTTGGTCAATATTTTTTCACTTTAGATTTTCACTTTCCTAAACTGACTTGGTGT
Organism: Marinoscillum sp.; assembly: GCA_024305105.1. Classification (GTDB taxonomy): domain Bacteria; phylum Bacteroidota; class Bacteroidia; order Cytophagales; family Cyclobacteriaceae; genus Marinoscillum. Next base: position 6,585 of record JAMWZA010000181.1, read on the forward strand.
TAAGCCGGTCTTCTTTTTAAATGCAGTATTGAAAACAGACTTTGAATTGAACCCTGATTTGAGCATCACCTGCTCAATAGTCATTTTAGCAGCTGATGGGGCATTGAAAAGTCGTTTGCTTTCTTCAATCCGGTAATCTGTAATGTATTGGTTGAAATTCTTTTTCAACACGCGGTTTAAGTACAGGGTAAGATCACTAGGTGAAATATTAAGTGCATCCGCTAGAGAAACTGCTGATAAGCCTGGGTCTTTATACAATTTCTCACCTGCGAATTTATCTTTCAACTTATCTTCTATATCAACCCTCAGGCTGTCAGGGAGGATGTTTTTCAGGTTTTCAAACTTAAGTATTCGGGGATGAGCAATAATTTGCAATAGAAAATAAGACAAGCCCACAGCCAATATTGCCTCGGAGATCACGAACATTACCCATGAAGCTGCTTCGCTTATGATATTTAAGCTAGAATGCAAATTTACCTCAGCTAGCCACAGTGTATTCCAGATAAGCATTGAAATGAGTAACAGGATTAATGGTTTGCTTTGGGCAGTTCTGATCATATATATCAATGAAGCTATCCAAGTGATCTTTATTACATTAAACATCACCGGTAATGAGGATGGAAAATGATAAAGTAAAAGACAGATGATGGGAAAAGAGAGCACGGCAGGAACAAAAAACAGAAGACTTTTCCTTGGCTGGAAGGAATTATCGACCGTAGATCGGACAAAAAGTAATAAGCTGGTAATCATCCCAATTTCAGATGGGCCGATTGCCGCCAGGTAAGTCATAAGAACAGGACGACTTATAAAGTCGGTAATCCATGAAGTATAATTAATAATTCCATATACGTCTGTTACCAGTTTTATATAGAAAAATACAGCCAACCAAAGGATAACTGGTGTGGTACGATCAAATTTCACCTTCAGATAAATGATAAACAGCACTGATAAAAACAGCTGCATTATTTCGGTAAAGCTTTTTAACCAGTAGAAGTCGATCATTGGATGTAAATAAATTCGTTCTGATTTTATTTTCAGAACTTTTTCTTGACTATTTCGGCAGATTATTGTGAAAACTAATGATGAAAAATGAAATACGGATTGCATTATATCAGCTGGTTGATCGTCATAGAGCAGCATTCTTCCTCTCTGCTATCCTGGCTGTCGTTCTAATAGTTATTGGATTTACAGAGCAGCGGCTCGATAAAACACTTACCTACTTATCAGTGATGGTGTTATGCTTTCTGCTGTCAGAATTTATTTACTTTTCGGGTAAACCTGTTTTTCCTGAATGGAAAATAAAACATCCTAAAAATGAACTGATCATCGTCATAATCGTGACGCTTATTGCTATTTCTCTCTCCATTTATTGGTTCGTAATTGTTGGTCCGGAAGAAGTAAGTTCAGCTATACGGATTGTAACCATGGTGCTTCGTCTGCTATTTATATTTCCTATTTTCCTACTCATCTACTTTCTGGCAATCAAAAGATACAAGCCTCATGAAATTGGCCTTTGGAATTTCAAGTACTGGTTCGTGAGCCTTCCACTGATCATTTTGATAGGAGGGGTTTCCTATCTGACTTTTCCAGAGGAATTACAATGGTCTTCATCACTTCAAAAAAGTGGGATTCAAGGCTTCATCGTATTGGGATTTTTGACAGCTGCTATCCCTGAAGAAATTACCAGGAATCTATTCCAATCCCGTCTTGGAAACGTTATCAACAGCAAATCAATTGCATGGTTTACTGTCTCCTTGATTTGGGCATTAGAGCACATCCCTTTCTTTGGCGCCAGTTCAGGAGATTACTATGGGGCAACCATCGCTGCTTTAGGAATTCTGCCCATAGGGTTGCTTTGGGGGTACTTGAATCAACGATATAAATCCATCATCCCATCTGTACTCATACACGGAACCAATCTGTGGGGCATACAAAACATTTTCTAGTGATGAAGACAGTCATATCGAAAACACTCTTGAATACTTTAGCTGTACTTGTAGCCGCCATAGCGCTCTTCAGTTGGAACGCCATTTCATGGATGGTATTTCCGTTTCATGGTCAACAGTTGAGAACATTGCCAAATGATGTAATGGAAAGCATTAAGACACAGTCTTCAGACCTTACATCTGGCGTTTATCATTATCCAGGCCTGGATGATCCACACATCGCTAAAAAGTCTATGGAAGGCCCGCGCATTCCTTTAATGGTGTACAAGGCAGAGGGCACAGCCATTTTCAATCCATTTGATTTCATAAAAAGCTTATTTTTCAATTTAGTAAGTGCGGGGCTTTTGTTCGTTGTGCTTACCAAAATAGCGAGTAAAACAACCAAAAATGTACTCATTGTATCGGCTGTGATGGGTCTTCTTATTGGTTTCATGGCTGATCTGCCAAAGACATCCTGGCACCATTTTCCTACCTCTTATGCAATGGTATTTATGGTCGACTATGTAATTGGTTTTTTACTGGCAGGATGGGTTCTAAGCAAAATCAGCCTCGAGAACAGGACTTGAGTAAACCTAATAGTTCTATAAAGAATTGAACTGAAAATAAAATAAACTGATATGAAACGTATAATAACAAGCTGTTTGATTTTACAATTATGCCTACTCAATCTTGAGGCTCAGAATGCGACATCTTTTGACGTGCGGGTGACAGGAGCAGGGCCGGATCTGCTACTCATACCAGGAGCAGCTTGCTCAGGTGAAGTTTGGAAAGAAACTGTTTCATCACTCAAAGCTGATTTTACCTGTCATGTCGTAACCTTGGCAGGGTATGCAGGAGTTGCCCCCTTACAAGATCCTCCATATTTGGACACTTATCTTACTGATCTCAGCAAATACATTAAACAGCTGAACGGAAAACCGATTGTAATGGGTCACAGTATTGGGGGTTGGCTGGCTTTGAAATTAGGCATGACGCCTGACCTTTTGGAAAAGGTCATTGTGATTGATGCATTGCCGTTTCTACCAGCCGCCAACGATTCAACAATGACAGAAGAAAAAGTCAGGGCTTTCTCCGTAGAACCTATGGTAGCACAGTACGAGCAGATGTCTGATTCTTTGTTTAGAAGTATGCAATTGCTCACTATCAAAAGTATGGTAGGGGATAGTACCAAACATAATAAAGTTCTTAACTGGTCGATGAAATCCGACCGAAAGACCATGGCTTACACGGTGAATGAAATGATGCGTGAAGATTTGAGGGGCGATCTCAAACAGATTAATGTGCCCGTTTTAGTTTTAGGTGCCTGGGATTCCGACTATCCTCAAACTAGACAAATACAAAAGTCTATTTATACAGAGCAATTTCAAAACGCTGCAAACCTTCAATTAATAATGGCTCATCAAGCGAAACATTTTATCATGATTGATGATCTTGACTGGATGATTGGAGAAGTACGAAATTTTCTCAAGTAGTTCTTAACTAGGGCCTGCTGAAAAACGCTTCTGGTAACGTAACTGCATGACTTTCATTGTGA
>JAMWZA010000182.1 GCA_024305105.1 Marinoscillum sp.
CTTTCAAAGTAGCTATATCGCTTTTAATTGAATCCTTTTCAAATTGACTGGTTTTACTTTTTACCTCATCGAATAATTCAGTCATTCGAATGTGAATATCACGAGTTTGCGATGAGTTAGTCCAAATATCTTTAAGTTCATGCCAGTCATATTCTTGTCCTCGTTTTCTCATATTAGCTTAATTTTGAGTTTATACAATTTAGCAGGACTTTTTTCATTCTTTTTGTTTTTACAGCGATATGGTTTTCACTCAGTCCGGTGATGTTAGCTATCTCTTTATATGGCAGTTCATCCAGAATTAGAATTGCAATGGATTGATCAGGCTCATTTAGTAAACGTATGCAATCATAAAGCGCTGTGAATTTTTCTTCCACAGACAAATCAGGGATAAGTGATGGAACTTGAAATTCGATAGCATCTAGTCGTATTAGATTACCATTCCTATTGTCCAACCGGCTTTTATAGCGCATGCATACATTTAAAGCTATACGGTAAATCCAGGTACTTATTTTTGCCCTTCCATCAAAGTTTGAAAAGGCCTTCCAGATATGAATGGTCACCTCTTGAAAAAGATCTTCAGGCTCAACTGGTGAAGTTGCGTATACCTTACAGATTCTGTAGATGGTATTTTTATTGTCTTCAATGACTTGCTCAAAAGATGGATGGTCTGAATTCTTCATTTAATGTTTTTCGCTCTCTACTTGTTATGTTACATCAGTCGAAGAAATATGACATGCTAAGAGATCTATTTTTGTGCGATTGAAATTATTGCTAACGCCAGGCTCGTAGGAGTGCGCCCTAAGTTAATCATATAGTAGAACAAGAATGGGCGGATGGGCTGGGCGCCCCCGGAAGTAGCTCAAAGTCCTGTGCTGAGAACTGCTATTACATTATCCAGACTAAGAAGGAGAGGACATGAGTCGATGCTTTCCTATTATCGTAAATCGCTTCCCGAAATTCAATGAACGGGGACGCCCTTTAGATTAGTGCTTGAGAATTCCAGTCCGAGAACCGTGCCCTGATCGCTATCGGGGGTGGTACTGACGCTTCGGCCAAAATCTGAGATGTGAGATTTTTAATGCTCACCGAAGCGTCAGTAGGTGCACCGGTGGGCTTAATCGCTCATCGGCCGCCTACTCAATTATGCCTATTTTTCATTGATTTCCACTTCATTTAGTCTCAATTCAGTTCGTTCGAGAAGCCAGTAGAAGATTTTGGGATCGTTGATGTTCGGGGTTCGCAAGTCGTCATTCGTTCTCCAAGTGAACCCATCTCTGAACTCTATGCTGTAGTGTGGTTTGTTAACTATGTTCCCATTCGGAGCGGTAGTTTTGAGATAATGGGTAATTCCGACAATATCTGAATAATCATAAGTTCGTTCCTGAAATTCCAGTGACTTATTAATGGCAACCGAGTCTTCGTAGAATTTGACGTATGAATTTTGTTGAGATATTATCAAACACGTTGCTGCAATCACAATTACGATTGAGAGGTACTTTAATAATCCGAATGCGTTGAATCCGTACTTCGAATTGTAGTATGCCCAATATTGTGAGGTTTGCTCCTTTTTGATTGTGCGAACGATGATAAAAACCAAGACTGTCGATGTTGCAAGTGCTAGTATCATCGATAATACCATCCAGGTTCCCATGTTGGGTTTGATAATAAACTCTGGCAGTGGTTCGGAGTTGAAACCGATGTTGGAAAGTTGGGTTAGCAGATAGGTTAGGGCAACTATGTTAGTTGGCAATAGCAGAAAGAATCCGAAAAGAAGCTTTAGATGGAAATTCCTGAATTGATTCTCAAGTTCATTTGAATTTAGACGTTCGGCAGTTGCTCCGTTCGCTTTAAACAGATACAGCAAAACTGAAATGCTGAATACTAAGGTGATGATGGATTGTATCATGGAGCTAATTAGGTCAACATACTAATCTCATGACCTTTGGTCATGTTATTTTAGTACATCCTGACCATATACATATTAATATTTATGGAGGAGGTGTATTTATAATCCGAAATTACCCCAAACCCCACTAAAAACAAGAGCTTCCTGCACACCGGCAAGAAGCTCCTTAAAGTCTTAAATATAGAGCCTGGGCTCACTCACTCGTACCTCAAGGTATCCGCCGGGTTGGTATTGGCTATCCGGATAATGATGACACTGACGCTCATCATGGCTATGACACTGACTACCACCGCCGATACAATGAATGGCAAAGCACCAATGCTCGCCTGATAAGAAAACTCGCTAATCCAGGTCTGCATAATCAGATAACCGATTGGAAGCCCAAAGAGCAGCGCAATACCAATGAGCTTGAGGAACTGCCACAAAATCATGGTGAAGATGTCCCATGGTCTGGCGCCCATGATTTTTCGAATACCGATTTCTTTAGTGCTTTGGTTTAACATGGCTATAGCCAAACCAATAAGCCCTATACAGGCCAATATCAACGCAATGGACGTGAAGATGATGAAAATGTCGAGGGTGCGGATTTCATCCTTGTAGAGCTCCGCCAACTGCTCGTCCAGAAAATCATAAGCAAAAGGCACGAACATGTTTTCATCTGAATAAACCGAATGGAGCCCTGCCAGCGTTTTTTGGAACTGTCTGCCATCCAGTTTGACGATCACATGGTTAATGTCATAAGGATCCATATACATGACCAGTGGTTGTATCTCCTGATGCAATGACTGGTAATGGAAATCATTAGAGACACCAACGATGATGCCTTGTCCCGAACGACCGCCCTGGCTCCAGGATAAGGAGGTACCCACTGGGTTTTCGAGATTTAATCGATCGGCTGCTACCTGATTGATGATGTAGTGATCGTTAATTGAGTCATTGTCCTGAGACCGGTTAAATGTTCTTCCTGCTGATACTTTTACCCCGAGTGTCTCTAGTCCATTCAGGTCTACCGCCAGCTGGGAGGCATCGATTCGCTCTTCTGGTTTGTCTGTTAAGAAAACCGAAAGCTGGTCGAACTGGCCACCTGGTAAATTGGAGATGGCCGAAACTTCTCTAACCCCAGGGACATTTCGAAATTCATTTTCCAACGTTCTTACCTTGTCAATATTGATACCACCGGTTTCTACACTGGGGTACATTCTAATGGAGATCAGGGCCTCCTGATCAAAACCCAACTCTTTGGTTTTCATGAAGTCCAACTGCCTCAGGATTATCAGTGAAGCGATGATGAGTATGGAGGATACAAAGAATTGAAATACGACTAGTCCATTTCTAACCCTTCTTCCATGAAATGAAGTCGTTAGTTTCCCTTTGAGTACATCCAAAGGCTGGAACTCACCCATGACAAATGCCGGATACAATCCCGATAGGATAGAAATGATCGTGATTGCCAGGCCTGTTTTTACAAGAAAACTAAATTGAAAGAGGTCACTGAATTGAAAATCAATATTGGTCAACTGGTTAAAGAATGGCAGAAGCAAAGCCGCCAGACCAAAAGCCAGCAAGACTGCTATGAAGCAGAAGGTAAATGACTCCAAATAAAACTGTACTCTCAATCCTGATGACAAAGCTCCAAGTGTCTTTCGCACACCGATCTCTCTTGCTCGCTCAATTGATTTAGCCGTGGTTAGGTTGATATAGTTGATGCAGACGATAAGCAAAATGAACCCTAAGGCACCTGTAAGGATATAGATGTATAAGATGTTGGCATTGTTTTCTAACTCCCACCGGAGATGGGAATGCAAGTGGATCTTATTGATTGGTTGTAATTTGAATTCAATTTCTCGAGATAAGAGCATTTCCTTGTCAGACTGACTCCAGGGCAAATACCCTACAATCCACTCTGGTATTTTAGACTCAAGTTGGCTGTGGTCAGATTCAGGTTTTAACCGAATATAATTAAAGTGACCAAAATCTTCCCATGTCATCCATGGGTTCTCAGGGCCAATAGCTTTTAGGGTTACATAAGAGATCAAGCCAGCAAAGTGAAAATGAGATTTTTTAGGAAGGTCTTCCACAACAGCAGCAACCTGTATGGGCATGTCATCGATGGTCAGTTCTTTTCCTATTGGGTCTTGATCTCCAAAATACTTTTGAGCAGTAGAAGTGGAAATAACTACATTCCATGGTTTGTGAAGTGCTTGTGCATCACCGGCAATTACTTTCAGTTGAAATACATCCAGAAAAGTGGAGTCGACATAGAACAAGTCCTTTTCCACAAATTGAATGTTTTCGTCTTTATTCTCAACTCTCACAGCTTGTCTGGTAAGACCAGGACCATACATAGGAGAAAGGGACGTGGCAGCCACCACCTCAGGAAAATCCTGTTTCATGGCTTGAGCCATCGGGTGAGGCACACGGGTTTGTGGGTTTTCATTGAGCCAGGCCACGCGGTAAGTGTTACTACTCCCCGGTAATTCCTGATCAAACCCAATATGCTCGTTGATAAATAAGTAAATGAGCATACTGCAAGTAAACCCAACCGTGAGCCCAATGATATTGATCGTAGAGAAGAGTTTGTTTCGGCCGACTCGGCGGAAAAAGATTTTGATAAAGTTAGAGATCATGATGTTTCGAGTTTTTGAGATGAAACCATGACTCAAATCAAATCCAGATCCATTAGTAACTAGTCTTTTCCGATCGGGTAGGCGTTCATCCCGATAAGTCAGAACGTTTTTAGACAGCCGAAATTCACGAGGAGTAAGGTTGGTGTACTTCTTAAATGCGGTGTTAAATGCCGACTTGGAATTGTATCCAACCATTGTAGCAATCGATTCTATTTTGGTGTTTTGATGTTGATCATCCTTTAGCAATCTTTTGGCTTCCCGTATGCGGAGTTGAGTGATCAGGTCCTGAAAACTCTGTCTGCGCGACTCATTTAAGACTTGCGATAGGTGATGAGTAGTTGTCTTGAGAGCGTTTGCCAGGGAGGATAGGGATACCTCGCTATTTAAAAAAAACTTCTCCTCTGTTATAAGGACCTCAAGCCGTTTAAGGATATGCGCTTTTTGCGCTGGAGTTAATGTTGATTTTTGGTACTTATTTCCCGCTGGGAGTGGAGATAGAAAACTAGACTCTCTCGCCAGTTGAATAAAAATGAAATAGATCTGTATCAATACCAAAAAGGGCAACACTCCAATTGGTAACAGTTCAATGGAAGATGGAAAGGCTAAAAGTCCGAAAAGCGCATGATATGCAATGAAATTACGTACCCAAATCAATCGCGCTCCTGGGTTGCCGAACCAGCGAATACCTCTGGAAGCACCTTCTTCAGAAAGTACTTTTCTTATTAGTATCAGAGCCATTAGGATTAAGGCTGGTATCAATCCAAGCTTAGTAATTTCTGAAATAACCCCTTCACTAATAGTAAGTGGTATAGTAATGGCCAGGAATAAGAAAGGAAGAATGGATACTCTGGTTTTCTGTGAGAAAAAAGTCTTTACATAGCGCCACAAGGCTATGAATAGGAGTAGAAGTGTGTTTAGAAGAAGGGCTTCTTTTAATGGAGAATCTAGAAGTGAAATGCTCAATAAGATAACTGAGCTAATGACCACAAAGCTCAATGAAGAACTGGAAGGATACTTATTCAGCAAAAGCAAACCGACTAAAAATACTCCCTGAACAGCGCAGCTGAGCACCATTATTTCATACCACGAAGAGTTGATCAGGTCAATCATGCTATGAAAGTAGTAGATTTTTTGGAAATAGCTTAACGGAACTTCTTCATCATGCGATTCGCAAAAACAAAGTCGTCAAGTTCCTTCACGCCAGAGTTCGTGATGTCTTCGTTTGATCCTTCCCATAGCTTATGCCCTTTGTAGAGGTACATGACTTTCTCTCCAATCTCGATCACTGAGTTCATGTCATGGGTTACAACCACTGTGGTAATGCCGTATTCTTTGGTGATTTCATTGATGAGCTCATCAATCACCATACTCGTTTGTGGATCCAAACCAGAGTTCGGTTCATCACAAAAAAGGTAATTGGGTTTATTAACGATCGCACGAGCAATGCCGACTCGCTTTTTCATCCCTCCCGATATTTCCGAAGGCATTTTGTCATTGACATTGGCGAGTCCCACTCGATCCAGACAGAAGTTAACGCGCTCAATTTTTTCCTCCTTGGACATGTTCGTGAGCACGTCAAGAGGAAACATTATATTTTGTTCTACATTCTTACTATCAAACAGGGCAGAGCCTTGAAAGAGCATGCCTATTTCTCTCCTGATTTCGGTTTGAGATTCCTTGTCCCCAGAAGTGAAGTCACGATTGTCAAAAAGAATTTGACCCGAGTCGGGTTTTATAAGCCCCACAATGCATTTTAGAAGTACCGATTTGCCAGTACCACTGGATCCAATGATCAGATTACACTTCCCGGCATCAAACGTTCCGCTGATTCCATTGAGTACATCTTTCTCTTTGAAGGATTTTTTAACGTCTATGATCTCAATCATGCCAGAAGTAGTTGAGCAAGTAAATAATCGGCCAAAAGAATAGCAATACAGCTGTTGGTGACAGCCGCTGTGGAAGATTTCCCAACTTCTAAAGCTCCGCCTGTAGTGAAATAGCCTTTATATGCAGATATGGATGCTACCAGCAGCGCAAAAACAAATGCCTTGATCAACGCGAAAGCAATGTTAAACTCAATGAATTCGTACCGAATACCATAGATGTAATCATGTCCTGAAATAATGCCTGTAGCAAGACTCGTGAGGTATCCACCATAGATACAAAGGAAGCCAGACATAATTACCAGCATTGGGTACATCAAAAGGGATGCGATTATTTTAGGCAGAACGAGATAAGATGTGGAGTTAATACCCATCACCTCAAGAGCATCAATCTGCTCAGTAATCCGCATCGTCCCCAGTTCGCCAGCGATGTTTGATCCTACCTTACCTGCGTACACAATCGCAATAATGGTCGGGGACAGTTCCAATACAGTCATGTCGCGAACAACGAGCGAAATAACATAATCAGGAATAAAAGGACTTACCAGGTTATAGGCCGTTTGTACGGTTACAACGGCACCCATGAAAACGGATACAATGGTCACAATGAATAGTGAGTTGAACCCAACCTTAATACATTCGTCGAGAACCAGAGACAGGTAAGTTTTGAAGCTTTCCCTTCGGACAAACATCTGTCCGGTAAAAATCAAAAATTTTCCGAGTGACTTCATTCAGTATTCGCTTGCTTCAGAAATGTTAGCTTTGTCGAAATTAATAAGAACATATCAAACCCTTGATCATGAAAGGGAATATTATAATTTCTAATTAGTTATTCCATTTCATGATTGACGAAATAATCATTTCGATGATTATTTGTCAGGTTTGATCCTGACATTTATCGTCAGCCCTTTGGGCAAACCTTGAAGTTCAAGGTTTGGGTCAAACCGAAGTATTCAAAGAGGTTAAAGAATTAAAATGAATATTTGTTTGAAGTATTTCCAACAATATTCTCAAATGTTAGATATATCATCATGGCTAATAATCAAGAAAAACTCATAGTTGTTACGGGTGGAACCAAGGGAATCGGACGATCCATCGTCGAGAAATTTTCGGCGGAAGGCTTTACAGTGGCTACATGTGCCAGAAATGAAGATGACCTGGATGACTTAAAAAAGTCTGTTGAAGAAAAGCATGGCAATAAAGTCATGGTCAATGTCGCTGACCTTTCCAGCAAGGAGGATGTGAAGAGCTTTATTGAGTTTGTTCGTCTTACGGGCAAGCCGGTTGAAGTTCTTGTAAACAATACGGGTAAGTTTGTTCCCGGCACGATTCATGAAGAGGAGGATGGTGTTTTGGAAAGCCAGATCGAGACCAATCTCTACAGTGCCTATCGGGTGAGTCGTGGACTAATTCCTGATATGAAAAAGAAGAAAGCCGGCCACATCTTTAATATGTGTTCTACGGCTAGTATGGTCGCTTATAGCAATGGCGGGTCTTACTGCATTTCCAAGTTTGCGATGTACGGGATGAGCAAGGTTCTCAGGGAAGAGTTAAAAGAATATGGTATTCGTGTAACCTCGGTTATGCCCGGAGCTACTTTGACGGCCAGCTGGGAGGGAGTGGACATCCCTCCAGAACGTTTCATGAAACCTGAAGATGTGGCAGAAATGGTGTTTACCACTTATACACTAAGTGACCGAACGGTCGTGGAAGATTTAGTCATACGACCACAGCTGGGAGATCTGTAATTCGCACATAGTTTCAATGACTGACGGCAACTTTTATGCTTAATTTGTGTTTACGTAGATAAATCCAAAAACATATGAACTCTGAGGAGAGTCTCGAAAAAAAAGAAGTTGATTTCTGTGCGAGTTTGACCGCTTACCAAAGGCGTGAGACTCTTGAGGTGTCAATCGGGAATGTACCAATGGGAGGTAAGCAGCCCATTCGTGTGCAATCCATGACTACTGTTGATACGATGGACACTGAAGGGTCGATAGATCAAACTATCAGGATGGTTGAAAGTGGCTGTGAATACGTTCGAATCACAGCACCAAGTATCAAGGAAGCAGAGAATTTAAGAAATATAAAGGAGGGCCTGAGAGCACGAGGATGTGAGGTGCCGCTAGTCGCAGACATTCACTTTACCCCAAATGCTGCGGAACTCGCCGCAAAGATCGTGGAGAAGGTTCGGGTCAACCCTGGGAACTATGCGGATAAAAAGCGCTTTGAGGAAATCGAATATACTGATGAATCCTACCAGGCGGAGCTAAATCGAATTCGTGATAAATTCACTCCATTAGTAAAGCTGTGTAAAGAACATGGTACGGCGATGCGTATCGGAACAAATCACGGATCGCTTTCGGACCGGATAATGAGCCGCTATGGAGACACGCCATTGGGAATGGTGGAATCCGCTCTGGAGTTTATACGTATTTGTGAGGACCTGGAGTTTTACGATATCGTGATTTCGATGAAATCTTCGAACCCACAGGTCATGGTTCAAGCCTATCGCTTGTTAGTGAAGATGCTGGATGAAGAGGGTTTGAAACCTTATCCATTACACCTGGGAGTTACCGAAGCAGGTGAGGCAGAAGACGGACGAATTAAAAGTGCTGTAGGGATTGGAACTTTATTGGAAGATGGTCTCGGTGACACTGTGCGTGTATCGCTCACAGAAGAGCCAGAGGTGGAAGCACCAGTAGGACGAATACTCGTTGATCGCTTAAACAACCGGAGTGGTCATGCTCCAGTAGAAGCAATGGATTTTTCCAGATTCAACCCATACGAGTACCAGAAACGAGACACCATGGAAGTCTCTAATTTTGGTGGTGAAAATGTGCCCAGAGTCATTGCTGATTTTTCTCATTTGAAGGAAGTTTCTATTAAAGACTTGAAAGCAGTTGGTCATTTCTATTTGCCCGAACTTGACAAATGGACGATGAACGATCTTGGGTGTGATTACATCTACTCAGGCAGCCAGCCGATAGACTTTATGTTGCCGAATGGCCTACGCGAAATTCTGGATTATAGTAGCTGGAAGGCGCTTGATGATCGGCAAAATAAGTACCCATTACTTTCTGTAAATCAATTAGATAACCAACTTCATGAAAAGTTAAACTTCTTGTCAGTGAATACAGAGGAGTTAAGCGAGGTACTACTCCGTAAGTTGAAGGCTGACAATCGATTCGTGTTGCTTTTATCAACGTCCAATCCACATGCCATGGCGGATTTAAGACGAGCGTTTATTCACCTGATGAATCACGAGGTTTCGATTCCGGTAATCATCCAACGAGCATATGATGACTTAGGCGATGATGCCATGATGATGTATCCTGCAACCGATATGGGTGGTCTGTTAATCGACGGCTTTGGTGATGGGGTGATGTTGGATATGGGTAGTATCAATGCCGGACACAATGACTATTTGGCGAAAGCTAAATTTTACAATGGCATCCTTTTCGGAGTTTTACAAGCAGCTAGAACCCGCATAACCAAAACGGAATATATCTCATGTCCGTCTTGTGGACGCACGCTATTTGATC
>JAMWZA010000183.1 GCA_024305105.1 Marinoscillum sp.
AAAGTGACGAGAATGATACAAAGAATGGTGAAGAAGATATCCATCCATTCAATTTTAACAGGATAAGCATCCATAATCGCCGTTTGCATACCCATGGTCACCAGACCAAATTCTTGTTGGACCAGTACAATAAGCAGACCTAAAAAAAGTCCGGTAAAGGCACCAGTGAAAGCAACGATACAGCCCTCATACAAGAAGACGTTTCGAATGAGTTTGCGCGAAGCACCTTGTGCGGTTAAAATGGCCACATCCTTCTTCTTATCGATGGCAAGCATGTTCAATGAAAAGAAAATGTTGATGGAGGCTATGGCAATAATCACTGAGAATGTGAGGAAAACAAAGAACTTCTCGTAGGAGAGTACTTTATATAATCCTCCATGGACCTCATCATTGGTCATTACCTGGAAGTTTTCACCTAGCATCCTCTGCAATAGATTTTTGGCATCAATCACATTGACATCTGGACGTAATTGAACCTCCAGAGAGCTTCTTTTTCCTTTTTTATTAAATAACTGTTCCGCAAAGTTGACTGGAACATAAATGAGGTTCTCATCATACGATTTTTCGATGGCAAAAACCCCTCCAGGCATAATGTTTTTTAGCCGATACATCCTGTCAGGGTTGAGCATTCCGGGCTTTATCTGATCAGGAAAGTACATCTGAATGGTATGAAAATCATTCTTGGGATTGATGGATAAATCGTATTGAACCCCACGCCCAACGATGGCGTAATTAATATTGCCTTCTTTCAATTTCAAGTCTCCAAAGACCAGGTAATTGTCCAGGCGACCTTCTTCGATGAAGTTTTGTGAAACACCTTTTACTGTGGCCACACGCTGAGCATTATTGTATTTAATCAATGCATTGTCTTCGATGACATCCGTGATGTAAGTAACCTCTTCGAGCTCTGAAATGGTGCTTTGGAGCTCATCGGTATATTCAAAGCTTTTACCTTTAGCCGGCTTGATCACCAGGTTGGAATCGACATTTCCATACAAGCCTCTCAGCAGATCTTCCATTCCATTGAAAACTGAAAGGACTATAACCAGTGCCATGGTACCAATGGCCACTACCAGCATAGAGATGATGGAGATCACATTGATAAAACTCTTTTTCTTTTTAGAAAGAAAGTAACGCTTGGCTATAAAGTATGATAGATTCACTCCTCTTCGTCGTTATCCTCGGCAGGTGGGATGTTAAGATTGTCAATGAGCTGATCCATCTTTGAAGCTTTCTCCTCCGTGTCATCGTGAATGAAAGCGATTTCTGGCACTATTCTTACTTGTTTTCCAATCAACCTGCCCAGGTGTTTACGTACCTCGCTCTTTTTCTCATTAATGTTAAAAAACACATCTTCTGTGTCTTTGATAGGGAAAACACTTAGGTAAACTTTTGCCAGACCTAAATCTGGAGACATCTCCACACCCGTTATCGTCACCAGACTATTGCCAAAATAATGGCGAGGGTCCTTCTGGAATATCTGACCCAAATCCTTCTGAATTTGTCTACCGAACTTTACTTGTCTCTTGCTTTGTGTCATGATGCTGCAAATATCACGGTTTTTGCCTCACTCACCGTCAATTTAATTTGTTAATTTCGAAACACAAAAGACCAGAAAACGACTCCACTTGCTACAGTTTTTCAGAATAAACGATCCGTACAGGATTCTATTTGTTTTTCTTACCCTGGTGCTCATCAGACTGGTTTGGATATTTATGGGTATCCCCTTTTCTGTACCAGAGCTAAAATGGTTGCTTGTGGGTCAGCGACTTGGAGATGGTTTCACCATGTACCGTGATTTGTATGATTATACTGGGCCTGTTGCTGTTTTTTTTTATAAGTGGCTCGATATTGTTTTTGGGAGGAGCAGATGGGTTCATGTAATTTTCAGTACAATGCTGATCACCGTTCAGGCAGGGATGTTCAATGGCTTATTGATTCGGAACAAGGCTTATTCTGAGAACAATTATTTACCGGCATTTCTCTACGTCATCTGTATGTCGGCTACAATGGACTTTTTTGCACTTAGTCCACAGCTTATTTCTGTCACATTTATATTAATGGCACTCAATCATGTCTTTCGGCGCATTGACAATGTGGTGACCGACGAGCTTTTTCTTTACAGTGGCCTTTATCTCGGGCTAGCATTTATGTGTTATTTGCCGGCAGCCATCTACTTCTTGATATTCTTACTTAGCCTAATTTTGTTTTCATCTGCAGTGTTACGCAGGATTTTACTTTTCATATACGGTGCTACAGTAATTCTTTTAGTGATTTGGGCATACTACTATTGGTTTGATGCCAATGGAGATTTCTTGTATGACTATTTCATGACGCCTTTTCTAAAAGACAAAACATGGTATCTTGACTTTGCAGAGCTCACCAAAGTATCCGCAATCCTTATACTAACTATGTTGTTTGGTGTGTCGGTGATTCTAACGCAGCGCGTCACCAATTTCCAACAGAAAATGCAGCAGGTGATGTTGTTATTTATTCTTGCAGCTTTTACAGTATTATTCATCAATAACGAGCTGATGACAGCCGATCTGGTGTTTTTTATTCCATCGATCAGTTTCTTCATAGTGTACTTTTTTCTTGGATTGAAACGACGGGTCTGGAAGCTTTTATTACCCAACACACTGATTCTTGCCCTTGTCATTTATCCCTACTTCTGGTTGGGTTCTGATGAATTAAAGAGAATTACTGTTCAGGATAAAGAACCCTCACCTGAGCAAGGCACTTCGCTAATGGGCATTGGCATGGAAATTTCTGATTATTCAGATCGGATAATTGATGGACCGTTTCTTGATCCATTTGTCAGCCAGCGAAAAATCGAACAACTCGACTATTTTGATGGTGTTTCAGGATTGTATAAAGGAATTGTACAATCAGAGCCAGACCTGATTGTAGATGAATTGGATGTGGCTCCGAAGCTCTTTTTACGTTTCCCGGATTTTGGTAAGCGATACGAGCAAGTAGCACCAAATCAATACAAATTGATCAGCAACTAATTTTATCCACGCGACGTTGATGCCTGCCACCCTCAAATTCTGTAGTCAGAAATGTCTCAACGATTGATTCTGCCAATTCATAAGCCGTCCATCGGGCTGCAAGACTTACCACATTAGAGTTATTGTGTTGTCTTGTTACTGCAGCCAGGTCTGTGTCCCAGCATAGTGCTGCTCTGATCTGCTGGTGTTTGTTTGCTGTGATGTTCACACCCTGACCTGATCCACAGATCAATACCCCAAAATCATGATTTCCAGCCTCTATTGAATCACATACTGGATGTACAAAATCGGGATAGTCAGCCGAATCTGCTGAATAAGGACCAAAATCCTTCACCTCGTATCCTTTGGATTCGAGAAATTTGACCATTTTTTCCTTGTGCTGATATCCAGCGTGATCTCCGCCTATGGCTATTTTCTTACTCATCAGTTCTTTGTAGTTCAGTGGTGGCTTCTTTTCTTAAGACGCGAGCCGAAATAAATATACTTACCTGGTATAGTCCCAGTAATGGTATGGCGATTAATATCTGACTAAAAGGATCAGGAGGTGTAAGCATCGCTCCCAATATCAATATGACGATGATAGCATGACGCCTATAAGATCGTAAAATCTGTGGAGTGATCAGTCCGGCCCTGGTCAGAAAGTATACAACAATCGGAAGCTGAAATAAAATCCCACAAGCCAACACTAAAGTAATGACAGTAGAAATATAAGAAATAATATCAAACTCATTGAGGATGGTTGGATCAAGCTGATAGTTGGAAAGGAAATTGATCGAGATAGGTGTGACAATGAAGTACCCAAACGAGACACCCATCAAAAACAATAAACTCACAAAAAAGGTAGCACCACGTGCCGCCTTTCGCTCTGTTGGGTAGAGACCAGGTTTGATAAAGCGCCATACTTCCCAGAAGGCATAGGGAAATGCACAGATGATCCCGATGACAAAAGAGGAAGTGACGTGCATGGAAAACTGTCCTGTCATTTTCCGACTTTGGATAATGAAAGGAAGTTCATCAATACAGAGTGCCTTGGATTGCAGAATATCAGATAGACGGCACAGCATTTCATAGGTCCAGAAATCTACTCGGCTGGGGCCTAATAAAATGGTGTGAAACACCAACGTCTTTGCCAGGAAGGCCGCTACGGCAAATATCATGATTGCCGCAAGTGATCTCACCAAATGCCATCGGAGCTCTTCCAGGTGATCCAGAAAGCTCATCTCTACCTCATCCTCTATCTGATCTAGCGGCATGTTATTTTATTGATATAAAGGGAAGTTTTTCATCCACTCATTAATGGCAGATTTTACTTCCTTCAGTTTCGCTTCGTTTTCATGGTTGGTAATTACTGCATCGATAAACTCCACGGTTTTTTCCATGTCGGCTTCTTTCATACCACGGGTAGTGATCGCTGCAGTACCTACTCTTATTCCAGAGGTGATAAACGGTGACTTATCATCGAATGGAACCATGTTTTTATTAACGGTAATATCCGCACTAACCAGTGCTTGCTCAGCATCCTTACCGGTAATCCCTTTGCTACGGAGGTCAAGCAACATTAAGTGATTGTCAGTTCCACCGGAGATCAGGTCATAGCCTTTACCGATAAATGACTCGGCCATAACTTTAGCGTTTTTCTGAACCTGAAGGACATACTCCATGTATTCATCGGATAGTGCTTCACCAAAAGCCACGGCTTTGGCTGCAATGATATGTTCCAATGGTCCACCTTGTGTTCCCGGGAATACGCCTGAATCCAGAATGGAACTCATTTTCCGAACAGTTCCTTTGGCTGTAGTGATTCCAAATGGGTTTTCATTGTCTTCTCTGACCATGATCAAACCACCTCTCGGACCTCTTAGCGTCTTGTGCGTAGTGGTTGTCACGATATGGCAGTGATCTAGCGGGTCTTTGAGTAAACCTCTTGCAATCAAACCAGATGGATGGGAAATATCGGCCAGTAGTACTGCTCCAACTTCATCTGCAATGGTTCGGAATCGTTCGTAATCCCAATCTCTTGAGTACGCCGAGGCACCACAGATGATCATTTTCGGCTGAACTTTTTTAGCCGTTTCTTCTACCGTGTCCATGTTGATCAATCCGGTCTCTTTTTCTACGCCGTAGAAGTGGGCATCGTAATATTTTCCAGAAAGGTTTACTGGAGACCCGTGTGACAAGTGTCCGCCATGAGAAAGATCAAATCCAAGGATACTGTCGCCAGGCTTCAAACATGCGAGAAATACTGCTGCATTCGCTTGTGCACCAGAGTGCGGTTGCACATTGGCCCAGCTAGCACCAAATAATTCTTTTACTCGCTCAATCGCAAGTGATTCTACTTCATCCACTACTTCGCAACCACCATAATACCTTTTACCCGGGAGCCCTTCAGCGTATTTGTTGGTCAATACACTACCGGCCGCTTCCATTACCTGCGGGGAGGTAAAGTTTTCGGATGCGATCAATTCGATACCCTCGATTTGTCTTTTCTTTTCTGCGTCGATTAAGGCAAATAGCTTTTCGTCTCGTTTCATGTGCTAAGTAGTTTTACTGCTGGGGTTAGAGCATGTAGGTGGTTTAGTAATTGAGCGCCAAAATTAGTGGAACACCCTCACTTTACCAATCTGAATTTTGCTCGTTATTCTTATTGCAATAGGTTATTTTAGCTTTTCAATTTTTTGGATATCGTGATGTTAGATGATTTAAGAAAAAGGATCGATGAAATAGACGATGAGTTGATCAAACTCCTCAATAGTCGCATGGAGATCGTGAAAGAAGTGGGCGCGCTAAAGCGAAATGATAAAAGTGCGATTTACCGACCTGAAAGGGAGAAGGCAATAGTAGATCGGCTAGAGGCCAATAGCAATGGCATCTTGAGCAGAGGTGCTATTGAGGCGATCTTTTTTGAGATTTTTGCCGTAAGCCGAAATTACGAACTGCCAGAACGTGTGGCATATTTGGGGCCCGAAGGAAGTTTTACCCATCAGGCAGCGGAGAGTCGCTATGGAGCGATGAGCGATTACATTCCTCTGGATACGATTCCATCCGTTTTCGAAGCGGTTAAGACTTCCCGAGCCAGATTTGGTGTGGTGCCAATTGAGAATAATCAGGAAGGAACTGTTCAGGAAACCATCGATTTACTGGCTCAACATAAACTGACAATTGCTGCTGAAGTGGTATTGCCGATTCACTTTGCCTTTGCCAGTAAAGAAGATAATCTGGAAAATGTGAAAGTGGTTTATTCACGAGATATTGCTTTTAGACAGTGTAAGAACTTCTTAAATGACTATTTCAAGCATCCCGTAAAGCTGGTTCCTGTGAGTTCTACTAGTAGGGCGTGCCAGATGGCTGGTGAGGAAGAAGGTGCCGCTGCGATTTGTGCTCCAATTGCTGCCAGACAGTACGGTCTACCCATACTTTATCAAAACATTCAGGACTCTGCAGACAACCAGACACGCTTTTTGATTATCAGCCAGAATTTTGTGAACCAGATGAGCGGGCAGGATAAGACTTCCGTAATAGCGCAGCTTCCTGATGAACCGGGAGGGTTAGTCAGGTTTTTACAGAACTTCCAAAATGCCGGAATTAACCTCTGTAAGGTAGAGAGCAGACCAGCGAAGAAGGGGACTACCTTTAAGTATGTCTTTTTCGTAGAGTTTGAAGGGCATTTTCATGACGCTAAAATTCAAAACACCATCAAACCATATGCAGATAACATCATGTGGTTGGGGAGCTATGTGCAGATTTGTTAATTCATTTAAATGGCTTATAAAAATATAGCATTGATCTTCGTTGCTTTATGCTTTTATACAAGCTGCAATGATGATTCTCTGGAGCAGAGACAGAGTGAAATAAATGCTTTGAAAAGCGACGTGCAGAAATTAGAAGCTGAGTTGGCCGAACTCAAGAAATCATATGAGTTTCTAAAAAGCAATAACGAGGAACTAACATATAGGTTACAGGTAGCTAATTCAATGAATAGTAAACAGGCAGTGGAAAGTGCACCTTCAGGTAAAATTTTACCAGTATTTAGAGTTCACGGTAATGAGCTTTCCGATGACGATTTAATTGCTGATTGGATTGGGTTATTTGCTAACGGAGCAGTCAATTATGCATTGTTGACAGATGTAAAGTTTAAGAAAGTTAGGGACCCGTTGCTAGATGAAAAAGGGGATAGCACTGCATTATTGCCTGTCATATCCTCAGAAGACACCTGTTTATTTCTGTTCTCAGGACTTGACTTGGCAGACAAGAACGTAGTAAACATTCCAACAAATAGACCGAAGATTTACCCAGAAGATACCTTAAAGTTCTATTTAAACGATCGTAGATACTTTTTACTTGCAGCTAGCGATCAATCAAAACCCAGTTTAAATCCCAGAAATTACGAGTTGTATTTAGAATTTGAAGGCAAACGTCAATTACTAACAGAAGTGGAAGCATTTGATGATACAATGGTCCAATTACTCTGGGCTGGAGATCTGGATAATGATGGATTCCTTGATTTGATCCTTGATACGTCCAATCACTATAATGTTACCGAACTATCCTTGTATTTATCCTCATATGCAAGTGAAGATAAATTAGTTGCTAAATCTGCAATTAGAAGGTTAACAGGATGTTGATCACTAAACTAAATTAAGCATTGGCCAAGACGAAAACAGCTTATTTCTGTCAGAACTGTGGAGCAAATTCTCCTAAATGGGTTGGGAAATGCCCTGCTTGCGGGGAGTGGAATACCTATGTAGAAGAGGTAGTATCTAAGTCAACCGGTACACTGGAAAAAGAAGTCTGGCAGGATGAAACCAAAGTTCGAAACAAACCTACAAGAATTCAGGAGTTAACCTTCGATGACCAACGGAGGATCAAAACCAATAGTGGAGAACTAGACCGAACACTAGGTGGAGGAATCGTGCCTGGATCTTTGGTCTTGATTGGTGGGGAGCCGGGCATTGGCAAGTCCACTCTGATGCTGCAAATGGCCATTCGCATGAAGTCGGTCAAAACGCTGTATGCTTCGGGTGAGGAAAGTCTGGAACAGATTCGGATGCGTGCAGAACGCATTGGTATCGATGCGGAAAATTGTTTTTTGATAGCCGAGACATCACTATCAGATATTTTAACACATGCTGCCCAACTCAAGCCAGATGTGTTGGTAGTTGATTCCATCCAAACGCTCTATACTGATAACATCGAAGCATCTGTTGGGTCCATCTCTCAAGTACGTGAGTGTACAGGCAAGCTGATGAAATATGCGAAGCAGACAGGTGTGCCCGTTTTTCTCATTGGTCATGTAAATAAAGAAGGGGCTATTGCTGGTCCCAAGGTATTGGAACATATGGTGGACACGGTGCTTCAGTTTGAAGGAGACAGACATCTCTCTTACCGCATATTAAGAACTTCCAAAAATCGCTTTGGGTCCACTTCTGAGATTGGCATCTATGAAATGCGTGAATCTGGACTTAGAGAAGTGACTAATCCTTCCGAAGTATTGATCTCTCCCAGAGACGGCTTTTTAAGTGGCGTTGGTATTGGCGCTACTCTGGAAGGTAACCGACCTTTATTGATAGAGGTACAATCCCTGGTAAGTCCAGCTACCTATGGCAATCCTCAGCGAAGTACAACGGGCTTTGACGCCAAGCGCCTGAACATGTTGCTGGCTGTTTTGGAGAAACGTCTCGGCGTTAGGTTGAGTGCACAAGATATCTTTTTGAATCTTGCTGGTGGTATCAAGGTGAATGATCCGGCATTAGACCTATCCATTTGTGCTAGTATATATTCTTCTTTCGACGATGTGGCTATCCCTAGTTCGGTGTGTTTTTCTGCTGAAGTAGGATTGGGAGGAGAAATTCGAGCAGTTAACCGTATTGAATCAAGAATCACCGAAGCTGCTCGACTTGGATTTTCAGAAATCTATGTTTCCAAACACAACATTAAGGGTGTGGACTTAGCCAAGTTTGACATCAAAGTGAAAGCGTTTACCCGTCTTTCGGATGCCTTTCAGGATCTTTTTTCCTAGTTATTTTTACGGCGTTTCTTCTTATCCTTTGGGATAGGAGCACTTCGTTTGGTCTTCACTTTACCCTTACCGGATGGAATGGGATCACTTTTGCCGCCACGAATTTTTTTATCTCCGGATGGGATAGGATCACTCTTGCCTATCCGAACCTTTTTGCCTCCAGAAGGGATAGGGTCACTTTGGCCTCCGAAAATTTTCTTCTTACTTGTAGGGATAGCTTCACTTTGCACCTCACCTACGAAATTTTCGTTTTCAGTTGGTATGTCTTTTCCCGGGTTGGTATAGTCCTTTTTCTTTCTCCGGTCCTGCTTGTTAATAATAGTGTATATGCCTTCCTGGCCTTTTACTTTAACCTTACGACCCAGAAACCGATTGGTACCTGCTCTGCGAGTCGGCTGCTTGGTAGTTCCTTTGGCACCAAATGGAGACTCGGATTTGTCTTTGTTTCGTTTTCCAATAATGAAGTTCATGCCTACTCTAAAGTCCAACGCTTTAGCCTTGGTGAGATCGAAGTTCCAGATGTGATCCACTGCAAGATACAGCTGAGCTGGACCTCCTTTAACGGCAAGAGCTGCTCCCACATTTATGAATTGCTGGGGTAAACGGGTTACATTGGCCGATCCAACAAAAAACTTACCAATAGGCTGACGATAACCCACACCTACCAAATAGTTCAACCTGCCTTTGATGTATCTTGTACCCAATGAGCCAACTACGTCACCGCCAGCTGGTGTTTTATAGGAAATACTTGTATAGAGCTTGGGATTTAACCAGGAGGTGTAGGTGTCGTCAGTTTTAACCAATCTATTTTTAAATCGGTTGATTAGCGAGTCTTCTATTTTTTGCTCCAGGTTGTCCGGTTCGCGCAAGTCGAGCCCGCTATACCGCATAACCGTATCAGGGATCGTGTGG
>JAMWZA010000184.1 GCA_024305105.1 Marinoscillum sp.
ATATAAATGTAATGAGTATATTAACTGTAGGTACATGTAAAGGTTTCACTGTAGGAGAAAATAACTTGATGTATTTTTTAAATACCAGATAATCAGTGAGTTGTATAAACAAAAAAAAGGGTAGCCTGAATAGACTACCCTTTAATATGGCGATAAAAATCCTCTACACCTCCTTATCCAATAAATCAGTCACCACGTGGTATCGAGGATCATCTATGCTGGTTTCAATAACCTTGCCAAATGCTGGATCTAGCTTGGTCAATAAGTTTTTACACTCAGGGCTTAGGTGAGTGAGCTTGATCGATTTGCCCAGATCGACATATTTCTTTACAATTCCGCTAAGCGCTTCTACACCCGAATGGTCGCTAACGCGTGATTCGATAAAATCAATTTCTACAGTTTGTGGGTCTGTTTTTGGGTCAAACTTGGTGTTAAAGGCCTGTGTAGACCCAAAGAATAGTGGACCCCAGATTTCATATACTTTGGTTCCGTCTTCTTTCATATGCTTTCTGGCCCGAATCATCGTCGCATTCTTCCAGGCAAAAACGAGGGCTGAGATGATTACTCCGGCAATTACGGCTATCGCAAGATCTTGCCATACCGTAATCGCAGAAACGGTGATGAGTACGATGGCATCTGATTTGGGGATTTTATTAATTACCCGGAAACTACTCCAGGCAAATGTGCCTATCACCACCATGAACATTACACCGACTAGCGCAGCAATTGGAATCTGCTCAATTAGCGGTGCTCCAAAGAGAATGAAACATAAAAGCGCTAGAGCGGCGACAAGTCCGGAAAGTCTTCCTCGTCCACCCGAGTCTACGTTGATTATGGACTGACCTATCATGGCGCATCCACCCATGCCACCAAATAGTCCATTTAAGATGTTGGCTCCACCTTGAGCTACGCACTCTCTATTACCACTTCCTCGTGTTTCCGTCATGTCATCCACCAGGTTTAGGGTCATCAATGATTCAATAAGTCCAACAGCAGCTAGAAGAAATGCAGTGGAGATAATCAATCCCCAGTGGCCTTGCAACGTATCGATTAACGTAAATATCTGAAACTGGAAAGATGGAAGGGATCCTTTCAAACCAGCACCGCCACCATCTCTGATAAACGACCCGACCGTACTTACATCGATTCCACCAAATATGGTCAAACAGGCTACCACGACTATGGCCATCAACGCGGCAGGTATTTTTTTTGTCAATTTAGGAAGCGTAAACATGATCAGCATTGTTAGTCCAACCAGCCCAATCATGATTAACAATTGACTTCCTTCCAGCCACTGGGTAGAGCCATCGACCGTCTTTTTGAACATACCAAGCTGTGAGAGAAAGATCACAATCGCCAGGCCATTCACAAAACCCATCATAACCGGATGTGGGATCAATCGGACGAATTTTCCCAGTCTTAAAACGCCCGCCAGGATCTGAATGATCCCTACGAATAAAAGCGTGATAAACAACCACTGCAGTCCCAGGTTTTCGATAGGAGTGTCTAAGCCCATTCCTACAAGGTTACCTTGCTGGATCATGTGTACCATCACCACGGCCATTGCGCCAGTAGCTCCGGAGATCATTCCTGGTCGTCCACCAAACAAGGAAGTGATTAAACCCATCATAAATGCGCCGTATAGTCCTACTAGTGGGTCGATACCAGCCACAAAGGCAAATGCGACGGCTTCAGGAACCAAGGCCAATGCTACTGTAAGTCCTGATAAAACGTCGTTTTTAGGGTTGAAAGTGAAATTGTTAAATATTTTACTCATCTAGCCATTATTGTATGAAAAACGGCGCAAAGATAGGATTTCTTTCAACGAAAAGTAAGGGATTGGTGTAATTGGTAAGATTTTGATAATATAAAAACCGGGCATGATTTGCATGCCAGGGTTGAATTGGAACAGCCCATTCGGGCATACTTACATTTATTTTGTGAATTTGCTGTGTAAGCCCAACATGAGATCACACTGGCTTTTCAATTCACCTGGGAAGTTAATAGTTGACTTCACAATTCGAAGATAGACTTGAAATTCGTAGGAATTCTGTAGAAAAAAAGCCCAACTCGGAGGAGCTGGGCGTCTATAGCTGTTGGTATAAACCTTTTGGTAAACTATATACACGTATGTTTTAATACCACCACAAGGATACCATTCAATTCTGATGGAATTCTAAAGTTCCAAACGAATAGGTCAAACGATTAGAATGGACTTTTTATCATTGGTACTTCCATGAGTAACAATTCGGCGTTCTTGCTTGCTGCGATGGTTAGGCTGTTGGTTCCTGTAATGCCTAAAGCATCCCGCTTTGCTAGTGACTCACCATTTATGGTGGCCTCTCCACTTATGAGAAACGCGTAAACACCGTTACTCTCCCTGTGGAAGGAATAATCAAGGGAATGATTGGCATCAATGTCCGTCAATGTAAACCACGAATCCTGATTGATCCATAGCGCTTTGTCATCATCGGGGGCCACTACTGTTTGTAACTTGTTTTTACGACCAGCAGGATTGAAGGTGATTTGCTGGTATCGTGGTTCTATGTCTCTTTCCTTAGGCAGTACCCAGATTTGTAGGAAGTTAACACGGTCAGTTTTGCTATGGTTATACTCCGAATGCGTCAATCCAAACCCTGCGCTCATTATCTGTACATCTCCTGTTTTAATCACTTCCGTATTTCCAGTGCTGTCCTGGTGCTCCAGATCACCTTCCAATGGGATAGAGACGATTTCCATGTTGTCATGCGGATGCGTCCCAAAACCCATTCCGGCTTCTACGATATCGTCATTGAGGACGCGGAGTGCACCGAAGTTTATTCGCTCAGGATTATAGTACCTACCAAAGCTGAACGTGTGCTTACTAAGCAACCAACCAAAATTGGCAGTACCTCTGCTATTAGCTGGATGTTTAATGACCTGAGTAGTTTTATTTAAAGTCTCCATAATAAATGATTTCATTTAATGCTTTTCTTGATCGTGGTGCAAGCTCTCTTGCTTTGAGGTCTTCAGTTAAGTCATCAGGGTTTCCAAAATAACCTAATGCAATGACGGTGACGATTTCATAGTCATCAGGGAGGTTAAACAATTCTGCCAGGTTGGCTCGATCGATTCCTCCCATTTGGTGAAGACCAATTCCCTCATGTGTTGCCTGAGCGCTTAAGTTTCCAATGGCCAAGCCCATGTCATGTTTGGCGGACCCATTGGGCGCACCGTTTTTGGTGTAAGTCTTTTTAATGATGGTGGTGAGTAGAACTGGAGCATTCTTAGCCCAGGGTTGATTGCCTTGCATCAATCCTTCTATCATTCGTTGGTGGGCTGGGTCGTCCTTTTTTCCTACGATAAATCGCCAGGGCTGTTCGTTCATGGCTGAAGGCGCCCAGCGTGTTGCTTCAAAGAGCCTATTGAGTGTTTCTTCACTAATTGTTTCATCGGTGAAACTTCTTGGACTCCATCTGTTTTTGATCACATCCAATATGTTGTGATCGGTAGGTGTCTCTTTATGTTCTACTACTGTTGTGTTCATATGCACGATAACTAGTGTTTGCTAATATAGTTACGTACATACATTATATGTAGTTACATATAAAATGTATTTACTCGATTATTCCTTCTCTCATGCAGTGTGCGACCAAATGAATGCCGTTTGAACATCCCGATTTTTTCAGCATGTTTCTCTGGTGCGTTTTCACGGTATGTGGCGAGATGTGAAGCTGGTCCGCGACCATATCGGCAGTAAGTCCGGCTGCCATGAGCGAAAGGATGTCTATTTCCCGATCAGTGAATTCGTTGATTTCACACTCAGACTGATACAGTTTTACTTGTTTGCCTTTTTCCGCCTGACCCACATTGGGTCGGATCAGGCGGAGATGGTATTTGTCTCTTAGTTGCGTTGCGTTCATGATGGTCGGGTTTAATTGTGTATTCGCTATTTGGTTTGAATTTTTTCAATAGAGTACAGCACCTTCATCCAGTCAGCCTGGTTTTTGATGCCGAGTTTCATACGGATGTTTTTTCTATATCCATCATAGGTTAGCTTGCTTATATTTAATTGTTGTGCGATTTGGTCTCTGCTTTCTCCTTCAGAAATCATTTTGAGGACTTCCACTTCTCTTGGAGAAAGTACGTTGGTAAGGTGTTTGGCGGATTTTTCCATACCCCCTAATTAAGGCGCTTTAATTGAGGTAGAGCAACTTTTTGTCGCGAATGACAGGTTTCTTTCCGTGAATGACATTTATTATTCTAACTAGTTATTGCTATTCAGGTGAATTACTGGCTTGAGTTTTCGTAAAACCCGAATCGGAATTGCATCATCAAGGGACAATATGCATTATTCACCTTTGTGATTTGTTTCAGAAAACCGATTAAAAGAATAATTCGTTTAATACAATTTGGCGTCTACTAGTCTACCTAAAAGCATCCTATACTTCAGGATAGTCTGGTACTGCCTAATAGATTGTAAAATCCGCATTTACTACCAAAAAGAAAAGCCCCAACAATTGTTGAGGCTTTTCATACCAGGTCAGGGGTGAGGTTTCTCATTTATCCCAATACCTTCACTATTTCTTAATTAATCTACTTTCGGCAATGGTTTTACCCATACGCTGTAAGCGAATCAAGTAAACCCCACTCTGCAAATTTGATACATCATAAGAAGTATCTGTGGTGGCATCCAGTTGATACATTTCCTTACCGTCTAGTGAAAGGATAATCAATACATCTCCATTTTGAATAGCTTCTCCCTTTAGTGAAAAGGAGTTCTTGACCGGATTTGGATAATTATACAGAGTAGCAAGTCTTTCCGATCCAAGTACAGTTTGGTCATCTAAATCGGTCACAGAAATAGCAACCTCCAGAGTGCTGGCATTGCCCGATAGGTCAGTAGCGATTACATCTATCAAATATACATTATCACCATTTTCATCCTGAGGATTTTCAAAATCCGGTGCACTTGTGAAATTGATAGCGTTCCCGCTCAGTTTAAACAATGACTCATCTTTACTGCTTCCTAATGCATAGGTCACTTCTGGGTCGTCTGTTTCAGCGGTGTATACAACATCTGTGTTGTTTTCCTGAACACTCGCGGTATTCTCGGAAGTAAACACGGGTCCGCTTTCATCTACATCAGTCACCGTAATGGACACTTCAAGCGTATTCGACGCACCTGTTGCATTGGATGCGATCACATCGATCAAGTACACATTGTCCCCATTTTCATCCTGAGGACTTTCAAAATCCGGTGCATTTGTAAAATTGATTGTATTACCGCTCAGTGTAAACAATGACTCATCCTTACTGCTTCCCAATGCATAAGTTGCTACTGGATCGTCTGTTTCAGCGGTGTATACAACATCTGTGCTGTTTTCCTGAACACTCGCGGTATTCCCGGAAGTAAACACGGGTCCGCTTTCATCTACATCAGTCACCGTAATGGACACTTCAAGTGTTGCACTGAAGCCGCTAGCATCCGTGGCATTTATGTCTATGATGTATGTGTTATTGAAATCTGCATCTAAAGGATTCTCAAAATCCGGTGCGTTAACAAAATGAATATCACTACCACTTAAAGAAAATACCGATTCATCTTTCGTGTTTCCCAGATCAAATGTTGCCGTAGGATCATCTGTGGTTATCGTATAGGCAACTTCCGTCGTGTTCTCCTCTACTGTGGTTGTTGCTTCAGAAGTAAACTCAGGGCCACTTTCATCAATATCTGTCACTGTGATGGCTACTTCAATTGTTGCAGCTTTACCTTCCGTACTTGTGGCTATAACGTCGATTAAGTATACGTTATCGGCATTCGCGTCTGTTGGACTCTCAAAGTCAGGAGCATTAGTGAAACTGACTTCATTACCACTCAAGGTGAAAGCAGATTCATCTTTGCTCGTTCCCAGGCTATAGACTGCATTGGAATCATCAGTAGTGGCTGTATAAACAACTGAAGAGGTGTTTTCCTCCATCGAAGCAGTAGTTCCTGAGCTGAATATTGGAGGATCCGGCTGATCTATTAACGTAACTGTTAAGATCACATCATGAGTTAAAGTCTCTGACTCCTTAGCCCAGATTGTGAAAATCTCTGTAGTACTCGTCTCAAAATCAAATGAAGCGCTATTGGCTACTGTAATTTCACCCTCACTGTTAATGGCAATGGCTGCATCATCTCCGGATGCAATACTGTAGGATACAATATTTGGAATGTCAATCGTTTCAATAACAGTTCCAACGGCTGATTCTTCATCAATAGTTGCAGCAAGTTGCTGCTGAAGATCTACTATTTCAACCGAGCGTAAATCTGTAAAAACACATCCCATCGAATCCACACTGTACCTGAAGTCATAGATTCCAGCTGTAAAGTCACCTCGTGACACGAGACCTGTAGTGGTTACACTCGCATTAGAGTTGTCTACATCCCATGTTCCTTCCACTGGAAAGAATTCTTCCAGTTGGAAACCCTCACCAGCATTACTGATGGTGAGATCTAAGCCAGCGTAAATATCAAGTTTAGGTGCAGTCACATTGATCTCTGCCAGTTGACTTTGACAACCACCGGAAGAGATTTGCGACACGTAGAATGTCATGTCCTCTGTTACCGCTCCTAAGTTGTATGAGCTGCTGCTTTGTCCATCAATCAATGTTGTGTCACTCTTATACCAGGCGTACGTGGATTCAGTGCCCGAAACAGATAGTGTAAGGTTTTCTCCCGGACAAGCCACGACATCCGTGGTAGTAAGCGTTGCTGGAAGGGAGGTGCATTTCTGAAAATCCATCTGTCCTGCAATCGACCACATGCCTGTCTCCGACTGAGTTCTCACATACAACTTATGTGCACCATCCGTAAGGCCTGAGACATCCACATAAAGATTCTGAAACAGCACTTGCGTTGGATTGGTCACGTTTACTGCTGTACCACTCCCAATACCCGGGTCCTCATCCACAAAATACTCGGCAGAAACGATGTTGAATGACCCACTGATCGGTACATCCTGATCAGTATCCTGGACATAGAAAGGCATTTGTTTGCTTAATGACCACAAGCCATTGTTACCCAACGTCCTTAAATAAAGGTTATGATTTCCAACCTCTAGACTACTGATATCAATTTCTGTGGCAAAATCAACCTCACTACCCGTACTTATATTCAAAGATGTTCCGTTTCCGGCACCTGGATCACTATCAAAGAAATACTCAGCTGACATAATATCTGTGGCTATTGCTTCTCCTGTTGTTACTGATTTTGTGCCTACTGTCACAGGTATATTCTGAGAACATGAACCTCGAGTAATTGTCACACTGTAACTGCCGGCTGCAATACCATTGATGTAGCTTTTAGTGGAGCCAGTTGACCATGCATAAGTAAATTCTGCTGAGTTAGCATCCGCTCCATCAATAACAACATGCGCAAACCCGTTGCCTTGTCCAGTTGTCTCATCGATTACTTCTACTGAAGCTGTGAACGCCTGAGATACCGTCACAACCACAGACTTACTTTTGATGGTTGTTCCATTGGCATCTGTGAGCAAAGCATAATATGTACCAGCATCGTTTACAGTGATAGCTTGGGTGCTGTCTCGTGTATTCCAAACGTATGCGGTATACCCGGAAGGCGCTGTTAACATTACCTCATCTCCTTCACACAAACTGTTAGATCCAGAAGTAGTAACACTTATATTTTCGAAATCTCCCACCAGAACATTGCCGAGGTAGCTGGAACTATCCTGTCCATTAAAGGCGGTCAATCGAACATCGAAGAGCCCCGAAGAATCAAATGCAAAGGAGATGTCCTGGGTTGTAAAATCCACAGAACCATCATCAAAAACATCCCATTTATAGGTCGTATTCGTATCTACAGAATCGGAAAGGTTAGTGAAAGTTGTAACTGAGCCAGCAGAAACGGTATCTGATTCAAACAAAGGAATCGGAAAGTTCTGATCCGAAGGAAGGACCGCAAACTTCAAATGTTTCGCAAGACTCCAGACTCCCGTGTTGTCTCTTAATCTAACATAAACCGTATGTTCACCTATTGATAGCCCAGCAGAACTGAAACTAAAATCTATATCTACAGACAAGAGAACATTTAATGGTAAGGCAGTTCCTTTTCCAACTCCGGGATCTTCATCTATAAAGTATTCTGCTGCAACCAATACTCGTTGTTCGTTAATAGATACATCCTGAATGGTATCCTGTACGAAAAAAGGGATGGCTTTAGAGATACTCCACAACCCGTCATCTTGTCGGGTGCGGACATATAACACGTGGTTTCCTACAGTAAGTCCGGAGACATCTACTGTGAGGTTCTCATTCAGATCGCTAGAAGTGGTGATGGTAATCGCTTGACCATTCGTAACCCCAGGATCGCTATCGATAAAATACTCTGCACGATCGATGGTCTGACTCAGTACGATCTGAGACATCATCACCAATGCAATGACAAGAGCATTTTTATTCCATTTCAATAACATATCAATCATATTCTCTAAATGAGATATTAGTTATTGATAACACTTTTGAAATTCACTTCGAGGGTACTTCCAGCTGGTACAGAAGGACTACCCACAGGTTGTATTTCTGTTACAATGGGTCCTTTGGGTTTTAAATCCAGTGGACCAGGCCATGGAGAGGAGCCACCATAAATTCCAAGATCCTCACCATTAACGCCAGCTCCTAGACCTGGAGAAGTGGGCTGTAGGTTATAGTCGTGATCCAGTGAAAATGCTGCTCCATCAACTGGGAAATCCACATATTGAGGATCTTCATAAGAATTATTACTACCAACAGCGAACCAGCTATTATTCGTTAGGTTTTGCTCTGTTAAATAAGTGATGTTGTTGTTAAATACTAAGGAATATTCCAACGAGTCAAAACTGATGTAATTGCTTTCTGGAATAATGTTTATGTTGTAGAAAATGTTGTTTTCAACAACTGCTCCAATGATATGGTAAAATGCATAGGAAGAACTTGATGTCCAGATATTGTTTCTGACAAAAATTCCACTGGCCGATTCAGCGCCTTGAATGGATTCTACACCACCACTCTCAGTAACGCTTACCTGAGACCTGATATGTTTATTGTCAAAAATATTATTCGTAATGTTAACATTCTCAAATGCATTTGCATAGGCAAAATCAAACTGGGGAGAAAGGTCTATTGCTGTGGTGCCTGATCCGCTGAAAATGTTATTCTTAATCGTCAAGTTTTTATGAAGTTTTGTTGAATAGTCTCCAGCTTCTCTAAAATGTAATACACCGATTTTATTTCTTTCGATGGTTATTCCAGACAGTGTGTCATTTACCCCAGTGACTCTGTTACTGTAGTCTGGTTGTAAGTATATTTCACCAATCTGGAAACCAGACATGTACGAATTACTACTACCACTATTCGATGTTAGGTTTGTGAATGTTATTCTTGTTATCAGGGAAGATTGACCTACATAGCCGGCCCCTATCAAAGTAAGTTGTTTTCTTGTTGTTACAGTTCCGTAGTTTGTTGTTGATCCGGCGACCAGAATGGTATCTCCAGATTGGGCAGCATCAATTGCTGCTTGCAAATCAGTAAACTGTGCCGCCGAGCCCTCCTTGTTATCTACCGTATGGGTGGTGGCGTAAGACGTTCCCATAAATAAACATGTGATTAGGATCAATGTGTGTTTTAAAAGATTGTTCATTGTCTGTTGTTTTAGTAGAATATTTAATTTTTTTTTGAAATTCGAATTTCTAGGTGTTTTTTCTTAAGTTGATTAAAATATCTCTTTTGTGAAGTGCTTGTTTTCGTAAAGTACTTTCATCCAGTCAGCCTGGTTTTTGATACCTAATTTCATTCGGATGTTTTTTCGGTATCCGTCATAGGTGAGCTTACTGATATTGAGTTGCTGCGCGATTTGATCTCTGCTTTCCTGTCTCTTA
>JAMWZA010000185.1 GCA_024305105.1 Marinoscillum sp.
CTAAGAATGTTACAATTGTACTTGATGTGCTAGATTTTAATTTAGTCTAAGAAAACACCTCTTTCGTCTATTATTTATCCCTATTAGTCCTTAATTATAATAATTTATCTAGCTTTGGTAATCAGCCCTAGACAAGACGTCCTTGAAAAAATTAAATTTCAAGGTTGAATACGATTGATATAATCGGTAATTTAGAAGAAGTTTTAAATTTAGCGCAACTGTGATTAAGTCTTTTCTAGCCTTTTTGGGTGGCGAACCCGGAGAGGAAAAGCCCATGCTTTTATTGTTGGGAATGGGTTTCTTTATGGGGATTTTTCTGGCTACCTACCAGATTGGGTCCGAAACACTTTTCCTGGATGTTCTTGGTGAGGATTATCTTGATGTTGCTTTTTTTACAGCAGGTGCACTAGGCATTGTTTCCACTCTCCTTTTTGTATTTCTCCAACGGCGAATCAACTATTCAACCCTGATCGTTACGAATTTGTTTTTGATTTTTGCGTTCATGGCCGTAATGCGCTGGGCTTTTGAATGGACTAATTACGAAGAAGTATCAGCAGCCGCTTCTCAGGCTGCAGAAGCAGCCGGTACAGATGACAAGGGTTTTGCGCTTTTGCCGTTCATTATGTTTGTGATGATGGGGCCGATTACAGCCATAATGCTACTTGGTTTTTGGGGTACTTTTGGTCGTATGTTCGATCTTAGAGCTTCCAAAAGGATCATCGGAGGAATTGATACCGGTGCGCTTACTTCTACTATTATCGCATTCTTTTCCATTCCGTTTATTACGAGGCTCCCATTTATCAATGCAACCTATGATCTTCTATTTGTTTCAGCTCTGGCATCATTCGGAGTATTGATTTTTACTATATGGATTGTACGTGCATTTAATATTGATAAGGTCACTGAGACGAAAAACAAAGATGAGAAGCCACAAGAAGTAAGCTTTTTTGATTTGATGAAAGATCCTTATCTGAGGTTATTATCCTTGTTTCTTATTTTCTCCATGGGAGCAAGTGTTTTTGTTGATTTCACGTATTACTCTGCGACAGAAATAATGTACCCTGACGAACAGGAGTTGGCTAACTTTCTGTCATTCTTTAGTGCTACAGTAATGTTGATGAGTTTCTTCATTCAAAGTTTTATTAACGATATAATCATTGGTCGTTTTGGATTGAAGGTAGCGCTTATGACCATGCCTTTAATTTTAATACTCTTTACAGTTGGAGGAATAGCTGCTGGTCATTACTATGGATATGAATTTAAAAACGATGAATTCATCTTCTTTTTCTTATTTACAGTATGCGCAAAGGCTTTTACAGCTTCATTGAAAGATGCACTGGAGAGCCCGGCATTTAAGTTATTTTTCCTGCCTATTGATATTAAAATTCGCTTTGATATTCAAACTCGAATAGAAGGAGTAGTTAATGAGTTAGCAACTTTAGTAGCAGGAGCAGCCCAAATCGGGTTAGGTCTTTTAGTGTTTTTTGAGTTAATCCATTACTCTTATTTCATTCTGGCATTGGCTGGCATGGTTGTATTTCTTTCGGGAAAACTATTTTCTCAGTATAAGGTCACTTTGAAAGAAACTCTGGAGGAGAAAAAAGCAGATATATCTGAGGAAGAGGCTAAAAATGAGAATAATACTTCTGCCGTATTGAGAAGGGAGACCGAACACAAGGACCCAGAAAAAATATTGAATGCTTTAAGAATTTATGAAAAATTAGAGCCTATTCAATTTGAGTTCAGGTTGTTAGATCTATTGAACTCTAAACACCCAGTAGTAAGGGCAATGGCTTACAATAAGCTGAATGAGAAGCTTGTTTTCGAAGCACTGGATATTATCAAGAAAGATTTCAAGACGGAGGGTGATGAGTCAGTGATTGCTGAAGCGGAAAAGTGTATTCATAATTTGGAAAAGGCCGCTCAATTTGAGATCAATGATGTTTCAATTAGGCAATTGGTTCGATCAACCGAATCCAAAGACAGAATTTACGGTGCACGTTTATTAGTAAAAGCCGCTTCAGAGGAGAAGTTTCTGGCTTATGTTTTGGAGCTCCTACGTGATATCAATCCTGAAGTGAGAGTGGCGGCAATGATCACCGCTGGCAAAATTAAACGGCCTGAACTTTGGCCAATATTGGTGGAAAACCTGCATTTGGCGACCTATTGTAATGCGGCAATGTCTGCATTAACTCATGTTGGGGAGTCAGCATATCATGTAATTGATACCTCCTTCTATAAAACAGGTCAGTTTAAATCTACCATGATTCGAATAGCACAGCTGTTGGGTCGAATTGGAGGAAGAAATGGTATAGAGCTGCTCTGGAAGAAAATAGAGTTTCCAAACAAGCGAATCGTATCGGAAATATTGAATGGACTTAGTTACAATGGTTTTGAGGCGAAGGATTTTCAAGCTGCGAGGATAAAAATTGCCATTGAATCAGAGATATCTGATATCGCCTGGAACATAAAAGCGTTATTAGATATCCCGAGTGAGAATGAGACAGATATAATGATTCGTGAGGCGTTTGCTGAAGAGGATCAGAATAACTACAACAACATATTCATGTTGCTTGGAATGATTTATGATCCTCATAATGTCATTTTGGTAAAAGAAAATATTCTGGATGGAACCACAGACAGCATCACATTCGCTGTTGAGATGCTTGATATCTTTATTGAGGAAGAACTTAAACCTAAGTTGCTTCCTGTTATGGATGAGTTAAAGGTTGAGGAAAGACTCGCAAGGTTACTCAACTATTTCCCACCGGAGGATTTTGATTCTTACTATGATTTACTACTTCAGATAGTTAATCGAGATTACAATCGCATAGATCGCTACACCAAAGCACTGGCTCTTTATCGAATAGGTTCTATTCCTGAAGCTACTGTAACAGATGATTTGATTGCTAATTTATTCAACCCGGATCCGCTTTTGCTTCAAACTGCGGCTTTTACGATGTATAAGATTGATCAGTCTATGTATCAAAAGCACACACGTAGACTAAAACCTTATATCAAGAAGGAGTTAGACAAAGCGATTGTACCACCTGTATTCAGGGATGAAGACGAAGATTATCATCAGAAACTACTGTTAATTGAGCGTGTTTTACTGCTGAAAGAAGTTCCTGAGTTTAAAAGAGTATCTGGAGAGCTGATCACTTACATCGCAGAGGAACTGGATGAAATAATTGTGCAAGAAGGAACCACACTAGTTGACTCTGATGATACCGGTATCATACCAACTTACATTGTTGTAGATGGTGTAGTTGATGTTTATCAAAATGACATTAAGGTAGAAGAACGTCAGCGAACAGGAATGGTGGGCCATGAGAATTTATTGAATTCCAATACGTTCGATTACGTGGCTTTGACAAGAGGTACCTGTACATTGTTGGTATTGCGAAAGGAAGAGCTGATGGATTTGATGTCGAGACATGTAGAGATTATGGAGGCATATTTA
Organism: Marinoscillum sp.; assembly: GCA_024305105.1. Lineage (GTDB taxonomy): Bacteria > Bacteroidota > Bacteroidia > Cytophagales > Cyclobacteriaceae > Marinoscillum. The sequence continues at coordinate 3,464 of JAMWZA010000185.1, forward strand.
AGTATTCTGAATCGTGAAGTTGGTAAGGAAGAAGAGGAAGAAACAGTCTCCGATGTATTATTAAGTTTTTAATTTGAGTGAACCTAAATCAAAACAACCACGATTGCCTAATCTAAACTGAAATGAATTTTAACAAAGAGATACATCTTTATTTCTCTGAGCAGGACAACGAGCCAATCGAAGGGGCGTCCAAAGGTTGGGTGTCCAATTTTCACAAATTTCTCAGTACGTTACTATCTCAAATATCCAGAGATACTACGGAGATCAAATTGGTTTCTGAGTCAACGATTGAGTCAATTTCAACAGAAGGTACAGCTGTGGTTATTGCGATTTGTACAGAAGCTTTAGCGGCGAGCTCACAGTTAACGAATGCACTCAATGATTATGCAAAAAAATTAAAGGAGAACAACCTACTGGTAAGTGAGGGTGTCGCTAGAATTTTTAAGGTTCACAAATCCCCATTCAATGAAGATATAGCACTTCCAGATCTCGAAGACGTAATTTCCTATGATTTCTACATGATCGATCCGCTTACCGGGGATGCTCAGGAGTTTAAACGTTTTTTTGGGAGCGACGCTGAACGATCTTATTGGATGAAGTTGGTGGATATGGCTTACGATATTCATCAGATTTCAAAAGACACAGTCAATAGAAGTTCGTCCACTCCGGAGGAAGATGTTCCTCGGGAAAAAACGGTTTATTTAGCAAGTACCGGAGTTGATATGGTTATTCAACGCGACATTATCAAACGTGAATTGATACGTCATGGATACAAGGTGCTTCCTCAGCACACCTTACCGAAGGAAGTTGGGCAATTGGAGCATCAGGTATCCGAAGATTTGCACAAATGTCGATTGTCTATACACCTTATTGGTGAGGACTATGGTTACAAGCCAAAAGGTTCAGAGATTTCCGTAGTAGATATTCAAAATAGAATCGCATCCAATCACACCTATGAAATGGTGGATTATAACAATACAGCCAAAGAAAAGAAGCCATTCAGTAGGTTAATATGGGTGTCACCTGACTTGAAAAATGTAACTGAGCGTCAGAAAATCTTTATTGAAGACCTCAAGAGTGATGCAGCTGCATTAGAAGAAGCGGAAGTATTGCAAATTCCCCTTCAAGAACTCAAGTCGATTATCAGAGAAGAGTTGGTGACTGGTGGTCGTTTTCATCGGGAGCATCGAGAAATTGAAGGGTACGAACAAGACAGTTCGTCCAGTTCTAAAGTGATCTATTTGATCCAGGACAAAGGCGATACCAAAGATACAGCATCCTTACGCAAGTTTTTAGAGGATTCAGGCTATAAGGTAGTAGCTCCGAGTTATACCGGTGATCTTATTGATATTCGCTACATCCATCAAGAAAACCTTCGGAGGTGCGATGGATCCATTATTTACTTTGGTAAAGCCAAAGAGGCATGGATCAAAACTAAATTACAAGATTTACTCAAGGCACCTGGTTTCGGACGAGAAAAGAAACTCAAAGCCAAAGCAGTCTATTTCGAAGGAGAGAAGTCTGTGGACCTGGAGCATTATGAAAAGAATAACGCCCTGATATTGGGCAATAACGGAGGCTTCAAACCGGAACACCTCGAGCCATTTCTAACCAAACTAGAAAAGTAATGAGTGAGAACACTAAAAATACCGATCAGGAGGTACAGGATATCGTCGATATCACCGAATTGATCAATCCCTTTCCCGGGTTACGACCTTTTGGGGTAGAGGAGAGTCATTTGTTTTTTGGTAGAGAGGGGCAAAGCGATGAGGTGCTTTCTAAACTAGCAGAAAATCGGTTTGCTGCCATTTTGGGAGCTTCTGGGTCTGGAAAATCCTCATTCATGTATTGTGGGCTCGTACCGAGTTTGGTTGGAGGGTTTATGACAGACGCTGGATCAAATTGGCGTGTGGTCGTAGCAAGGCCCGGTGGCGGACCCATTGATAATTTGGCTGAAGCATTACTAATCAAAGACAAAGAATACACCGATTTATCAGAAGAAGATAAATTGATCAAAAAAACCATTATCGGTACCGTATTGCGTAGCAGCTCCCTTGGTTTGGTCGAGGTAGTGAAACAGCTCAAAGCCGAAAAAGGTCAGAATATTTTGGTCGTTATTGACCAGTTTGAGGAGCTATTTCGGTTTAGAAAACTGGAGGCGGCTACTTCCGATATGGATGAGTCCTCAGCCTTTGTCAATTTGTTGCTGGAGGCCATACATCAATACGATGAGCCAATTTATGTCACGCTGACCATGCGTTCAGATTTCATTGGTGAATGTGCGAAATTTCCAGATCTGACCCAAATGATCAATGATTCGCATTATTTGATTCCGCAGATGACACGAGATCAAAAGCGAATGGCTGTGGAGGGTCCTGTGGCCGTAGGTGGAGGTAAAATTGCTCCTCGTCTGACTCAGCAGTTATTGAATGATGTGGGAGATAACCCAGATCAACTTCCGATTCTTCAGCACGCACTCATGCGGACCTGGGCCAACTGGGTGGACACGCGTAAGGTGGGTGAACTAATGGATTTAAGGCATTACAACGCCATCGGAACACTTCGAGAGGCATTGTCTCAGCACGCAAATGAAGCATACGATTCCTTGTCAAAGCGTGAAAAGGAAATAGCGGAGGTCATGTTCAAGTCATTGACTGAGCGCGGCAATGAAAACCAGGGAATCAGACGACCAACTAAACTGTCTACGATCGCCAACATCGCTGGAGTAACCGAGGATGAAGTTGCTCGAGTGGTTGGGAAATTTAGAGAACCAGGTCGGTCTCTCTTGATGCCTCCATACGGAGTACAACTGGAATCCGATACGGTTATTGATATCTCGCATGAGAGTTTGATGCGTATCTGGGATCGACTGAAAAGATGGCTGGACGAAGAATCCAAAGCTTCTGAGATGTACCTGAAGCTATCTGAGGCTGCCGAGCGATTTCAGGAAGGTAAGGCTTCCCTTTGGAAAATGCCTGATTTGCAGCTAGCGATCAACTGGAGAGAGGAAAACAGGCCTACGCTCGTTTGGGGACAGCGTTACAACCCGGCGTTTGAGCGGACCATGGTGTTTTTGGAGACTTCCGAGAAAGCACACGTTACCGAACAAAAGAACAAAGAGTTCCTCCAAAAACGTCAGGTAAAACGGATGCGGATCACCGCAGTGGTGCTTGGGTTTGCTGCATTGGTTTGTATATTTCTGGTAGTGCTTGCGCAGATTAATAGTGCTGAGGCGGAAAAACAATCGATCAGAGCACAGGAATTAGCAACTAAAGCTGAAGAAAGCGCTGAAGCAGCACGGGAATCTGCCGCCAATGCACTTATTGCACAGAATAATGCTGAAGATGCATTAGAACAAGCTGAAGAGCAAAGAAAGATCGCCGAAAAACAAAAAGCTCTAGCAGATCAAAATGCAGTATTAGCTGAAAGGGAGGCAGATAATGCGAGACGTGCTCAGAATGAAGCTGTAGCGGAAAAAGAAAAAGCAGACGAAGCACGTGAGCAAGCTGTAGCAGCTCAAAATGAAGCTCTGGCAGCAAAGGAAAGAGCTGAAAATCTTCGGATGCAATCAGTAGCTCAGTCCATGGCGATCAAGGCGGATGGAATTCCAGATGCTGAGCTCAAGGCAGTAGTAGCCAAACAGGCATATGATTACTTCCAGCAATATGGAGACCCAGATAAGCCTTACAATGGTGATATCTATGCAGGTATTTATTCCGGTTTGACCGGAGTACTTGGTGATTATACGGTTGATGATAGTGGGGAGCGAAGGCATAGCGATAACGGAGATTCCGTTTTGAACCAATACCACGGACATCTTCCTTATACCAACCAGTACAATCAGGAGAAAATTGTTGCGGTAAAGTCAGTCGCCTTTTCGCAAGATGGGGAGCGCATGTACTCTGCTGGAAGCGATGGTCGGTTGTTGATGTGGGATATAACTAATGAACAACGTACCTACAAGGAGATCTTCAATCAAAGCCAGGTAAATCGTGTGGTCAATATTAGTCCAAATGAACGGTATTTGGCGTTGGGAACCAGTGATGACAACATCATGGTGATCGACCTTAATAACCTCAATGGAGATCCAATAAAGGTAAAAGGTCATGTAGGCGGAACCATTTTTGACCTGGTATTTCTCAATGATAATAACACCTTTATTTCTACTGGTGCTGATAACAGAATACTGCTCCATACCCTGAAGGGAGGTAATCAGCCAGTAGAGTTGGCACAAGCCAGAGCGAAGGCATTGGCGTTGTCTCCTGACAACAAAACCATTGCAGCAGGTACAGATGACGGTGAAGTTATCATCATTGATCTGGAGGATGAAGACTATGAAGCAAGGAGTATTTACCGTAGAGCCAATGAGAATGAACAAAACCCTGTTCACGGACTGCATTTTAGCCATAGCGGTGAGTTTTTAGCATTCGGAGACGAGCATGGGGATGTGTTTATTTGGGATCTGGAAGCTCGAAGACGTTGGGGACCAACGCTTACTGGTTTTGAGTCGCCGATTTCCGATGTGCATTTTAGTCCAAATGATAGTTTACTTGTAGCAACCAGTAGAGATAAAACGGCAAGAATGTGGCACATTACCCCAGACAATATTTATGATCTTCCGACAGTTTTTGATGACCATGACGATTGGGTACTAACCGTAGATTTTCATCCATCTGGAGATCGTTTTGCCACTGGTAGTGCCGATGGTATCATTCGAATGTTTGACGTTTTGCCTAACAATTATGCCTCTCAGATTTGCGGACTTGTAGAATACAATATGTCTGATACCGAGTGGAGACAGTATGTGGGTGATCCTGAAGAGATTGCTTATGAGTATACCTGTGAAGGATTAGAAAAGGCACCAGAAAACCAATAAGCTTTAATGAGATATTACCTAACCTTACTATTACTATCACTGACCGTTTGTGGGTATACCCAGAACTGTACGCAGCGCCTGAATCAAGCAGAGGATAACTATGAAGCTGGTAGACTACTCGGTATACCAGATCAGATAGAAGGCTGTTTGCGTGATAAGAGCTTCTCGACAGAGGAGGAAGTTCGAGCGAGAAAACTACTTACGCTGGTTTACATCTTTACAGATCAGGAAGCCCGGGCGGAGCAAGCAATCATTAACTTGCTAAAAGCTGAGCCAGAGCACAGACTAGATCCTCAGGTAGATCCTGCCGAACTGTTCTTTTTGTATGATCAATACAGAACAAAGCCGATTTTCCGTCTTTCTTTCAAAATTGGAATGAATACATCCAATGTGATTCAGATAGAGGAGTTTGCGACTCACAATACACTCGTACATGACAATTTCTATAATGGTTCTACAGACGGTGGCTCAGACTCTTATCAGGTGGCAAGCGACTCATCATCATCCGATTATGATGCGATTAGTTCAAGACGTTTTAGTATTTGGGGAGAACTGCTTGCTCAGAAGGAAGTATATGAAGGAGTGGATGTCTTAGCCGGATTTCAATACCGCACTTCGTCATATGCCGGGGATACCTACATTAATCAATTAAACCTCAATAGTAGTATTACAAATAGCCAGACGTATATGCGGTTACCCATTGGTGTAAGCTATACCCATTGGTCAGCAGATAGGGATCGCAGACTTTTACCCTATGTCTTTTTGGGAGGCTCTTTTGACTACTTACTGAATGCAACAGGGTCAATCTCAAGAACAGGAGGTACGGCTTCTTCAGTTTCTGAGGTAGACTTGATTGCTACGAACCAGGTAAACCGTATAAATTATTCGTTCACGGGAGGCGTTGGTTTGAAAATTCGATTTAAAACACACTTCTTTTTTGTAGAGGGTCGGTATGATACCAGCCGAATGAATTACATCAACGGGGATGACCGTTATACCAACCTTGACTACACATTTGATGGGGCTTATGTGGAGCCTGCTTTATCCCTTGACTTCCTTTCGGTTTCGGGAGGGTTTAATCTATCCATTTACAAACCGAAGAAATTATAATCAGTAATGAAAATCAATTTCACATATCTAATTGCAGTAGCGCTCATAGTAATCGGTTGTGCTCCAAAAGATTTGGATGGACCAAATCCTGGAGATGTGTTTGTAAAGTATTATGGATTGGGTTCCAATGAGGCTGTTGACATGGCATCTACCAGTACCGGAGACATTATTATTTTGGCAAAGAATACGGTTAGTGATAATTCAGACTTTTACTTAATTAAAACGGATGAATCAGGCAATCAAATCAATTCCAGGATAATTGACTTTAATGGTGAAAACGATATTCCGAAACGATTAAAACCTGTTGGGAATGATGAATTCCTTTTGGTTGGATATATCCAGTTTGAAGATCAATCGGGAGTGGATCAATTTACTGGAGTTTGGGGAAGAATTAACAGTGATTTAGAAACCTTGAGTAC
>JAMWZA010000186.1 GCA_024305105.1 Marinoscillum sp.
ATTATAAAATTGGAAGCATTAATTTCATGCCTCGAAACAACGAACCTAAATGACCTGAGCTTTTGCCCCGACGTAATCAGGTCCTTTATTAAAAGCTAAAATTATATCATAATGGCAGAACAACACGACTTTGGACTAGTAGGTTTAGGTGTAATGGGAAGAAATTTCATTTTGAATGTGGCGGATCATGGGTTTTCTTCCATGGGTTTGGACACCGACGAAGAAAAAGTCGCGGCACTCAAAACTGAAGGATCTGAAGTGAAGGTGGACGGCACTACAGATGCGACTGCATTTGTAGCTGCATTGAAGACTCCCCGAAAAATCATGTTATTGGTACCGGCTGGCAAGGCAGTAGATGCCGTAATCGAGACGTTGCTTCCTCATTTGGATAAGGGAGACATTATCATCGATGGTGGAAACTCGTTCTTTGAAGATACCGAGCGAAGAATCTCTTACCTCGAAGACAAGGGAATGAACTTCTTCGGTGCGGGTGTTTCTGGTGGAGCCAAAGGAGCCAGACGCGGACCAAGTATTATGCCCGGTGGTAGTGAGTCGGCTTACGAACACGTCAAAACGATCTTCGAGGCAGCATCAGCAAAAGTAAATGGAGATCCGTGTGTCGCCTACATGGGCCGTGGATCTGCTGGCAACTATGTGAAAATGGTTCATAATGGCATTGAGTATGGATTGATGCAGTTGATTTCAGAAATCTATGATGTGGCCAAAACGGGTGCCGGATATAGTAATGAGCGCCTGGCAAGCTTATTTTCCGAATGGAACAAAGGAGCCTTACAATCCTTTTTAGTAGAAATTACTGCTGAAATTTTTGCCAAGAAAGACTACCTAACCGGTAAAGACCTTGTCGACTTCATACTGGATAAGGCCAAACAAAAAGGAACTGGTAAGTGGACTTCTCAGAATGCCATGGATCTTGGAATACCAGTACCTACGATCGATTCGGCAGTCACTATGCGTGAAATCTCCTCCATGAAAGATTATCGTGTAGAAGCTGATAAGGTATACCACACTCCTTCTATCGGACAGGACAAACCAGACCCAAAGACCCTGGGCAATGCATTGTATTTTGCCTTTATCGTCACTTATGCGCAAGGCATGTCTCAGCTTGCCGCGGCAGACAAAGAGTATGACTACAATCTAAATCTCGAAACCATCGCCAAGATCTGGAGAGGTGGATGTATTATTCGAGCTGCGTTATTGGAAGACATTCGCAAGGCCTATGATCGTAATCCTGATTTACCTAATCTGATGTTAGATGCTGATTTTGTCAAGACGTTAAAAACGATCGAGGGTGATGCACGAATTGTGGTACAATTTGCCGTGAGTAGTGGCATTCCAGTGGCGGGACTATCCTCCTCACTGAGTTATTTTGATTCGTTCAGGTCTGGTCGATTGCCGTTGAACCTGATTCAAGCACAGCGTGATCACTTTGGGTCTCACACTTATGAACGAACGGACCGTGAAGGAATCTTCCATACGGAGTGGTAAGAAAACGGCATGTGATCAGTATGAATTTGTTAGGGTGCGTGAGTGTTCAAAAGAAAAGAACTAACAGCAACTTCTACTGGTCCAACTAGATCCCAAGAAAAATCTACAGTTAAAGAGGCTGTCTCAAAAGTAAAGACCAATTGCCCATGTGCATTCAAGCGGCAGTGATCGAAAAACTACTTTTGAGACATCCTCTCTTTTGACAACATTACAATCGATCAAACTACAGCCTCTTCCAATGCTGGTGCTGCGGGAAAGTCTACCGGAACTTGTGTTGTTCCATGTATAAAGTTACTGATCATCTTATCACCAATCACCATGATAATATCTACAAGATTGGCCTTGTCGTATCCTGCTTCAAACAACTGATCAACCACTTGTTGCGATGGCTTACTCCTGTTGATAACACTGTTTTTTACATAGTTGGCAAGTGCATTTAGCTTAGTGTCAAACGACACAGTGCCCGTACGAATTTCCAGAACTTGCTCATCCGAAAACCCATTCATCTTTCCAATTGCCGTATGAGCGGCCAAACAATAGGCACACTCATTGACTTGAGAAACCACGAGATTAATAACCTCACGTTCCTTAGCTTTTAATGTACTTTTTCGGTTTTGTAAAGTAAGATAATCTTCCAGGGCAGTCTCATTATGAGCATAGCTTGCGTACAGATTGGGAACAAATCCGAGCTTATCTTTTAAGTTGTCAAAAATAGCTTGATTGTTTGTGCTTACTTTTTCTCTTTTTGGTGCTTCTATTCGTGTACTCATGATTATGTGTTTTTAATTTAATACAAAGAGTTACACGTCCTTAAACCGATGAAGTAATAGGCAACACTTCCCGTCATCATGGCAATTTTACCTTTCCTGCGCCAATTTCGATTTTTTGTATTCTTGAGGGGTACAGTTTACAGTTCTTTTGAACAACCTATGAAATGACCCGAGATCATTAAATCCCAGATCGATAGCAACTTCTTTAACACTTTTATCCGTATAAATGAGCTTCCGTTTAGCTTCTAAAACAATTCTCTCATGAATGATCTGGAGGGGTGTCTGTTGATTTAATTGTTTGAAGAGATTTGACAAAGTCTTTGGGGATTTAAAAAGAAGATCTGCATAATCAGAAACCTGATGGTATTCTCTAAAATGAACATCCACCAGCACTTTGAATTTCCGAATCACATCTACCTGCTCATCATCAATTTCTCTTGGCAAAAGTTGATCTTTAGCTAGTCTGGTTGTTTTGATTATAAGCCGTTTTAAAAGTACTCGTAGCATTTCACCCTGTACCCGATCTCGAGTTTGGTATTCATCCATCATTACTTCATGAATCATTTCAAACTTGGGAATCTCAGAATCACTTAAGGTTACTACAGGTGGACGCTGGTTGCCAAAAAATAAAATACCATTGCATGATACTTCATGATCATGATCGATGATGCAATAAAATGGTCGGTTGAAAGCGAAAGTGGTAAGTTGCCCCTCATTGGAAGTAAACCTAACCTTGTTTAAGTAGGTAGTCGTACAGAGCTGACCAGGTCCTAAAAGTAAAGGCTCACCATCAGCTTCCAGACCTATAGGTAGACCAGACCTATTCCAATGGATATTGATGAGGTTATCGTAATCTGAAAAATACTCATGCTCATGTATGTAATCCGTGCTGAAACCAAAAAATGAACCTATATCGGATTCTTTGTATGTATGAACCATAAGGTCAATAATCGTCATTTTTTAACTTGAGGTTGCATTTAAACTGTCGCTTGCAAGGCATTGAGATGCATTTAGGCCAATATCTATGCCTCAAGAAGTTTACAGAACAGGGATCATCACTTCGGGTTATGCATTCTTTGTTACTTGCTGTAACTTGACCACATGCAAGATTATCTGCTCTTTGTTGATACTGAGACTTCCGGAATTCCAGATTCACTCAATGCGCCAATAAGTGATTTGAAGAATTGGCCCTTTGTATTGCAACTGTCATGGATCGTCTATGATCGTGATGGCAATGAGATCAAGCAAGAAAACCATTTCATCTACGAAGAAGATATCTACATTAAGGATTCTTCCATCAAAATTCACGGCATCACTAAAGATAGTCTGAAGACCAAAGGAAAGGATCGCAAGACCGTGATGAAACTTTTTGCCAATGATCTCAGGCGATTTAAACCAGTAATCGTTGGGCATTTCATTGAGTTTGATAGTAAAATGCTGCAGGTCGCTTTTTTTAGATCTGGGCTTAAAAACATCCTGTCAAAACATCGGCATTTTTGTACCATGCGCGCCACCACTGAATACACGCGTTTTCAAAACCATCAATACCCCAAACTCAATGAACTCTATGAAACCCTTTTCTCAGAAAAACTGGAAAACAATCATGATGCACTTGTAGATGCCCAAGCCACTGCCAGGTGTTTTCTAGAGTTGTGGCGTAAGGCAGAAATAACAGCCGACAGCATCCAAAAACAACGCCTTTTTGTAAAAGTAAGTGAGAAAGAGAAGAAGATTGGTTGTGGCCTGCCTGTATTGCTTTTCATTTTAATTGGACTTATCTCCATCTGGTTATGAATGATAAACTTGAATTCCTAAAGAATACGACTCCATTCGACAAACTTCCACAGGAAGAATTGCAAAAGCTAGCTCCACTCATTCGGGAAATACATTTCGGCAAGAAGGAATCGCTGTATCAGCAGAACAAAACTCCAGTAGAAGGTCTGGACATTGTTTTTGAGGGAGCGTATGAGGCCTTTGTGCTCACTTCAGGAAATATAAAAAAATCCTTACAAATTGTGGAAGCGGGACAAACCTATGGAGCCTTCTCAATTTTACTAAACAAGGGTAAATCACTACTTACTGTAGAAGTTCAGAAAAAGACCGCTATCTATCGGTTACCTGCCGATACCTTTAAGAATCTGTGTAAATCCTATGATGATTTTTACCAGTATTTCCTGACCGCTTTCGGTAAAGAAATGCTCCATGGACAATATGTAGGTTCTATTTCCAACCCTACCATGGACCTGGAAGCCTTGTCTTTTGACCGGTATTTTGTTCGCAAGCTCAACACGGTGAATACCCGCCAGATCATCAGTTGTGACATCCACACTCCCTGCCATGATGCAGCCCGCATCATGGAGCAGCACAAACTGAGCTGCCTTTTCGTAGAAAACCAGGGAGTGCTGACGGGTTACGTCACGGACATCATCATGCGAAACAAAATCGTGGGTGGTCAAATGCACAGTGCTACACCAGTCGGCGAAATCATGGAAGGGCCTATTTTCAGAATCGACAATGGCGCACACATCTATGAAGCAGTACTGATGATGTTTGATCATATGATTCGCTACTTGATCGTACAGGAAAACGGTGCGGATATAGGCGTAATTTCAAGAAACAAACTCCTCTCCGATCAGGCCCAATCGCCTTTCGTGTTCATACAGTCTGTTCGTCTGGCATTGACACAGGAAGAACTGAAAAGCAAATGGGCTCAGGTCCCAGAAGTAGTCTACCAGCTTCTGACCCGAGGAGTCAAATCTGAAATTGTCAATCAGGTGATTACCAACATCTCTGATACGATTGCTCAAAAGGTGATCGAAGGGGTGATCAAAGAAATCGGGGAGCCGCCAGCCAAATTCGTTTTTATGGCGCTGGGAAGTGAGGGCCGTAAAGAGCAGACACTGAAAACAGATCAAGACAATGCGATCATTTATGAAGACAAGGCGAATGAGTTCAGAGAGAAAACCAGAAAATACTTTTTACATTTTGCTGAGCTCGTCTCAGAGCGGTTAAACTTCATTGGGTTTTCTTTTTGCACTGGTGGTCTCATGGCTAAAAACCCCAAATGGACCCATTCTCTTTCTCATTGGAAACGGAACTACAACGAATGGATCGCAAGCCCAAATCATGAAGCAGCGATGAACTTTTCTACGTTTTTTGATTGCCGTTATATTTTTGGAGAAGAGCAACTTGTCCGGGAACTGCAAACACATATCATGAAAAAGATGGATTCTCCAAGTGAGTACTTCTTTTCTCTGCTTACCAGCAATGCACTGCAATACGATCCGCCGCTCACATTTTTTAGAGGCATACGGACCATTTCCAAAGGTGATCAGCAAGTATTCAATATCAAGCGCGCCATGACACCCATCGTCGATTTGGTGCGCGTATATGCGCTAAAGCATAAAATCATAGCCACCAATACTGGCGAACGACTGGAAGCCCTGCGTGGAAAAAAAGCCTTCTCTGATGAAGACTTTCATGAATTGATGCAGTCCTACTATTACCTGATGGGTATGCGGTTACGGTATCAGTCCATTCAGATTATTCACGATCAGGACGACCCACACAACTATGTCAATCTAAAATCGCTGACTAAAATCGAAGTGGTTACACTCAAGGAAATTTTTAAAGTGATAGTCAACTTTCAGCAACGAATTAAGATGGTATTTACCCGAAACATTTTTGGTTAAGGTTCCTACTATTCTTTAATGACTTTGACTTCAAACTCCTCTTTACCTGTTTGAACATTCAGAATATAAGTGCCTGAAGTAAGGTCGCTAAGATCCACCTCTTTTTGCACTGGATCGAAACGTTTAAGCAAGGCACCGGACAGATTGTATAGCTTCAGGCTAGTGATCTCCGTTCCGGCGATTAGGTCAATGCGCAACACATCGCTGACGGGATTGGGATAAACGAACCCAAAAGAGTCCCGTTCACTTAAGACAGTTCTGCACTCAGCCTCACTACTGACGGGTGTCAGGGCTGAAGTACCACCAGCGCACCTTCCGCAGGCATCGATAAAAGCTTGTCCACCCTCCACTCCCATGCAGTCATAGTTTAAATTCACATATTTGGATAACAGTCGGATGTAGGCTAGTTGATAGCCGTTGCTATTTTCGGTAACCGACCATGAGTTTAATGGCCAGCTGGTATTGAAATCTTTGTAGGACTTTTGATCTGGCTGTCCGGTCGGTGGTGACAACTCCTCTGAATCACAAACCGCATTATTTCCAGAAGATCCACAGCCGTCTGGGCAGCAATTATCCGGTGCATACCCTGGATTCGGACCACCAACTAAAAAACCAGGAGCCGGACCATAAACAGACTCACCTACCCTGTCCCATTTAGTACTTCCATCTGTAAACCAGGAATGGTAAAACTCATTGACAGCATTTTCAGCACCATGGTCATACATATTGGACAAGTAGACAATATTTAATGGGTTCACTCCATGCATGTAATGCATATAGCCGGATGCCGCACGAATGGCCTTCTCAGCAGAGCTGCTGCTATGTATTGACAAGCTGTGAAACATATTGGCTTGCCGGGATTTGATGGAATTACTTCCCCAGGTGTAGTCTTTTACATAAGCCATGTATGGATCCTTTTTCGTTTCTATGGCAGGCATGTTGTCATTGCCCGTAAGCATCTGATTGGTATAAACCTCCAGAATGTGATCTTTCACACTCGCTGTAGCATTGGAAAGACTCGCATAATGCAGCAACATGTCCTGATTGAACGATTCAAAAGGATAGGCATAATTCCAGTCGATTAAATGACAAGCTGTATAATTCGTGTCTACGTATTCCTTGAAGTCTGCATCATCTGTCAGTTCGAAGAGGTAAATAGCGGCTTCTAGTTTGCTCATGGATCGCTGGTAGTCACTTTCTTCCTGCTGACCTGCTCCAAGCCCTTCTGAACCATACACACTATCGTTGTTTCTGAACAATACATTGGGGTGTGCCACCGCCCATTGCCAGCCAGAAATCGCTCTTTCTGTGAGGTCTGCAACTTCTTCATCCATGCCCAATTGATCAAATACTGTTGCGGCGAGTGCAAATGCGGCTGTGGTATTGAGTGTAGCTGACGTGGACTCCGGGCCATAATAACTGGGATCTGTGGCCGCTGATGGAGGACTGCCATGTGCAAGCCCCACGATACTCAAAACACTCCCATCTTCGTTTTGCAAGCGCTTCAGGTGATCGATTCCCCATTTCACCTCATCAATTATGTCAGGCACTTCATTGCCCGAATACGGAAGACTGTAATCATCTCCCCATGCTTCGGGACGCTCCAAATAAGCTAGCAGCATGTCCACGACATAATTAGCTGTCCAGTTGGTGTACTTGTTATAGTCTCCAGCGTCATACCAACCGCCAGATAAGTCTCGCGCTGTGGAGGGGTCATTTTTCGCATCAAACCTGCGGCACTCTGTATCTTGATTCGAGCCCACATGACTCGCTGCATCCGCCCACGCTACACCAGCGTATTCTGCAGGTTTGTCGTATCCGGCACGTTGGTAAAAAAATGTTCGCATCGCATGTTTTAGCACCTCATTATAAACGGATTTTGAAATGGCAAACTCAAATGACCGCTCCTCATTGTTTTCATCCAGAATGATATAGTTCCCTACCTGGTTTACTTCAGAAAAATCAAAGTACCATACCTGATCTCCCGATGATTGATCTGTAAGCCCACCGTTCCATTTAGTAAGAGAGCCAGTAAAAATTGGCTCATTGGTCTGTAAATCAATCACCTGATACGTGCTGCCAGGATTGAACTCCAATGATTCGTCATATCCTACTTTTGGGTTACGGATCACCGCTATTTTTTCTGCCTCGGGCAGGTAGCCAAATTGATCCACTATAATAAATAGCTTAGTATTTTGAGCTAGAGAGATGGTGGCAACTAGCGCAAAGAGTAATTGCAATGTAGCTTTCATAAATTTGGGCTTTAGTTCCCTACAACATTACTTTATTATGCTCATTGTAATAGGTATGAATTGTTTCGATAAGTGCGCTATATTGTTTTCAAAGTGCTTAGGTAACAAAAGTCACAAAACCACGCAAACACTTCATCTAACTTAAGCCTCTAAACAAATAAGACGATCATGAAGAGCAATATGGGATCAGCGGACAAGATGATGAGACTATTGATAGCTGCAATAGTTGTAATGCTGTACTTCACAAATGTGATCTCCGGCACCCTGGGAATTATACTGTTGGTGCTGGCGGGCGTTTTTGTACTGACAAGCATTATAAGTTTCTGCCCACTTTATGCCCCCTTCGGCATAAAGACCTGTAAGAAATAACTGTGGATACGGAGATAAGAAAGCTGTCTCAAAAGGTGTCATTTCAACTGTGGAGAAATCCATCTCATCTTTTAACGTATTGACAATCAAATGAGTAAGATTTCTCTGGTCGAGCACCTCTTGTCGAGCACCTCTTGTCGAGCACCTCGTTACCTAGAAATGCCAAATAGAAGTAGCTTTTTAGACAGCTCTCTTTTTTACACAATCCAATCCAGAATAAGTACGCCAATCAACCCAACCACTGATACAATGGTCTCCATCACAGACCAGCTTTTGATCGTGTCCTTGATGCTGAGGTTAAAGTATTCCTTATACATCCAAAAGCCAGAGTCGTTTACATGAGAAAAAAGCAAGCTACCTGCACCAACAGATAACACCATCAGGTTTGGATCTGCTCCGATCTGACCCATCACAGGAGCCAATATTCCTGCTGCTGTCAAACCAGCTACCGTAGCTGACCCAATCGCAACCCGTATGATCCCTGCAATCAGCCAACCCAGAACCAATGGATGAATGGATGACTCCTGAAGTCCAGCAACTAGTTCTGTACTTACTCCGCTGGCAATAAATACCTGCTTCAATGCTCCCGCACCGGCAACAATCAACAGGATGGGGGAAATATCCTTAATTGCATCGGTATAAAAGGCCATGATGGACTTCATGCCATATCCTTGTTGTAAACCAATGGAATACGTTGCATAGGCCAACGCAACAATCATCACCACCGATGGATTCCCAATAAAACCTAGCCACTCTCCTGCTGCTCCTTGAGGCTTCCAGTAAAGCTGTAATAGCGCAGCCCCCGCCAGCAACACGACAGGAAGTAATGCAGAGAAAAAGCTATTGAATGAACCCGGGAGCTCCGATTCTTCCTTCGACTCGGCGACAAATGTTTTTAATGGAGTAGACTCCATGTTTCTTATGGTTCGGGTAAAAATGGGTCCGGCCAATATGATTGCTGGCACAGCTAAGCAAATCCCATAAATCAGTGTCAACCCCATATCTGCGGATAATTGCCCTACAAGCGCTGTAGGTGATGGATGTGGCGGTAAAAAGCCATGTGTCACCGACAATGCCGCCAACATCGGAATGCCGATGTAAACAGCTTTCATTTTGAACTGGTACGAAACCGAAAATATAAGGGGCACCAACAAGACAAACCCTACATTATAGAATAG
>JAMWZA010000187.1 GCA_024305105.1 Marinoscillum sp.
CTTGACAATGGTGGTACTGATCTGGTAGATGCTACTGACCCTAACCTTGGTTCAGTCTCTTTCAATGGGGGTGGAACCAACGGTTCAGCAGGTGCTAACGTCATGTCAAACGTGCCAAATGGTACTTACTACGTACAAATCACCGATAACAGCTCGCCAAATCTGGGCTGTACAAGCTCACCTCTTAAAACGGTAACTATCACGCAGTTCGAGTCGGTAATTTCGGTAGACACGGATAACTCAGCGAATTTCACGCTGACTCCAAATACCAACTGTAGTCCAGATAATGGAGGGTTTGAAATCATTAGTGTTACTGAATCTGAGCCAGATGGTTCTACTTCAGACTTTGCTTCAGCAGGTTATATTTTCACATGGTACGAAAACTCTACTCTCACTACACAAATAGGCATAGCAGGAAATGCTACAGAAAATGCATCTTTCTTAGACTCAAGTGATGATCCAATAACCAATGGATCTGTAGATGCTCGTGAAGTAACAGGGTTACCAGCAGGAACGTATTATGTAACCATCGAGAGCAATAGCTCAAGTTGTCCAACAGACTTAAGCAACGCTGTTGCTTCATTCACCATCATTGATGATCAGGAAGAACCTACCCCTATCATCACGATCGTTTCAAATGATGAGTTCTGTGCGACTGGAAACAATGGTACGGGTGAAATCTCTATCACCATCACGGATGAGACAGGTACCAACGTCTATGAAGACCCTACACTATACGATGTGGACTTCTTTAGAGGTCAGAATACCACTGCAACAGCGGAAATGTTTGTCGGCGGAAATGAAACCATAACTGGTTCCGCTACATTCACTGATAATGGCAATAGCGCCACTGTTGACAGTCTGGCGAATGGTCACTACACTGTTAGAATCACAGATGCGCAAGATCCAAACAATGGGTGTGAAACGATCTTGGCGTTCTTCATTCCTGAAGATCTACCGACGTTCACAATTCGTTCTAGTGATTATGAAGTGGTTGATAACACCAACTGTTCTCCAAACAATGGTGAAATCAATATTGCTGGAATCAGACTGGATGGAATTTTAGATACGAACACTGGTGATTATAATTTCACATGGACTTACCCGGATGCTAGTACAAATGGACCGCTTTCTGGAGATCAGTTAGACACACTAACGGCTCTAGAGCCTGGTTCTTACACACTAGACGTAACTTCAAACAGTTCTTCTGGTTGTCCTCCAGCAGGTACTGTCTCTTTCGACTTTGAAGTGGAAGATGAATCCAAACAGCCAGTAGCGGTAGCTACCACTATCGCTGAGAATACAATGTGTAATGGCACTTCAGGTACAACTGGGGATGGATCAGTAACCATTCAAATCAGACAGACAAGTACCACAACGACTGCTGCTTTAGCTTCAGATTACACCATTGAGTGGTATAGAGACTCGATCACAACACGTCCAGCAGGTGGAGTGACAGATGCTACATTCATGTTCGATAACGGAACCAACACTAACGGAACTGCAAGAGGGTCTGCAGACCTATCTTCTAATGGGCTTCAACTAGACAGTTTAAGTGAGGGGTCTTATACGGTTTACATTTACAAAGATGGTGACCCTTTCCAAGGGTGTACTCGTCTGGCACATTTTAGAGTGAGTACCAATGAGCCAACCTACTCAATAGATGAAGCTACAGATGTGGACTTTGATGACAACTACAATTGTTCGAGTCCGAATGGATACATTGAGATCACAGGTGTGCAAGTAGATGGTGACGACACAGTCTATCCTGTTAGCGACTACACCTTCACCTGGGAAAAAGATGGCTCTGCATTCACGGCAGGAACTGACGGTGTGATCAATGCGGGTACTAACCGGATCGACAGTTTAACTGCAGGTACCTATACGGTTTCTGCCACAAACGATGCGACCGGATGTACGACTTCTACTGATTTGGAAATTGTGATCGACGATGCTCAGATCAACCCAACCCTCACACTGGATAGCAAAACACCATCTACATTCTGTGACGATGCTGGAAATGCTGGAAACGGTACGTTGACAGTAGAGGTCATCGAAGAAGGAACCCAGATTACAAACTTTAGCAACTATACATTAACGTGGTATAGAGGCAACAGCACCACCAACCAAATCTTCCCTACAGATGGAGGAACCAGAGGTACTGCAGTTGCCAATACTGATTTGACAGCATTGGAAGACCTACAGTCGGGATCCTACACGCTTGTTGCTACTAAGAATGACGGCACAGATCCAAATGGCGGATGTTCAGTACAACGTACTTTTGTGATCATTCTGGATCAGGCATTCCCTGTGATAAACATTCCATCAGCACAGATCACGCACAGCACCATTTGTAACACACCGGGTAATGGACAAATTGTGATCAATGCAAGTGACATCACCATAGACGGAGTAGCACAGACGGATCTCTCGGCTTACAGCTGGACGATCACGGCGGCAAACGGATCAGCAGTTAGTGGAGATACACCACCATTTACTGCAGGAACTACCACTGCAACGTTGACGGGTCTATCTCCAGATGTGTACACCATTGCCATTGAAAACGATTCTTCAGGATGTACTGCGACTTCATTTAGCGTTGAGATATTGGATGAAAGTCAGAGCCCTGAGATCGGTGACATTGTGATCACACCTAACGCCAACTGTTCGGGTGGAACGATTGCTCAGGGAGCTGTTGAAATCACAGATATAGATGGTGCAGCACCAACTGCTGGTAACTACACCTACCAATGGTACGTGGGCACAGGTACTTCAGGCGACAGTGTCAGCGTGGCTTATCCAGGCATAACGGATAATGATTACATCATAAACGGACTTGTTGATGGAAGCTATACCGTAGAGATTACCAACAACGATGCAACGAACAATACGGGTTGTGTGGGTACACAAACGATCAACGTGACCAATAATCCGGTACTACCGATAATCACGGCAACTGAGGTCAATAACAATACCTACTGTGATAGCCCGAACGGTTCATTTGTATTGACTGATTTGGAATACAATGGAACGGCCATGAACTTGTCATACTCTACAGACTCAGCTACCTTCATTGCGAACTATGAGATTGTCCTTACGGATGTCAATAACAACACGATAGCTGATAGCGATACATCTACTCCTTTTGAGTTTGAAGGTTTGGAAGCAGCTGAAAGTCCTTACAGTGTGATTGTAACCAGAACATCCGATTCGAACTGTGACTCTGAGCCATTTGGTTTTAGTATACTGGATAATCCAGGATTCCCAACGGTACAGATCGTTCAGCTACAAGCAGACTCGACATGTTCACCATCAGCTACTCCAAACGGAGCGCTTAGAGCGATTGCGGATAATCTCTCCAATCCACCTGCCGAATACACATTCAGCTGGACTAATTCAGCTGGAACTGTTGTTGGAACCAATGATACATTGAGCAGTGTCTTTGCAGATACGTACACCGTATCCGTTGAATTCACACCGAGTGGTTGTGTGCGTACGGCTGAGTTTGCATTACCGAATGAGTCAGCTTCACCATTGATTACGGCATTTGATACCACACATGTCACGACTTGTGTTCCTTCGGATGGTCTGTTTGAAGTAACGGAGATGAGCAATGGCGCTTTGAGTGAGTTTACGTTTACGTTCTATGACGAAGACCCTACTGCTGGTAGTCCTACGCCTATTCAGGATGGCACAAGCCCTGTCCTATCGGCTGGTGCGACACCTTCCTATGATGTGACTCCAGGAGACTACTATGTACAGGCTACTCAAACAAGTACTGGTTGTGTGTCTAACATCATTCAGGTGACGATAGAGGATGAGATCATTGATCGCGTGATTTCGTTGGAAGACTTCTACTTACAAAACCACTGTGATCCTGGTAATCCGAACGGTACGTTTACTGTGGCAATTGATGGCGTTCAGGATTTGACCCTGTTCAGCTACGAATGGGTAAATGCGAGTGGAACAATTGTCGAAAGCAACAATTTCTTTGCAGATAGCCTGGCAGCAGGAACGTATACAGTGAATGTGACTGAAATAGCCACTGGTTGTGTGACAAGCGCCAACTTCACCATGGAAGATGATGATCCGTTTGGCATCTCGATTTCTACTTCACCAAATACTAATTGTACTGAACCATTCAATGGTCAGCTCGCAGCATCAGTACTAAATATACCTGATGGTCGATCACTGAATGAGTATCAATTCTATTGGTTCGTGGATGATAGAAGCGCGGACATTAATAGAGGTGCAATGGATCCTACGACTGATACAACAGCTACAAGAGGATCTCTCAATACTGGACTAAACGGCACTTATACCTTATATGTAGTAGATGGTACAGATCCTTTCTGCACATTTGGTCCAGTTGTTCGAGAAGTTGAAGATGTATCTTATGACCCTTCTTTCAGAGTAGACCTGATCAATGGAGTGACTAATTGTGACCCAGAACGACCAAATGGGCGAGCAGCTATAGGGTTTACTGAAAAAGAGATTTTCAGATACAACTTCCGATGGTATGAGGGGAACATTCAAGAGGATGGTACTGCTGATACAACTTTATTCATTAGTACAGGAACGAGTATCGATGGCCTGTCGGTAGGCAACTATGTAGTTCTCATGACAGATGAGATAACTGGTTGTTACAATTTTGATGATTTCTACATGGAACCAGCATTTGAGCTACCTCCTGTTCCATCGGTTACCATCTTGCAGCACAGAACGAACTGTTCATTCCCTGATGGCAGAGCCATTGCAAGGGTAAATGGAGAGTCTGATGGGTACCTGTTTGAATGGTATGCGGCTGATAATCTGAATACGGTATTATTCACTGGAAGCGATATTGACCAGTTGGATTCAATAGAATATGTCGTCTATGCCACGAACATCTCTACAGGATGTGAGTCTCCTACAGCTCGAAAAATCGAAATTCTGGACAACATCGTTGATCCGACATTCGAAATCAGGACAAGCAAATCGATTTGTTTGCGGTCTGAAGATGGTTCTACGAATCTCTTTAACGGTACGGCGAACATTGTCTTTGAAGAAAACAATACCATTCAGGAAATTACCTGGACAGGTCCAAACGGTACCGTCGTAGAGGGAGATAGATCGCTTAGCAATGCCGAACCGGGTATGTGGAGTGTGACCTTTGTTCCTGAAAATGGATGTGATTATACACAAGAGTTTGAGATTGATGCTTCGATGAAAGTGTACAATGGTATCTCTGCAAATGGTGATGGTCGAAACGATTACATGATCATTGATTGTGTCGACTACTTCCCGAACAACACGGTGACTGTTTACAACCGTGATGGTTCGCTAGTCTACGAGGCAGATGGGTACAACAACATTGATGTACGTTTTGACGGTACATCCAACGTAGGTAGATCCAGCAAACAATTGCCGGTAGGCACCTACTTCTACTTCATCGATAAAAACGATGGTTCTGAGAAGATGCAAGGATATTTAGAGTTAGTTCGTTAATTTGCGTAAGTACAGGTTATGAAAAGATTCTTATTAATACTATTAACAATAGGTACCACGTTAGCAGCTTCAGCTCAGTTGAGGCCGCTAACGTCCACCTACCCTTTTAATGGATTGCTGACAAACCCTGCGTATGCGGGCAGTTTGAATGTGCTTTCAGTTATTGCTGTTCATCGAGAGCAGTGGATAAACATCGAAGGGGCGCCAGTTTTCCAGGCATTTACCGCTCACTCCTCTTTCAACTCAAACAGGGTTGGCGTAGGGCTTCAAGCCACCAGAGACCAAGTAGGCAGTACCAGTACCGTTTCGGTATATGGCAGTTATGCTTACAAAATCAAAACCGGTTTTGGCATTTTAGCGATGGGACTCCAGGGTGGATTTGATAGTCGAAGCTCTGACTTTACCGAATTAACCGTTTTTGATCCACAAGATCCGTTCTTGTCTGGAGTTAACAACCGTACCACTCCCAATTTTGGTACGGGGTTGTATTTTGCTAACCCACACATGTACGTTGGGTTTGCCGTTCCTTACATTCTTGAAAACAAAACCTTGGTGGTGGACGCTTCTGATATTGGTCTGGAAGCCAACTCAAGAGAAAGCAGGTATTACTACATTACTGGTGGGGTTATTCTACCAGTAAACGACTTGATCAAGTTAAGTCCATCGGTGTTGTTAAGAGCTCAAGAGTCCAACCGGTTTGCTTATGACATTACCGCGATGGTGATCTTTGATAAAATAGCGTATGCGGGCATAAGCTATAGAAACTCGAGAGACATCACCTTCATTGGTCAGTTCATTTTAAATGAAAACTTCCGCGTGGGCTATGCGTATGATGCGAATGCCAGTGAAATCAATACAGAAACGAGTGGGTCACACGAAATTCTGTTGAATTACCGCATCAAGCTAAGAAACTACAAAAAGGACCCTGAATGTCCGGTGTACTTCTAAGGAAGGTCGTTTGAAAGGTGCCGATCACGAATCCAATTTTATCAAGCTTTGATGCTGAAATGAATTCAGCATGATTATTTAGTTTTTTATCTTCGTTATCTCATCCAAGTAGGACTAATTAAACTTGTTTCGGTATCTGTGATTCAATGTTTTTTAGTTAAGGTCTTAAACATTGTCTCCGCGACTCGGTCATTTCGACACAGGAGAAATCTTCCTTTCAATAATAAGTAGAATTCTTTCATAAGGAAGATCTCTCAATACTTCGAGATGACATGCTAGACTAAACGAAATTTATCTATGATTGTTAAATTGACAAAGTAGGACTAATCACCGCGCACTATTCACCAACAGTCTGATCACTGATTACCGATAAACTGATAACCAGAACACCGAACACTAATTACTGTTTACTGATCACTGTGGACTGACAACCGATTACTGACAACTAAATCACTGTATTACCTTCTCTCCTTCCCTCCACTTAGGTCAATAAGAAGCGCATTGGTTAGTGACATCACCAGACTAAACAAGAGTGCCCACCAAAAGCCATCCACATAGAACCCAGGAACAATAGAGTCTGCCATTAGAATAATCAAGGCATTGATCACCAGTAAAAAGAGTCCCAGAGTGACTACCGTCAAAGGAATGGTCAGAATAACCAAAATGGGCTTGACCAAAAAATTCAATAACGAAAGCACCACAGCAATGATGATCGCAGCGAAAAAACCATCTACTCCCACGCCGGGAAGCAAGTAAGAAGCAATCACTACAGCTAGTGCAGAAAGTAAAAGTCTGACTAAAAAATTCATAGGTTATAGTTTATATCGTTCAACTAGAATATTCATGTGATGTTTTAAATGTCCTGCAAGAATGTAAATCAGTGCCCGGACAGAAAAAATTATTCCATTGGACTCTCCTGTTAGGGCATACTGCTCACCACTAAGTCGATCAATCATTAGCAAGTTTGCTTTTCTTAAGTGATTAAATTCCTCCAAAAATGACTCCTTAGGTATGCGTTTGAAGTCTCCGTAAGTCACATAATCATTTTCATCAAATCCTGGCAGTACCGTTTTATCACGTCTGGAAAACCGGAGCAAGCGGTAAGACATCAATCGTTCGGTATCATTCATATGCCCGAGCACCTCAGCTACCGTCCATTTACCTTCGGCATAAGCATAGTTCATAGCATCCATGGATATCCGAGCGATCAATTGCTCATAAGCTTCCAGTTGTTCTGACAATAGTTTTCTCACATCGGATTCTCCGACTTGTTCGATGTAACCTCTATAGAAGTGACCGTACTCTGATGCGTGGGGTTGACTAATTTTCATCTTTAAACCATTGAGCATATTTCAAATAATTCCCGGCAATTCGCAACAGCATCTCCCGGTTCTTTCCTTCTACCTCCTTGACTTTCTTGGCTGGTACACCTGCGTAGATCGTATTCTCCTCTACAACCGTCCCCTCCAGAACTACAGCTCCTGCAGCTACTATAGCACCCTTCTTGACCACTGCACCATCCATAACCATCGCTCCCATTCCGATCAAAACCTGATCTTCTAAGGTACAGCCATGTACGATGGCATTATGTCCAATCGACACGTCACTACCAATGGTAGTAGGTGCTTTTTCATAGGTACCATGGATCGTCGCATTGTCCTGAATGTTGGTCCGATCACCAATTTTAATAAAGTTGACATCTCCGCGCAACACGGCGTTGAACCAGACCGTACATTTATCACCTAATGTAACCTCACCAACTATGGTCGCATTCTCAGCAAACCAGCAACTATCTTCATATTTTGGAGTGTGACCTCTTACAGATTTTATTAATGCCATGCTAATTGAGATTTAAACTCTATAAATTGCGCTGCGTAAATCCTATTTACCCAGACATCCGACAAACTAAACGGATCGTTTGCCCAAAGGGCAAATTATGTATAAATGCATAATTGAGGTTAAGGTAATGGTTTTTATATCTAAATCGAATCACTCAGATCAATGCAATTGAAATTAGTTCTTATTTCGACAACCCTTCTCATACTCATCCTATCATCTTGTACGCCTTCACAGGAAGGCACTAGTGTCAATGCCACCAAAGCGGAAACAGGCCTGATGATTACTGATAGCGCTGAATTCGTTCCAGTGGATAGTGTCATGTCCATTATTACCTGGATTGGCAGCAAACCAACAGGCAAACACAATGGCGTGATTCACATCAAGAATGGTCAGATCGCGCTACAAGAAGACACACTTGCCGGGGGTGAAATTAGCATTGATATCAAATCAATTCGGGTGATGGACATCAAACCGGAAGAAGAAGCCAATAAAAAACTCACCGATCACTTACTCTCAGAAGACTTTTTTGATGCCGTTACCTATCCTGAAGGATCATTTGAAGTCACCAGGTTGGAGTCGTATGATTCAACCAAACTAGAAGTAAAAGATGAGTTTATCACCGAAAACACACCGGCACTCATCAAAGAGTTTATGGTTGAAAATCCAACACATCTGATTTCCGGGAATCTAACACTCCGTGGTGTGACCAAAAACATCACTTTTCCTGCGGTGGTAAAAATCGGATCAAGTGTTGTGAAAATAGAAGCAAAGTTCAACATCGATCGAACCGATTGGAACTTGTCGTACAACAGTGAGTCGAGAGCGATTGACAAAGCCAAGGATAAATTCATTTACAATACAGTAAATGTCGGTTTTAGCCTGGAGGCAACCCGTCAGCAATAATCTTGACATAAATACTGACACAATGTCATCTTCTTGAAATTGAATCCTATCTTTGCAATCCGAATAAATAATCAGGACTATGACAGAGGTAATTGCTGACTTGGAAATCCTCGACCAAAAAGAGGAAAAGCAAGACGAGAGTTGTGGAGTAAGAATTTCCAAAGAGGGTACCAACACCCAGGCAAGAAAATTATACATAGAGAGTTATGGATGTCAGATGAATTTCTCTGACAGTGAGATCGTTACATCTATTTTAGCAAAGGACGGGTACGATACCACATCGTCTTTTGAAAAGGCAGATGTGATTTTGTTAAATACCTGTTCCATTCGCGAAAAAGCGGAAACAACTGTAAGAAAACGACTCACCCAATTCAATAAAATCAAGGAAGAAAAACCAGAAATCACCATTGGTGTGCTGGGCTGTATGGCCGAGCGACTCAAGTCCAAATTATTGGAAGAAGAGAAAATTGTTGATTTGGTCGTAGGACCGGATGCCTACAGAGACCTGTCTCTTATACACATCTCCAGCCCACGAGACGG
>JAMWZA010000188.1 GCA_024305105.1 Marinoscillum sp.
ATAACCAATATTTTAGCAAAAAGCTTATTCCTATTGCATAATCAAGGTTCAACTAAGGCGTCGGGGTCAGATTGTTCATGTTAGATGGTGCGACCACACGAAGCCTTAGTTGTTTTACCAGTAGTTATTTTGCAAGATCTTCTTACGCTATTCTCTTGCGGGATCACATTTATTCAAATGATCATCCAAAAGCAGTCCCTGCTCCTGGAAAGTCCACACTAATCTTATCGCCATTTTTCAGACCAAAGTCACGAAGTGACTTGGTATCTGGCTTCATGGCCATACCATCAGGTCCCCAAAGATTTAATTCTGAGGCATTGTTTGCATGTCCATCGGCATGGATATCACTTAGCATTTTCTGCTTGAGCTCCAATAACGACTTGGAAAGATCAAGCTCCCAGGTGATGCTTCTAACATTGCCACCAGATATATAGTTGATGGCAACCGAGGCAGTGTCCGATGCGCCTGAAAGTGCATGTGGACCAGAGTATTGCCACAGCTTGTTCCAATAAGAACTAAGCATTTCATTCACGGCGTCTGCTCCTTCCACCATATAGTCGATTTCCGAAAGAAATCCTGGATAAAGGTTATCGGACCCAATCACATACACTTCTTCATCCACAATCATAATTTTAGCATGATTTCCTGGCGCTGAAGGTACCTTGTCCTTATAATAACCGCTTGCATTCAGTACGGACATTGCTGCACTACCTATTATACCTTTCGAAGGCGGTTTGTCAGCAAGAGGCGGTTGTTTCAGGGTGGCAGTATAGCCTTCCTTACTGAGGTTGGGCCACTTATAGGTGGTGCCTTCCGTGGTGCTTCCGGCAGGTACCTTATCGGTGTAAAACAAAGGTGCGACCTGCAGTCTCGACAAAGCATTAGCACGCTTACCATCTGGATCGGGTAGTGGCGCATCCGTTGCTACATCATGGGTCATGTAGTATTTCAATAAATCAAACGTGCGTGAGGCGCCGGAACCGAACGAATACTGATCCCCTTCCGCACCGGCACCGGCATCCAAAGGTGAAACCACGATCTGCACCTGTAAGTTAGGATTGGCCAACAAAGCATCTAAAACCCAGATACAAACATGATGGTCAGACCAGTTCTTTTTCCAGGCACTTACGATATCCATTTGTGACATTCGAATGATGCTCTTCGCCGATTTGATCAGGGTTTCTTTCATGATTTCAGAAGCCCTTTGGAAGTTTGTGGTGCCAGAAGGACCATCCCAGTATTTTCCAAGTGTCAGCATGCGAGTGGCTGATTTGTATTCAGAGAAACCTTCGTAGGTATTGTAAGTTATTCGCTCCCTGAACACTTCCAGGTTTAAATCAGAAACAGTTTGTAAGTCTTGATCGCGAATTCCCGGAGGAACTGGTTGTTCTCCATTGTTGTAAGGAGGATCTTCACCGGTCTGGTGCCCGGATTCATGCATGGAAATCAAAGCCTGTTGTTTGGCTTGCATATAGGTCACCGCATCTGGTTGTGCCAAAGGGTCAGCCGGTTTGTTGCGCTGACTATCACTGTTCTCCCAGGTAAGGTTAGCTGTATTTAATTGCTCTTTGGTTAACAGGTCTGTTCCAAGTACCCACATTTGGTTTAAAAACAACTGTGGGCCAAAGGCGGCTTCTCCATGCACTACGGTAGACACGTCGTGTACCGGAGGATAACTTCTGAATAGATCCATGTTCAGGTTGTGTCCTCCCACCAAAGCTTCGGTGCCATCTACACTAATGATCTTCGTATGGTTCCAGGTCATTTTGGTATCGTCACTGCCAATGATTGCCCCACCAAACACTTTAGCCTGAATGGCAGAAAGGATACCCTGCTCCAGCCGGTAAAACCGACCAAACCAAATTTCGGGCATCACTTCCCAGTGTTGCGATCGCTCTCTGAACAAACGGATCAAGGCGTATTTGAAAGCCGAATAATTGGTTGGCTCTCCTATTGGTACTGTAGGTGTTTGACCAAAAAAGAACCTGAATTGGGTAGGTTGCGTTCTGTTCATAACTTTAGTCAGACAGGTATCCATAGCGCCCATTATGGCCCTTACCCAATCCGGATCAGGACTGTTTAAAGAAGAAATATCGCAACGGTATTTTGCTTTTTGAACAATCTCAACAATGGCCCTTTCAAACTCAGCCTGTCGGGTATTCGCCTGTTGCATGATGTCTTGACTAAAAGGCATTCCCCAAACGTGAGGTGTATCCAAAAGCCTCAGGTAAGCCTTTCCACTAAGGTGATTGAAGTAATTAGATGTTTCATTCTTAACTACGTCAATGTATTTGGTGGAAGAGATTGGCCCGGGATCTGGTGGATTGAAATTGTGCTGACTGTCAATTCCTATCACTTGTCCCCCTTTGTCCGGTGCCTTTACCCAACCTGAGTCCAGGTTGGCTCTGGTATAAAGCTTCTTATCTGTGCCGATGGCCAATATGGAGCCATTCCGCATAATAGCCACTCCGGTAACTGCGCCCCCTTTGTCCGGTACTTTTACCCAATCAGCATTCAGATTGGCTCTTGTGTAAAGTTTATTGTCAGTACCGATCCCAAGGATGGTGGCATCTTGCATAACCGTTACTCCGATGACTTCCCCGCCTTTGTCCGGTGCCTTTACCCAATTTGAGTCTAGGTTAGCTCTGGTGTAAAGCTTCTTATCAGTCCCGATGGCCAGAATGGTGCCATCAGGCATGTCTGTTACTGCGATTACAGCGCCTTCTTTGTCTGGAGCCTTCACCCAGTTGGAACTCAGCTTGTTTCGTGTATACAGCTTCTGATCTGTTCCAATAGCCAGAATGACGCCATCTTTCATGATGTTCACACCGATCACTGCTCCACCTTTATCTGGGGCTTTAATCCAGCCATCGTCCAGGCTGGTACGCGTGTACAACTTTTGGTCGGTGCCAATTGCTAGTATGTCGTAATCGTAATCGGGGTCCACCACGTTGGTAGGATCAACATAGGAAGACAATCCAATAACCGCACCTCCTTTGTCAGGCGCTTTTACCCAACCTGTGTTCAGGTTGGCTCTGGAATACAGCTTTTTATCAGTGCCTATTGCCAATATAGATCCATTCGGCATAATAGTCACTGCGGTAACTTCACCTCCTTCGTCTGGAGCTTTTACCCATTCGGCATTCAAGTTTTCTCTAGTATATAGCTTTTTATCGGTACCTATCGCAAGGATAGTCCCATTCGCCATAATGGTCACTCCGATAACCGCTCCATTCTTGTCAGGTGCTTTGACCCAGTCGGAGTCCAGATCGGCTCTGGTATAGAGTTCTTGATCAGTACCGATGGCAAGAATGACGCCATCCTTCATGACCGTTACCCCGATAACGGCTCCGCCTTTGTCGGGTGCTTTTTCCCAGTTTGCCTCCAGGTTATCCCTCGTATAGAGTTTCTTGTCTGTGCCAATGGCCAGAATTCTTCCGTCATGCAGGGTTGTCACATCGGTAACGGCACCCCCTCTGTCTGGAGCTTTTACCCAGTTAGCATTCAAGTTTTCTCGGGTATACAGCTTCATATCTGTGCCAATGGCTAGTATGTTGTAATCATCATCGGGTGGTATGACCACCGGGGGCAACTGGTAGGAGGTTACTCCAATAACTGCCCCGTTTTTGTCCGGTGCTTTCACCCAACTCGCATCCAGATTAGCCCGTGTATACAGCTTTTTGTCGGTACCAATGGCCAATATGGATCCATCGGGCATGATGGTTATGGCGATAACCGCTCCGTCTTTATCCGGCGCCTTTACCCAGTCAGCATTCAGGTTGGCTCTTGTGTAAAGCTTATTGTCTGTTCCAATGGCCAGAATGGTGCCATCCAACATCAAACTCACTCCGATAACGGCTCCTCCTTTGTCCGGCGCTTTTACCCAGTCAGCATCCAGATTGGCTCGTGTATATAGTTTTTTATCTGTACCTATCGCTAGAATACTGCCATCGGGAATAATGGTCACTCCGATAACGGCGCCTCCTTTGTCAGGGGCTTTTATCCAACTGGCATCCAGGTTGGTTCTGGTATACAGCTTCTTGTCTGTTCCAATGGCCAGTATGGAACCATCTTTCATCATGGTCACTCCGGTAACCGCTCCTTCTTTGTCTGGAGCTTTCACCCATGGAGCATTAAAGTCGGCTCTTGTGTAAAGTTTCTGGTCCGTGCCAATAGCCAGAATAATATTTTGATTAGGATTGCTCATTGCTAAACGATTTTGATAGTGGTAACTATTAACTTTCTTATTTTATGCGGGCTTCATCATTTCCTGAGTGGGCCATTCGCATTGATGGTATTTATAAAAACTGCCATTTCACCCATCCGGCATCTTTGCGTTCGGAGGTAACTGGATACACCATCTTATAGGGAGGGTCTCCCACCACATTGTCCATATAATAGTTGTTAAAAGGGTTGATTCCATAAATGGAGGATAGCCTACGCACATAAGGTCGTCCGGTCAACGCACTTGTTCGGGTTTCCCCACCTCCCATGGCATCAAATTCCCGGTGGTAGGTGCCAATGTGCTGCCTAAGAGCAAGTACTCTTTGTTGTGCTGTACTCGCCGTTGGAAAGGTGGTTCCCCATTTGGTCAGGTATCCCCTGGCCATTTTATAGATCAATTCTGGAACAGGAGCCACATTGTCGCTGACATTGGCCGGGTCGTAAGCCCCATCTGCCGTATAGTTTCCAGCCACAGTGCTGTGTCGCCCACGACAGGCAAACAATTCATAATTGGTGGGTTGCGGATCATTCCCAACTTTTAACGGATCGGTCAGGTAATAATTATCAGCCATGTATTTCCATGGGTTTGGCCACCATGCATTGTAAACAGAGGCATCGTTGGTTTTGCCAGTCATGCGGCCATTGGGCCTTGGCACCACCGCCTGAAATGGTTTATCCGCCGGCATTATACACATGTCCCAGGCATACACACCGACGTAATTGGTTACATTGGGAGGTAACTGAGTAAATATATTCCACCATTCTCCGGTTCCTGGAACGGGGTCAATGGCGAATATATTGATCGGGGTATTCTTGACATTATCCGAACCAAAGAAATAGATGAACCATGCTGCCATGATGGCTTCTACAGCGCCACGGCTGTGCCCGATAAAATTGAACGTATTCTTTCCGCTTGCAGCTGCCAGGTTAGCACCATGAAGTGCTAGTGCCGGTGCAGAAAAGCCATCCAACTGGGTAACCCTGGAGTATTGGTTCCCTCCTGAATAATACGCACTGTAAGACTTTAGGCTTGACCAGGCATTGAGTGGACCATTCAAAACAAGGGGTTCACTGTTATCGCGCGGTACGGCCCAATCGTTTTCACCCACTCCACGCACAGTTACGCTTGGCGTGGTGGCGCGAAGGTCTCCGGTAATATCCTTGTGAATTCTTATGGGAATGTAGCCCGTTTCTGGAACGTAAATGTCTTTGTTACTTTCAGGTCTTGTAACCTCACCCTCATCCCTGGTACAGCCGGTACCGGCAAAGCAAACGGTAAATGCATCTGGAGCGGGCGCATCCATTGCAGCCATAGCCCTAACTCTAGGCGCTGAGGTCGATTGCGGAGGTTCCTCCATCGGCGAACCACTTTCAGAAAGACGGACAATTTCGAACGTGTCGGCATCCGAGCTATTTCCAAGACTTTGTAGTTGAGCATTTGCTTTGGTCACCTGAACATATTTGTTATTGCTGGCAAAAAGGTTCGACAATTTGCCCCCACTGGAAGCCACTCTAAACTTCTCAGTTGCACCTATCGAAGAACTTACCGCAGCAAGCGGGAGTTCTCCATTCTTCTGGTTAGATACGTACTTGCCATTGGAAGCCTTCAGTGAAATGATCTTGTCTTCCTGATCAAAGATCATTTCGAAATTTTCATCTGGTCCAATGCTTTCGCTTGTGGCTTGCAGTGTATTGACATCACTGGTACATGCTACATAGTTTCCATTGCTTGACTTGAGAGCTACATGGATAGGATTTTCAGTTGTTGCAGTTATGGACATAAAAATTGTTTTTTCAATTTGATTACAAATTTTGGTTAGTATTTAAGCTCATTTTTGGTGTGCGCAAATTCATTGTTTCGATCAATCACTGGTCATAATCGACTCACACACCTATGGCGATTATTCCTCTATAGCTTTCAGTTGGTTGCTTTTTTAATTCTTTTATTTTCAGTGTTATCTGCGTTATAAATCGGGTTTCAACACCAATTCACTTTTTGGAAAGTAGTTTTTTTCCTCACACCAAACAAAACAAACCATTAAATGCGATAAAAATACCATAAACTAGGGAAGAAGATTCGATGAAGAAGTTGGACTATTTTAGGTTTTTAGGTTTTAGGTTGTTGGGGTTTAGGTTATTGGGTTTTACAAAAAAGAAAATTGAGCATTGCGGCTATTGGCCCGTACTTAGTCGATATTTCACGGAATCACCTTTAACACCTGGATGATTACCGTGATGGTTTGGCGTATTTTGAAAGTTTATGGTATTTACTTAGACAGTATTTCGGGTAACCTGTTTCAGAGAGAAGATATGAAGGAATATGGCGGTTGGGAGTAGGACTGAGGGTAGCAAGAGGTAGGGAAATTCTACAAAGCGCAAACGAACTGCTGATGCACCAAAGTCACTCCAATAGTAAGCAGAGATGAATGAGTAGACCGTAAGCGCCAGGATGCACATAGCGGCAATGTTCCAAAGCAATATGCCTCGTCTTCTGATCAGCCCTTTGGCCACAGCCACGCCAACAACGATGGCAGATAGACCTACCAAAATATCGAAATTAAGTCCTTCGAATGTGGCTCGTTTCGGAAACACACTTTTCTGATATGTCGCATAAATGAGCAGTTCGACCAGTACTCGGAAGGATTGCAAGACGATGGGTAGAAACAGCGGTGTGTTCCTGATCGTCTGTTTCATCAGTTGGCTATTGACCAGAATGAGTAGGAGTACTGTAGCGGGAATGACCACCAGCAGTGGGATGCGCGGTGGCAGTTCGAAATTCTTCAATACATCGGTTTGTGCCAGGATGATCAGGTAGACAAACCAAATGAGTAGTCCGGTTAGAAGCCGGGAAATGATTTTGCGATCCCTCCGAAAGAGGAAAAGGAGCATCGCTATTGCCAGGAGAGATAAGAGATAAAAACTTACAGGAACCATGGGATTCAATTTGATAATGCCCCAAAGTTCAGCGGTTGATGTGGATTTGTACTTGACCGAAATTGCTAATTTCTTCGAGCCGAGGGCGACTGTCCGGTGTGTCGTTTGTAAAACCGGGTAAATGCCGAAAGCTCTGAAAACCCAAGTTCCAGTGCGATGCTTTGGAGGTCTCGCTCCTGATCACCAAGCAATGAATGTGCTTTTTTCGCTCTCAGCCCGGAGATGTAGTTGGATGGTGTCAGGCCATAGACTTCTTTAAACACCCGAATGAAATGAAATTTGGAAAGCCCGCAGTTTCTGGAGATGCTATCAAGTTTCAGGTTCTTCAGTTCGTGACTATGGATGAAGTCAATGCCCAGGTTGACTCTTTTAAACAGTTCTTTTCTCGTTGCCACTTTTTGGGCACTGACCAGCTCTATTTTTCGGAGTTCCTGTGAGTTAACGAACAACAGGTGCTCAAGAATGGAACCGGTCATTTCGTACTCCTTGTCTGGAGAATAATCAGACTCATTCTGCTGCTGGTAGGTGTGGAGTGCCTGAATCTTTGATTGGAGTTCGCTGATCATGAAGGCTGTTTTTGCCAGGAGTTCCAAATCTGTCACCAAGGTGTTGTTCATATTATCCAGCAGCCAATTGGAAGAATGAGACTGGTTTTGAACCACATCCTGATAGAGTTTTTGCCCAAAATGGATGTTGGAAGTGGTCGTTACTTCCTCTCTGGGGATGTGCAGACTGAAGTGCTGATCTTGATTGGAAAGGCAGTAGAAGTGGTTGGAAACTGAATGCCACTGATTGTCCAGTCCTACCAATGACCTGCCTTTCAGGTTGTAAAACAGGCTGAAAGGTCCTTTGATGTTGTCACGTTCCGTGTGCGTGCTATTGACTTTCAGGATCACGTTTGGCCATCCGTCTGCAGGTAGTTGATTTCCGAGAACATCCTTTCCACGGGCAAAACCATTGGCAGCCGTTTGTCGAATCCAGTTGATATTTGGGAATTCCCTGAGGTACATGAGGTCATCGAAATTAGCGAAAAAGGATGAGATGATTTTGGAAAATCACCGTTATTGGTACAGCGAATTAAGCTCAGCAATCTCCTCCATTTCCAATCCACTATGAATCACCAATCGATACCGAAGTACCGTAGGTTCAGTATCTGAAAGTGGTACGGCCTCTGAACCCGGATGTGGAAACACTGCATTTTGCATGCTGCTTTTAGCACGCAGGATCCAGGGATTGGGATAATCAGGATTGGATGGGTGGGACATGATTGTCAAACCAGCCAGCGAACCACCTTTTCCCAATGATCCGGAGATGTCCATCCATCCACCAGCTTCTATAGGTAGGTTTTCAGGTTCCACTAGTCCATCAGGTCCAGAAAAAGCAACGTCGTCTGTTAGCCGGATTCGTGGTGAAAACCCACCATAGCCTTTGGCATCTTCTGATCCACCAATGCGCATGTCGGGCTCTAGCGCCAATATGGAAATGGTCACATCCACTCGTCGGTAGTGGTCTTCTAATGGATGGGCCGTGATGGTTGTTTTTTCCAAAACCAATGGGTTGTTATTTCCTGCATTATCAATCCATAATGATGATTTCCAGACCACCGTAGCCTGAATGCTTTTTGCACAGTCTTTTCTGGATAGTTCTTTTACGGTCTGCACTTCCCACTGAAAGTCTTTGATCTCCCAGCCATCTCCTATACGCTGATCACCTACATAGAGCTGGTGCCACGCCCAGAAGATTCCCCGATGGTGTGGATGATCTTTTGGAAAGTCTTCTGTCAGGATTGCGCCATCCAGGGTGTGTAGTGGATGAATGTAATTGGCACGTGGGTATGCGCCATTTTGTGATTTTTCGGCCGTTTGGTAAAAGAGGATGGTGTCTGAATTTTCCGAGAACAACACGCCTTCTGGTTGAATGTCGAGCTGTACTTGCTGGGAGCAAGCGACGGTGAGTATAAGGAGTGAAAGGAGGAGAGTGGTTAGGGTTTTCATTGAGATCAGTAACCTGTTAATTCAATTTCTTTCAGTTCAGTAAGTGATCAGTATAATAGCAGCGATGACTAATAATCCTTTTCTAACTTAAACCTGTATATATAACCATCGATTGTGTTGAAATAATATTCTCCACACTTACCGAAAGTTTTATAGTTCATATCTAACCCCATTTTGGCTATTTGATTTAAGTTATTATCCATGACGTAAATCTGGGAATTAGACTTATAGAAAGAAAAATCAGGTTCTGTATAATATTCTTTGAGTAATCCCTGAACTTCAAACTGTTCTATGAAATTAAAATCTTGTTCAAATTGTAGGATATGCCTATTTCCTGTCAAAATCTTCAACTCATTTACTAATTCGGCCTTTGTAGAATCATTCGTCAAGTTCAATAGTTTGCCATGCCAAAATTGACTAAATCCTTTGTAACCCTCTGTTCTAGAAGTTTTGATCTTTTTTAATTGACCATTAACAAGAG
>JAMWZA010000189.1 GCA_024305105.1 Marinoscillum sp.
AATCTCCCCATCCCTGCCGAATGGGACGGCAAAGATAGTAAAGCCTAGAATTCTAATCCTAGTGGAATATGAAATAAAATGAGATTTTTTATGCCTTTTTTACACTTCCGTGATAATCAGCTATTTGAGTCTGAATTGGCTAACACTCGAGCGACAGCATAATTTTTGAACTTCCGAAAAAATGTGGAAATAAGTAATGAAAGTACAATCACACCACCTAAAGAGAAAATAGTCCTGGAGTCTGCCACTTGTTCTTTAAAAGTTGCTAGACTCAGAATAATTACGGTTGAAAAAGGCAAAGACACCGCTAATATGTTTAGTGCAAAAGTAGGATCGAACGTTTTCTTTTCATCGATCAGATTTGATTCCAAACCCATAACCGATTCAATATGCAAGTACGGCCAAAAACTACAACTGCTCTGAGGAAATAAAACAATTAACATAAGAAGTGCTGGATCTGATATGTTGAAAATCAAAATAACCGTACCACTAAGTAGAAATGAAAAGGCGGATCTCCACATTAGCATAGTTAGGATTTGTTTGGCGTGATTCCAGGTCAACTTTACCGAGAGCCCAATAAAAATCATAACCAAAGGAGTCATGATCAGTCCAAGCTTATCTATACCTAACTGTAAAAACTCAGGGAATACTGAGTAATCAATTCCCAACCCGACTAGAATCAAAGCAGCCATGATGGCTAAATTCACCGGTTCCTTGGCCATGATCAAGGCAAATTTCTTTACTCTTCCTCGCTGAGATTTTTCCTGAATCTTATGAAGCTGATAGTACCATCTCATGGCAACTATATATAGCAGAATCAGCACAAAGATCTTGTTTCCTATATCTGCAAAAGCTGCATTCGCTAAAGAATCCTCTCCTAAGTACTCTAGAATAAAAGGGAAACAGGACAACCCCGGAGCTAAAGAGGGCAGTAGAATTCTCGCAGTTCTAGACGTCTGACTTCCGTCAATATGTGCCAACTTCGCTAACCAGCCAGAGATACTAAACAGAATAAGGTTGAATAAAAGCGCCAGCACAGGAAACAACACCAAGCCTAGACTGAATTCGACCTTTTGTAAGGACACGAAAATCACTGCTGGAAGTGCTAAGCTTAATATGATTTGCTTTACACCACTTCTTTGGTCTGCAGGAATTTTGCTTTTCAGCAGAAGACCAACCACAATTAGCACCAGAAAAGAAAAGGTTCTAATCAACCCCTCACTCATAAGCCGAACGATTATTATCCTGTGATTTGATCAAGACTCTCAATGAAGTACTTCACTTCGTCCATGGTCCCCATACTTACTCTGCTGTATGGTTTGTCATTGATAGTGAATACACGGATACCCACACCCATCTCCAACATCTTTTCAGCAAAGTCCTTAGTAGGTATATTTATCGGATATAAAATGAATGATGTATGGGATTTAATTGGGTCGTACCCTAAGTCTTTCAATGAATTATAGACATAATCTCTGGCTTCCCCATTGAGCATCTTGGTTTTATTCAAAAACTCTTCATCTGTAGTACTGGCCATTGCGGCGTAAAGCGATGTGACACTAATTCCCATCTCCGTGCGAACCAGCTCCATTATCTTCTCTACTCTGTCTTCTGAAGCCACCATGTATCCAATTCTTAATCCAGCCATCCCATGTATTTTGGAATAGGTACGACAAATGATCACATCATAGCCCTCCTGAACTAAACTGACTGCTGATTCTCCTCCATCCATTAATTCGATATATGCCTCATCAATGAAAACAGGAACTTTCTTCGAGACTCGTTTGGCGAAGCTTTTAATCTCTTCTATTGGAGTAATAGTGCCTGTCGGATTATTTGGATTACAGATGTAAACAAATCGTGTATTCTCGTCCACAGCGGCCTCCATTGCTTTCAGGTCGTGACTGTAGTCTTCTTTCAGGGGTACATTTTTCCATGTGGCTCCTATTGCCCTAGCGGTGTTCACTATGGACATATAGCCGGGATCAGCAGAAATAATGTTACCTCCTTTTAAGCAGGTCGCGAAAGCAAATTTCTCAAGAATATCCGTAGAACCGGGGGAAATCAATATTTGCGATCCTTTGACACCTTCTTTATCAGCCAACATTTCTGCAAACTCCATGCTGCTATTGTACACGTAGCGATTTCCTTTAATGGCAGCCTCCTTTAGCGCTTGAACCGCTTTAGGTGAGGGACCGTATGGGTTCTCGTTAGCAAGAAGGCGTGCCTTGAGGTCCGCGAGGTTTTTTTCAATGACCTTGTGATCCTCCACTAGCATTGGCTTAAAAAGTGGAGACATGCCAAATGCCGGATTGGCTTTTGCAGTCCATGGAATAACCTGTGCACCAAGCACCATTGCACCGGCTCCTAGTCCAGTTTTTCGGATCCAATTTCGTCGATTGAGGTTTGAAGAATTCATGCGATAAAGAGTTAATCAATACTGAAATCTTTTTCCAGCACTAATCAATTTACCCATAATCACCCAGAATTTAACTCGCTGTTAGAATTAATAAAGCATTCGTAATCAGGTAACTACATGAGTGCAAAATCTTCAATAGCGACTCAAAAGTTGACAGATTGAATGAGAAATTTTCAGCGGTATTACTTCTTCTTTTTATACACAGGCACTGTACTACATGGTTCTCCGTACATAATGCTGTTAACTTTTGGGGTAAGTTTTTTGGTGAGCTCAAAAAAAGCGTAATCTCGGCTTTTTAAATTACCACATCCTTTAATGACCACTTTTGCTTCGTTGAGATCTTTATCCAGAATTATATTAATCGCCTCATCAATAAGTTCCTTTTCAAGCTCTTGTTCTTGCCCAAAAACCATCTTATTGGCAACATTATGCAGTTTGGTAGCTACTAACATGTACGCCCATGTTGGCACTATGGCATCAACAGAGCAGAACACAGCTACATTCTTATCCTGATATTGAGACCAATTATAATCTTTAATGAACGATCGGAAATCCTTTTCACGAAGAATCATTCCCTGAAACAGACAATCTTTGATGTCAAAAAATGCACGATCTGACTGGTCTATGTATTCATCAAAGTCCAGTGACACTAATGGGCTATTGGCGACTCTATTGATTATCTTTTCTTCCATTATACTTTGAACTTCTGTGATGGGACATTAGTTCGATATTCCTTCAAATAATCTGGTTCAAAATAAGCCAGATCAACAAACTCCTTATCAATAAACTTTTTCAAAGCTAAAGAACCCATGTGAGCCGCTGAAGGGTGAATCTCCGGAATGTAACTAACGGATGGATAGAGTTCTTTAAACTTATCCGACCCATTACCAAAGAAATAGGTAACAGAATGATCTAAATCAGCAAAAGTAGTCTCATCGACAATTAGCGGCTTGGGCTCCCAAATCACTTCTCCATTACCTTTTCTTGCCAAACAAAACACTTCCATCCTCCGAGCATCAATCATCGGCACAAGGATAGCGTCTATGCTCACCACTGGTGAAACCTGCTCAACCATAGAATCCAAACTAGAAATGGCAATCAGAGGTACACCAAGCGTAAAAGCCAATCCTTTTGCAGTAGCCGTTCCTATTCGCAAGCCAGTATAGGAGCCAGGACCTGCGGACAAGGCAATCGCTTCCACTTGGGATAGCTCCGTCTCTACGTTTTCCATGAGCTGCTGTATGATGACTGGCAGCAACGTAGAATGTGATTTTTGTAAATGATATGATTGGCTCCCAATGAGCTCTCCATCCTGATGAAGCGCTATGGAACAAACCTTTGTGGAAGTATCGAGACTGAGAATTGTTGCCAAACTATTTTCCTTTCAGGATTTTCTGATACCTATCGTTATCATTAAGAATTCCTACAGCTGCGAGCACTTCCAAATCTTCACTAAACATGGATTCAATCATTCCACCCTGATAATAATATCTGCCAGCAATTTCTCTTTCCAGTAGCATCTTGATTTCATTTTTGAAGGTCACTAAATCCTGATCCTTGTTATGGAGCGTTTCCTTTCGTAATGCCTCAATTTGCTCAGCTATGTCATCATAATATTTTTCCTTCTTAGCTGACTTGATCAGGCCGTCTATATCGTTTTCTACCTGTGTAGTGTATTTGACATCCTTATCTCCAAGCCACTCTTTGAATTCCGAATATTCCTCATCACTTAGTGTAAATGACTTGGCTTCTTCAATTTCCGGATGTTCATAGTAATACTTCGTGGCGTAATCAAAAATCAGGTCATCAGACATCAAAGCATAGGTGATCGGAGCATAGTCATATGCTTCAACTTCTATATCTGGAAGCACACCTCCACCATCATAAACTATTCTACCTGATTGCGTTTTGAACTCTGTCTTCAACGAATCAGGCACCTTACCCACACTACCATCGGCGTTTCTATGACTGTAGTCAATTGCCTGAATACAGCGCCCTGAAGGAATGTAATATTTAGCTGTAGTCACCTTTAGCTGTGAATTGTAAGCTAATGGACGTGTTTGCTGTACCAGGCCTTTACCAAAAGTACGTTGACCAACCAAGACACCACGATCATAGTCCTGCATCACTCCTGAAACGATTTCGGATGCAGATGCACTTCCATTGCTAACCAAAACAGCCAATGGAATCTCATTATCTGCCGGTTCGTCCAATGTATTATATGTCTTTGTCCAGTTGTTCAATTTGCCTCTAGTGGTGACCACCTCACGGCCCTTGCCAACAAAAACATTGGAAACATTGACCGCTTCTTCCAAAAGACCGCCAGGGTTACCTCTTAAGTCTAAAATAATTTTAGTAGCACCATCTTCTTTTAATTCATTAACAGCGTTGCGCACTTCTGATCCAGCTTCTGTAGTGAAGTCTGTTAGCTTCAGGTAGCCCACACTTTCATTGACCATTCCATAGTAAGGAACATTGTCGATAGTGATTCGCTCTCTGGACAATGAGACATCAAACAACTCTGTCTTATTCATTCGTCGAATCGTTAAAACCATCTTTGAATCTGATTGCCCTTTTAGGAGTTTGCTTATTTCGTCTGATGATTTGCCTTCTAAAGCAATGCCATTAATCTTTAGGATTTGATCGCCTGCTTTCAGACCGGCCAAATCTGCCGGATAACCCTCATAAGGCATGATTACTGTACTGATTCCATTCTTCTTATTAACAACAGCACCTATACCTCCATATTCTCCTGTGGTCATGGTTCGGTAATCCTCTATATCATCTTCTGGAATATAAGTTGTGTATGGATCCAGTGTTTTGAGCATGGATTCAATCCCAGTGCGCATAAGCTGTGCAGGGTTGATTTCATCGACATAATAGGAGTTGACCTCTTTGTAGAGTGTGGCGAAAATGTCAAGGTTTTTGACTATCTCAAAAGTCCTGTCAGGAGGTGTAGGGTTGAATGCCACAAGGCCAGTTCCTAACACTGCTATTCCTAACCAAATCTTCCATTTTCTACTCATGTTGTCTGCTTGTTTCGTTTTTGATTACCGCCTTTTTTCGAAGCCTGATCATTTAAACGCTTAATGAGCTTTTTTAGTTTGGGCTCAATTTGATCATAAGGTAGTATGGTTTTTTCAACATAGACAAATGCAATGTGATAAAAGGCATCGTCTGGTTTGTCGATAAGGTGTTTGTTCAGCCGGAAGGCTTCCCGCATCCGTCGTTTGATGAGGTTACGATCAACGGCACGCTTATAATTTCGCTTAGATACTGAAAAAAGTGTCTGGTGAGAATCTCCTGTTAAGGTCGGTTTGTACTTCATCAGTAAAGGACGTAAATAAAAAGAGGAACCGCTCTTAAACAGTTCCTCAATTTCTTTTTTACTGACTAGCTTCTCTTCCTTAGGAAAACGGTATGAATGGCCTGAATCAGTCATTAGGCCTATAATTTAAAATTATTTCTTATGCGTTTTGTCAGAAACGGTCAATTTCTTTCTTCCTTTTGCTCTACGTCTTGCCAACACTGCACGACCGTTCACAGACTCCATTCTTGAACGGAAACCGTGTTTGTTCTTTCTTTTTCTTACTGAAGGTTGAAATGTTCTCTTCATGGCTCTGCCTTTTAATTCATTTATATGTCTTCAGATTCTGAAAGCAGAATCCTCGATTTTTCAAAACGGAGTGCAAAGATAATTAAAGAATGGTTTTAACCAAACTAAATGTGAATTGCAAACGAAGATTTTGTTCAAATAAAATGAAGTCAATCCACGAGTCCCATTTCCTCGGACTAATTAGGACCACCTAAAGACTTCCTTTTTGATCTCTTGTAGCTTCGAAAATGTCAATCTAGGGCCGTACTTAGACACCACATCAGACGAAGCTTTACTTGCCAATTTTCCCGCTGAAGCAAATGTGTGGCCATTTGTAATGGCATATAAGAATGCTCCGGAGAACATATCGCCGGCACCATTGCTATCTACTGCGGTTACTTCATACGGCTCAATATTGATAAACGTATCTCCATCAAAAATCAATGACCCGTTTCTACCTTGAGTAATCACAAATTTCTTCGCTACTTTTCTTAACTCCTTTCTAGCGTCCACCAGATTATCTGTTTTTGTAAACAACAGGGCCTCTTCTTCATTGCAAAACAAAAGATCTACCGAAGCACCAACCACGTCTTCCATCTCTTCTCTGAAATACTTAACCATACTAGGGTCAGAGAATGTGAGACTTACCTTAACACCATTTTCCTCTGCAAATTTTTTAGCTTCCTTCATCGCCTGACGACCTGTTTCTGAGGCTACTAAATAACCTTCTATGAACAAGTACCTTGAACTTGATAGCGCATCAAAATCTAACTGTTTGGTACCAAATTCAGAACTGATACCAAGAAACGTATTCATGGTCCTTTCCGAATCTGGAGTTACCATAATGAGCACTTTACCTGTTACTCCAGACTCAAGTTCTTTTTTACTTAAGTTGGTGTCAATTCCAATATCAGAAAGCTCTTTCAGGAAAAAGTGTCCATCGCCATCATTCGCAACTTTACAAGAGTAAAAGCACTTACCTCCAAGCATACTCGCTGCTACAACAGTGTTTGCTGCAGATCCTCCTCCTTCTTTTTTCGTAACCCCACTATCGATACCTGCCAACACGCTCATCTGGCGATCTTCGTCAACCAACGTCATCACAGATTTCTCTATACTATGTTCATTTAAGAACTGATCTGATGTTTCGGTTACATAGTCTACTACTGCATTTCCAATAGCGTAAACGTCGTATTTCATGTAAATATGTTTATTTCAATAGATCAAATCATATCGATCTGCTCAAGCCGAAATCTTGAATATGAATTACCATCTAGCATCAGATGGAGTCATCCCTTTTAGTTTTGATTTCGGAAACCAATTTTTTGGTTTACTTGGGTTAATACAATACGAAATTATCCAAAAATCCTCAATAGTCGGTTTTTCAGAGTTAATAATGAGCAATTCATAGACTAAATCTACTGTTTGATATAATATATTTTGCATTATTCCTAAGGCTGAGATAATTTGGTGCCAAGCATATGTATCTGATATACAGAAGGTAAATAACTTAGACTCTGACTTTTAAAAGTTGCATTATTCTAAGTTAGCTAACGGATGTGGTAGATTCATTGCTCACCACCCAGTATTTTAAAGATGGTCATACATCAACCGCCAAAACATGAAACGCTTAGTCATGCTGTGCCTATTGGGGTATGGCCTGTTTTACATCCCAGTATATAGTCAAGATAATTCGGTGGGGATAAACACCAGAAGCCCCAACCCGAATGCAGTGCTGGAATTGGTTTCCCCAGAGAGTAATCAAGGGCTCTTGATACCAAAACTGACCACTGAACAAAGAGAGGCTATGGCGATCACCCTCACCGAATTAGAATTTGGGCTTATCGTGTATGATGGGAATTTAAACCAATTCTTTTACTGGCATTCTTCCGGATGGAAAGCAGGTTTGGGGATTCTAAGTGAAACTCAAGCAGGAGGTGATCTGGAGGGGACGTTTCCAAATGTAACTATTCGCAACAATGTAGTAGATAAAAATGCTCTGGATCAGGTTCTTGAAGTTACTGGGGAAACGAATTTTGGGACTGAAAGCACAGTGGTAACAATCACTCTTGATTCTGATGGTCGAGTAAGAGATATTGTTGAAATCCCCATCAATATTGGCTCTACCAATATCATTGATCTTTCTATAATCAATGCTGACATTGCAAACCAGACCATTACTATTAACAAATTAGATACCGAAGGAAATACAAGTAAAGTTTTGGCCACAGACGATTCA
The DNA here is from genome assembly GCA_024305105.1 of Marinoscillum sp. Taxonomy (GTDB): domain Bacteria; phylum Bacteroidota; class Bacteroidia; order Cytophagales; family Cyclobacteriaceae; genus Marinoscillum. Next base: position 8,254 of record JAMWZA010000189.1, read on the forward strand.
GGAACTCTCTACTGGGCTGACGAAGATTTTTTCCTAACTCCTGCCCTTAATGAAGAACAACTGTTTATTGGTGATGCAAATAACAGAGCTATAGGACTGCCAACAGTGGGTGATCTGAACGTTACGAATACCGGCAATGCGATTAGGTTGGAGATAAAGGATTTATCCATCCAATCCACCGACCTAGCTGACGATTTGATTACGGCTGATAAAATCAACGAAGATATTGCAGGAGAGGGACTTGGTCAAAGTACTGATGGATCCTTGCAAATAAACATTTCTAGTCAATTTGATCTTGTGAACGACACCCTCCAGATTGATACTGATCAATTGGACATCTCTGGTGCAGAGATCAATAACACTCCCATTGGCCAGCAAACCCCTGAACGAGGGAGATTCACTGAATTAACTGCTACGAACATTCTGACTTCAGAAGATAGTCTCCAAATTGAAGGTAGTGCTAATATAGCTGGTTCAATGGAGGTTGGAGATAGTTTGAGCGTAAGCAAGGATGTGAATGTAGGTGGCGATTTATCCATAGCTGGTAACATTAACCTGACTGGTAATCTTGATCTGGAGGATGTCTCTGCCGACTCCATAGGAACGCGGGTATTCACTGCCTCAGAAAATATAGTGACCGATAGCTTAAACGTTGCTCGGGTTACTATTACTGATTCACTCGTCGTTGCGAATACTACGAGAGTGGGTACAGATTTATATGTAACCGATGACATCCTTGCAGATTCAATTAGAACATTAAACGGCTTGTCTGTAGGAACAGACCTTTATGTAACGGATAATATCTCTGCAGATTCACTTAGTATCCGAGCTGCGAATATCACTGAAGACTTAACCGTAGTAGGAAACATCGATCTGACAGGAAATATAGACTTAGAAGATATCTCTTCTGATTCTATCAGAACAAGAACACTATTGACTCAAGAAACAATCGTCTCTCAAGACAGCCTCAACGTACAGGGTAACACCAACATGGACGGGTTCTTAAGCGTTGGTGACTCGGTGGAGATTGCCAACAACCTAAATGTCGGTGGCGCTTCAACCATCGGAGATTCGCTTAAAGTCACTAACAATGTCGATATCGGTGGTGGTTTAGATATCGGAGATTCGCTAGAAGTCGTCAACAACGCCAACATCGGTGGAGCGGTAACCATCGGTGATAGTCTAGAAGTAACCAATGACGTGAATGTCGGTGGTGATCTTTCGGTGGCTGGAAATATTGACCTGACTGGTAACCTGGATCTCGAAGATGTCACCGCGGACTCGATTGGAACCAGAGTACTAACAGCGCAAGAAACAATCGTCTCTCAAGAC
>JAMWZA010000019.1 GCA_024305105.1 Marinoscillum sp.
GTGGGCTCGCGATCACTATGGGAGACCTTGCTTACTTTTTAGAAAGCCTGCACAATGAAAGTGTGCTGAGTGCAGAGTCCCTGGCTGAAATGAAAGCGTCGTTTGAAATTCCCGAAGATTGGAAAGGATTCTATCATCAAAGGAATGGTCAGGGTTTTGAAATATACGAAACTCCGTATGGCACTGGATATGGACATCTTGGATCCATTACGGGCTTTCTCACAGTAGCCTGGTACTTTCCCGATCAGGACGCCTCACTTGTTTACTCCATTAATGGCTCCTCTCCTCATATTGGAGAACTGAGAGAAGAAATTGCAGATCAACTACTCAAAATAATTTTCGAAAACTAAAATGAATAATCATATCATGAACAAAACACCTTTTCTATTGATAATTCTGTGGCTAATAGGCTTGAACACACATGCACAAAATGGTGCGAAAGCAACACAATGGGAATTCCTGTTGGGCTATGAAAATACAAGGCTTTTGGATCGGCAAAACTCGCCGTTGGTATATGTAGCACATTCGGCGGTGATTGGTACTGACTTCCTGCGCATCAAACCTCAGTCTGTTTGGGGGCTTTCATTCTCTTCAGCCATTGGCAAAAGCCAGGCCAAGCGATTTGGTCAGCGATCGGTAGAATTTGAAGATCCTTACGATATCTATGGTAAACATGAAACCTACACCGTACTCGGAAACCCAGGCCTCTCCTACGTTCAAGCCAGTCTGGGGTACTACTACCAAAGAAAAGTAGCGATTGGAACTCAGGGATTTCTTTTGGGCTGTCAGTTGGAAAACGAATTTTTCATGAGCGGAATCGGTCTGGACACCTGGTTTTTTAACAACCTCTCCTTATCCCCTATCGTGTCCACAGCATTTGAGCTGTCAGATGGTTCACGAATACCCGTTAGCCTGAGCTTTCCGCTGGTTTCTTATATTGTTAGAGAACCATTTGGCAAGGACCCTAGCATTCCGCTAAACAATTATATCGAGGCTAATATAGAGACAGGCGCTTCATTTGCCACTTTGAACAAGTTCCAAAAAATTGATTTCACCATTGGCTATCGACGAAATTGGACATCAAAATGGGACATAGGATTGGACTACACTTTTTACTGGTATCAGTATAACGAGCCCTATGAGCTCAATTCCTACAGCAACAGAGTCACCATTGTGCTAAGTAAAATCAACTAATCTCATCCAATTATTAATCTCATTCAAATGAAAAACATATTATTCTTGCTGCTCAGCTTATCCATTCTTACTTCCTGCGATGACCTGCTACTTGGAGAGGAAGTAGCCAATACACCAGAAAACAACTTCAAATCATTGTGGTCAGAATTTGATATTCGGTACGGACAGTTTCCTATTCGTGGTATTGACTGGGATTCTGTATACACGACCAATATTAGTCGTGCCAAATCCACCACAAGCGATGAAGCACTTTATGAATTAATGGTAGAAATGCTTGATCCGCTAAATGACGGCCATGTGGCATTGATACCTATTGGAACAACACTTCCAGACTATCATGGAGGGCCTCTCGGCAAGCTGGATGCCATGTCCGACTTTGAATTGGATGTGGTCAAGGACAATTACTTACAGGAGGTCAAAAGCTCTGGGGACTTTTTCAACTATGGGTATGTGGCCAACGGCATTGGTTATCTCCACATTGAAGGATTTTCGGATTTGGCGAAATTCTTTGAAGAACCGATGAATGAAGTGATCTCCTATTTTAAAAATGCTGATGGATTAATCATAGATGTGCGTGGCGGTTATGGAGGAGAAGATGTAGCGGGACAATACATCGCTGGCTACTTCATGAACGAGAAAAGACCGTATATGATTACCAAGATAAAAGCTGGCCCTGAGCATCAGGATTTCACAGATCCAGTCACCTGGTATGTACAGGCTGAAGGTGACCAGCAGTTTTTAAAACCGGTAGTCGTCCTCACTCATCGATTTACGATAAGTGCCCGAGAATCCTTTTGTCTCGCCATGAAAGTCTCCCCGAATGTTACCTTTATGGGAGATACCACGGCAGGAGCATTTTCCAATCAAATAAATCGGGAGCTACCGAATGGGTGGGCTTATTCGCTCAGCATTGGCGACTGGAGAGATGCTAACAACACAAGCCATGAAGGCATTGGACTCATACCGGATGTACTGGTTCAAAATACTCGAGAAGAACTGCTTAATGGAAAAGACAATGTGTTGGAGGAAGCCATTTCGTTTTTGGAAGGTAATTAGTTGAGTAATAGAAACTGAGTATCATAACTTCAGTTAAAGCAATTTGTAATATTTAAAAACAACGCAATCAGGATAAAATGAAAATACTATTGACAACACTTACACTCTCTTCATTATTAGTCTGGAGTGTATTCACGGACTCCAGAGACGGAAATAACTATTCAGAAATTGATCTGGCAGGGAATACGTGGCTTAAAGAGAATATGAGATACCTTTTTGATTCTACAGGACAGAAGGACTCGTACGCATTCAAATCAAGTGATTATGACACTTATGGTGCCTATTATCACTTGAGTGCGGCCAAGAACGTATGTCCTGAGGGCTATCACCTGCCTAGCCTGCATGAATGGCTGACTGTAATCAACAACATCCCTGGAAAGAATAATTCCAGGCAAGGGAAACTGGTACCCAAAAGCGAACTAGCGTATTATGGGCTAACACTTGGAGGCATGGCTAGTAATGAAAAAACGCAATTGGCTGGAGTAATGGGGTTCTACTGGACAGCAACTGATACGCTCAAGGTGTACCACAAAGAACCAGACAATGGTAATCAAAGACATTTGGTGGGAATTCATGTATGGAGCAGCGGAGAACAGGACTCCATAAACGTAGAGCCTACTTATATGCTGGCAAAAGCCTATGAACCAGTGAGCCTTCTGAACTGTAAATGCGTACAGGATTAATAATGATTATGATCAATATTTTTTCTTAAAGAATGGCAATATGAAAATCTATTTTACCATCATTCAGGCTAATGGGTACATTCCTGAAAAACTAAAGATCAAATTATAAACAGATTTGCTTATCCCTTAAATACTTAAAATCAGATAGTCAAGCCCCATACAAACAGCGAAGTTTGAGCACTATTTAAAAGAAAAAACTCATGGCATTTCAAGATATAGAAGGTCAAATAGTATGGAAAGTTCACTTCTCTTCCGCCCAAGAGAAGGTCTTCCAAGCCTTAACGACAGATGAGGGAAGAGGAAAATTCTGGGCAGAACGGACAACTGAGCGCCAGGGAATGATTGAATTTAACATCCTTAACTACCCGAAATACAATGCTAAAATCATCGAAAGAAAACCCACTGAGCTATTCAGTATCGAATATTTCGGAACCACAGTCACTTTCAGATTAAGCAAGGCACCAAATAATGAAACGGATTTAACATTGATTGTCACAGTGCAAGATGAATTGCTTAAAAGAGAGATGACCGCCGGCTGGGTATCCGTTTTAATGGCTATGAAGGCAGCAGTAGATTTTGATGTGGACTTAAGAAACCATGATCCCAGGAGGGTCTGGGAAAACGGGTATTTAGATAATTGACATGAAATGAGCATAAATCTAGAATCCCCAATGTACGGGGACGCCAAAGTCCAACTGTGGGATGAATTGATTTTAAAACTTTTCACATAGTATAAACCAAAAAAAAATTATGACCGAAGAAAAGATATTGACTCTTCACCCTGAAGGCAAAACAGGTGTGAATATTCTTAAAAGAAGATATGACGTAATCAAAGATTTTATTGTGGAAACACTGAGTGAGCACCATGAGATAAGCTTTGAGGAATTGACCGACCTTGCAGTTGAAAAATTGACTGAAACATTTGATGGAAAAGTCCTCTGGTATGTAGTCACAGTCAAGCTCGATTTAGAAGCACGTGGGCTTATAGAGCGTGTACCTAAGGCTAGTCCACAAAAACTACGAATGGTAAAATAGAATGGAACTAAACAAATTAGGTACACTCAACAACCCGAGGAATACCATTAGCTACATCCTTTAGCGGATTGGTAACAGGTTTTATATAATGCTTTAACAAGGAATTCAAAACACACAGGGAGATCAGCTATATTTTCACCTGCTCAATGGTTCTGATCAATGTTTCAGCGTTTTTCCTCGGGGTTTTAATGATGGGAAGATTAGTGTTTTTGATTATTGGATATTAGGTAAGAAAAACGCAAACAAAGAACTAAGCCAAACCTATGCTGAATACAATTATCTCAGGTTATCGGTCCCGAGGGCTTTTCGTTTGTACCTTCTATTGAGTAATGGATAAATCAAAACGGAAGTCAAGATCAAACCGGTTCCAAAATAAAAACCAGGCGTCATTTTTTCATCCTCCGGGAAGAAGATCAATGCCATAATAATCCCATAAATGGGCTCTAGATTGACCGTAAGGTTGATTGAAAACGCAGATAGTCGCTGCATCAGCTTGACCGAATAGCTGTAAGCATACACCGTACACATCAGACCAAGTATGAGTAGATACCCCCAATCACTGATCGTTGGGCTTAGCGCCAATTCGGTAACGCCATCAAGCATCAAATAAAACGGAAAGAAAATGGCGATGGCCACCGTGGCACCAACCATCTCGTAAAACGTGATTACAAACGGGTCTTCCTTCTTCGTAAGGTTACCGTTAATCACTGTGAATAATGCCGCGATAAATGCCGATATGATTGCCAGAATTAATCCCAGGAAATAGTCAAACTCTACATTGAAAATGATGACGATCCCCACGAATGCCAACACACTCAACAAGACCTCAAATGACTTGATTTTTTTTCTGGTGGTTAATGGTTCGAGAAAACTCGTCCAAAGCGAACAAGTAGCCATTCCTGCCAGACAAACGGAAACATTGGATACTCTGGCAGACAAGAAAAACAGAATCCAGTGCGCAGCGATGAGTACTCCCGTTCCGAGGGTAATCGGAAAATGTTTTCCAAAGCGATAATTGAAAGACTTCTTCCGTGCTGCAATTAATACCGCCAGCCCAAGTGATGCGATTAACGTCCGAAAAAACACCATCTCCACAGATGGCAAATCAATCAAAACTCCAAGAATGGCGGTAAACCCCCAAATTAGCACAATGAAGTGCAAAAAGGTAAAATCCTTATTCTCCTGCGTCATCGGGGCACGGTATTATACAAGATCATTCCCAAAGCCGAAAAAATGATGTTTGGAATCCAAACGGCTATGACCGGATCTATTGATCCTGCTTCGGCAATGGCTCTGGCCAGAATAAAGAAGATGATGAAGATAAAAGCAATGAGAAAGCCCAACGCTATTTGGAATCCAGTTCCCCTTCTTGACTTCTTGGCTGACACAATCACCCCAATAAAACAAAGAATAATCACGCCAAAAGGCTGCATGTACCGAATGTAAACTTCTATTTGGTAGAACTGCACGTCATCAGCTCCCCGACTCTTTTGGAGTGCTATGTAGTCATTGAGTTCGGTGAGCGTTAGTGTTTCATGATGCCGATCCTTGTTTTGAAAATCTGCTGGAGTCAGGTTCAGCAAAGTATCCAAGTCTTTCGCAGCACCTCCACCGGTGATCACCTCGGTACTGTCAAATATTTGCCTTCTCTGCCAGTTCTTCAAACTCCACTTGTTGGTGGCCGTGTCCCAGTGAATTCGCTTGGCGGAGATTTTATCAACCAACTGGTCATCGATAATCTTTTCCAGAGTGACCGTATAGCCAATATCCCGCTGGTTATTGTACCGATCGATGTAGATGTAATCGTCATCCGCAATTTTCAAATGGATGTTTCGATCTGAATAGAAGAATGGCTTTTTGAGATAATTCAACTCAAATCCGATCCGGTACTTGTTGGCATCCGGGATCACATACCCCATAAAGGCAAAGCTCATTCCAGCAATCAATGTAGCACCCATAAAATATGGTACTAGCATCCTTCTGAAGGAAATCCCTGAAGCCAAAATCGCAACGATTTCTGTTTTAGCAGCCATCTTGGCTGTCACAAAAACCACAGCTATAAACGCTGTAATAGGAGTCAGTAACGTCGCGAAATACGGAAAGAGCGTTAGGTAATACTTGGCAATTTGTGCCCGAGACACATCATTCTGGATAAAATCGTCGTTCTTTTCCGTGAAGTCAATCACACAAATGATCAACACCAGCAGGAACACCACAAAGACGAATGTGGTCAATATCTGACGCAGTATGTACCAGTCTATTTTTTTCAAAGCCGAGTTGTCACTTTTTTGACCATTCTATCTTTCCAGGAAGCAAAGGTACCTGCTTTTATCTGTTCCCTTGCCTGTTTTACTAACCACAGGTAGAACGTTAAATTGTGTATGCTACAAATTTGTGCACCCAATATTTCTTTGCTCATGATCAGGTGTCGCAAATAGGCTCTGGAGTAAAACGTGCTCACATAGCCATCCATGAGTGGATCAATTGGTGAAAAGTCCGTTTTCCAACGTTCGTTTTTGATATTAATGATCCCTTCACTGGTGAAAAGCATGCCGTTTCGAGCATTTCTTGTTGGCATGACACAATCAAACATATCCACACCAAGAGCGATGCATTCCAGTATATTTTCTGGGGTCCCAACTCCCATCAAATAGCGTGGCTTATCTGTCGGTAAAATATCACAGACCAGTTCTGTCATGGCATACATGTCTTCATGTGGCTCACCAACAGAAAGACCACCGATCGCATTTCCTTCTCGACCTTGCTCGGCAATAAACTCCGCAGACTGCTTTCTTAGATCTGGATAAGTACTGCCCTGCACAATCGGGAAGAGCGTTTGTGAATAGCCATACTTTGGCTCCGTCTGATCGAAATGGTCAATACATCGCTTTAACCAGCGATGCGTCATGTGCATGGAGTTTTGCGCATACTTTTTATCACATGGATAAGGCGTGCACTCATCAAACGCCATAATAATATCTGCACCAATTACTCGCTGAATGTCCATGACATTTTCCGGAGTAAAATCATGCATCGATCCGTCGATATGTGACTTAAACTTTACTCCTGACTCAGTGATCTTCCGGCTATCGCCAAGACTGTACACCTGGTACCCACCACTGTCGGTGAGTATGGGCTTTTCCCATCCATTGAACCGATGAAGACCACCGGCTGCTTCTATTACATCAAGTCCTGGTCTTAAGTATAAATGATAGGTATTCCCGAGAATAATCTCTGCCTTGATATCTTCTTTAATCTCCCGTTGATGTACGGCTTTCACCGTTCCTGCAGTACCTACAGGCATGAAGATTGGCGTTTCGATCTGGCCGTGATCCGTCTCGATCAAACCCGCACGCGCTTTAGAGGATGGGTCGTTGTTTTGTAAGGTAAATTTCATGAACGCCGCAAAAATAGTTGGCTCTCCATGAAATGCATGATTTTTAGCCTTCTATCTTTACCAATTGTGATGCTAACCGCTGTATTCGTATTCTTTGTATTTACTGGTTGTGTGCATTTGTGGTTGTGCTTTCGCCAATTCCATAGCATAACCAATCTGCCGACTCTTGATGGCAGTATCTCCGAACAGCCCGTAAGCATTATTATCTGTGCGCACAATGAGGAGCACAACCTAAAAAACCTGCTACCTAAATTATTAGAACAATCCTATTGGGAATATGAGGTAATAATCGGGTTGGATCGCTGTACAGATGGGTCAAAAAAATACCTTACATCCCTGAATGACCCGAAAATTAAATTCGTGGAAGTCACACGCACACCGACAGCTTGGGATCATAAAAAACACATCCTGAATCAATGTGTAAATCAGGCAAAACACGAATGGTTACTCCTCACGGATGCAGACTGTGAGCCTGTCTCTCATAATTGGATTTCGACTTTCACTCCCTACATGAAGGAACAGCAGAACCTAATTTTAGGTGTCAGTCCTTACAAACCTGCAAATAATCTGGTTTCACTCATGACCGAATACGAGACCTTCGTGACGGCCAGCAATTACCTGAGTGAAGCTGCTAACAACCGCCCCTACATGGGAGTTGGACGAAATCTGATGTATCGAAAAAGCCTTTTCCAACAAATTGATGGCTTTGATGAAATTCAATCGATCACTGGGGGTGACGATGATCTACTCATTCAAAAAATGGGCTTACAAATCCGAGCTGGTATCAATATCCATCAGGAATCACTAACCTATTCGGCGCCAGAACGTACATGGAACAAGTACCTAACTCAAAAGATCAGGCATCTCTCAGTTGGCAAGCATTACCAAAAGAAATACAAGCATAGACTCTCCTTACAGTCTGGAATACATTCCAGCTTATGGGTGAGTTTTCTATCTTTGGTAGGTTTTTCAGATAATCACTGGAGAATTATTGTACCCTTTGCGTTGTTGGTACTAATAAAAGGACTATTTTTCACTAAAATCGCTGGCAAAACAGGACTACCTTTACGAGTCGCCTGGTATCCAATTATGGATTTTATGTACGCGATTTTTTTGCCTCTGGTGGCTATCAGAGCGATGCTAGAAAGGAATATTAGATGGAAGAAGTAAAAAGGCAGTTTTCAGATAAGGCATTAAAGGATTTTAAACTCATCGACCGTGCTACACTGGAAAATGACGAATCTGCTTTTGCAGAATTGATGAGCCGATATAAAAAGCCGGTTTATCATATGATCCTAAAAATGGTACGTAACGTGGATGATGCTGAGGACCTCACCATCGAGGCATTTGCCAAAGCTTTTCGCAATCTTGCCCGATTCAAGAAAGACTACACGTTCAGTACGTGGTTGTTTAGAATCGCCACGAACAACGCCATTGACTTCATCCGAAAAAAGAAACTAGAGACCTACAGCCTGAACACTTCGTTCACTGATGACAGTGGTGAATCTGTCAACATAGATGTAGAGGATAGTGATCGCACACCGGATCAGGAAGCTATCAACGCCCAAAAAATCGAACTGGTTAGAATGTTTGTCACCAAACTGCCGGCCAAGTATCAGCGGCTGGTCAAGCTCAGGTACTTTGACGAACTGTCCTACGAGGAAATCGCCAAAGAACTGGAAGCTCCATTGGGTACTGTCAAAGCCCAGCTTCATCGCGCAAGAGAGCTCATGTATGAATTGGTAAAAGATAAAAAGAAACACATTTGATGAGCCCGGGTGTTCAACAGGTTTTTGACCATTTCCCAAACCTAACAGATCAGCAAAAAGAACAATTTAGTCAGCTAGAAGGGCTTTATGCTGAATGGAATGAGCAGATCAATGTGATATCCAGAAAAGACATTGACCAGCTTTATACCCGACATGTGCTTCACAGCCTGGCAATTGCCAAATACCTTCCATTCGAAGATGGTGCCAAAATACTTGATATAGGAACAGGTGGTGGATTTCCGGGAATTCCCTTAGCAATCCTTAATCCGAACTGTTCGTTCTTTTTGGTGGATAGTATTGGTAAAAAAATCAAAGTCGTTAAAGAAGTTGCCAATGCGATTGGGCTAATCAACCTTCAGGCTGAACACATGCGCGCCGAGAAGGTTAAAGACAAATTTGACTTCATCGTTTCGCGTGCAGTAGCCAGAACCAAAGTCATCTATCAGTGGTCCAACAGACTCATACAGTCAAGCGATCATCCTACGGCAGCCAATGGCTATTTGTTGCTAAAAGGTGGTGACCTTAAAGAGGAACTCAAAGAATTTGGAAGATCTCACACGATCAAGAATATCAGCGAATACTTTCAGGATGAATTCTTCGAAACGAAGAAGATCGTTTATATTCCTGTTTAATCTACTTGTAATGAAGCATACTTTTACCATCATGCTAATTTGCGTTGTTCATCTTGCTTTTACTCAGGATGGTAAAATTGAGAAAGAGCAGCAAGTTGAATCAAGCGAAGTGCCAGAAAATGCCTTTGATATAGTAAGCAAGAATTTTCCTGAACAAAAGATTAAGTGGTTCAAAGAACTAAGTGATAAAGGCATTTCTTTTGAGGCAAAGTTTCAAAACGATGATCATTTTTTCAGCATTGAATTCTCAAGAGATGGTGATTTACAAGACACTGAGATAACCGTCAGATTCGATGAAGTGCATAAAAAAGTCAAGTCCAATCTGATCAGCTATTTTGACGAAAATTATACTAAGCATAAAATACTAAAGGTGCAGCTTCGATTCAATCAACCCATCACAAAAGTCATCAATTACTGGGAGAATCCTCTAAAAAGCACACTATTGCCACAATTCGAAATTGAATACATTGGTAAAAACGAAAGCAAGAACCTTTGGGAAGGTGAGTTCGACAGTAAAGGCAATTTAATCTCTAAGAGAAAAGTGATTACAAAATCTTCAGATACTCTATCCTATTGATGAGATTGATTTTCATATTGCCCCTACTGATCACCATTAGTGCATCAGGTCAGACCATCTTTTCAGGTGCACTGTTCCCAGAGATGGCAATGAGTTATAGCAAAAATGAATGGATGGTTGCTATGAAGTTTCAATCGGAAAACCGGTTATTTGACAGGCATTTATCAGAACGCTGGAAGTTGAATACAGAACAAACGGATTTCCAGTCTTTTCTCGGATATAAACTCTCACCACGGGTTTCCATATCGCTGGGGCATCAATTCAGATTCGCTAGTGACAAAAATAACTCCCATCGATCTATCGAACAGATTAGCTTTGTCCAGGATGGTATTCGCATTAGAGTTGGACACCGGATCAGATTCGATCAGACCTATTTAACCAATACTACGCTCTTTAGGTATCGCTACCGCCTGTCATTAGAGATTCCACTTAATGGCTATTCTTTGGATCCTACTGAGTTTTATGTCCTGTTCCAAGACGAACAAATTTTGAGTTTTGAGGCAAACAAATGGGATTTGGAAAACCGAATTCATGGAGCCATTGGATACGTGTTTGTCAATTCGTTCAAATTACAAACAGGAATTGACTACCGAACAGATCGTTACTTTACAGAAGGATTTCGTCACCGCCTTTGGTGGAAATCGGGTCTATTTATCAAATTATAAGCATGGACAGCAAGGAGTTTAGAAAACAAGCCCACAAAGCAGTGGACTGGGTAGCTGACTATCTGGAAAACATTGAAAAGTACCCAGTAAAATCTCAAGTCAAGCCGAAGGATGTTTATGATCAAATTCCCTCCTCTCCACCTTCGGCCGGTGAGCCATTTGATCAATTGATGAAGGATCTGGATGAAAAAATCATGCCCGGAATCACCCATTGGCAACATCCGCACTATCATGCTTACTTTCCAGCTAACAACAGCTATCCTTCCATTATCGCAGAGATATTAACAGCAGGTATAGGAGCGCAATGCATGGTCTGGGAAACCTCTCCTGCTGCAGCCGAACTGGAAGAACGAATGATGGAGTGGCTGAAGGAGATTATGGAGCTGCCTAAGAACTGGCATGGTGTTATCCAGGACACGGCCTCTACGGCCTCATTGGTCGCCATATTGACAGCTCGCGAACGTGTAACTGATTTCAAAATCAACGAACAGGGATTCAGCACTGATAGATTGCGCATTTACTGCTCTACAGAAACACATTCTTCGGTAGAAAAAGGAGCGAAAATTGCTGGTATCGGTCGGGAGAATGTCGTCAAAATACCAGTAGATTCAGCAAAAGCCATGATTCCGGAGATGCTTGATGAGCAAATCCAGCAAGACATAGCCAACGGATACTTGCCTTGTTGTGTCATCTCAGCTTTGGGAACGACCGGCACGTTAGCCTTTGACCCTACGAAAGCTATCGGTGAAGTATGTCAAAAGTATAATCTATGGCTGCACGTAGATGCCGCCTATGCAGGTTCTGCGATGATACTGCCCGAACTTAAATGGCTGAAGGAAGGCTTGGAGCTGGCGGATAGTTTCGTCTTCAATCCGCACAAATGGTTGTTTACCAACTTTGACTGTACCGCCTATTATGTGAAGGACAAAGAGGTGTTGCTGAAAACCTTTGAAATCCTACCAGAATATCTCAAAACCAAAACCAGAGGGCAGGTCAATGATTATCGGGACTGGGGAGTGCAGCTCGGCAGAAGGTTTCGTGCATTAAAACTCTGGTTTGTCATGCGTACGTTCGGTGTCGATCAAATGCGGCAGGTACTGCGAAATCACCTGAAGTATGGTCAATGGGTGGCTCAACAAATTGATGAAAACGACTCGTTCGAACACCTTACACCACCAAAACTGAACATGGTGGTGTTTAGACGTCTGGAAGAAGGATTGAGTGATTCAGAGCTAAACGACCTCAATCAAAAAATGCTAGAAGCCATTAATGCGTCAGGAAAGGCTTTTTTGACACATACGAAAGTAGATGGCAAATACGCCATCCGACTGGTACTTGGTCAGACCTATTTGGAAGAAAGGCATGTGGAAGCTGTTTGGAAAATGGTATTAAGCGCTAATCTAAAAAAAAGTTAATATCCGAATTAGGTTAGATCAAAGAAGAGTGCTAGGTTTACTGAGATTAACTTTTAACTAACCTTTTTTACAAAATGAAAAAATCACTTCTACTAGTAGTAGGTATGATGTTCGCTGTTGCAGGATTTAGCAGTAGCAAGTACACAATCGATGACAATCAAGTAGAGAACTTGATGGAGCAATCTGTACAAGTTAACTTCACATTGTCACAAGAGCAAGTTGATGGTATTTTAGGTACCACTTCCATTCAAGCTGAACCAAATGCTTGGGTAGCCTTTGCTCTTTCATGGGTCATCGGATGGACTGGTATCCACCGTGTATATCTTGGCGGTAAAGGAAGCTTAATCCTTATTTACATTGTTACATGTGGGGGAATCTTCGGTATCGTTCCTCTAATTGACTGGATTGTACTTCTTGTAGGTGCTATCAAAGGAGACATTAGTCAATTCGTTGGAAATGACAAATTCTTTATGTGGGGTAACTAAATTCCGCCACAAAACTTTTAAATAAAGGGAACCGAATATTCGGTTCCCTTTATTTTTTGGAAGCAATATCCAAAAACTCATTTACCAATTCAGACTTAACCCGATCATTGTATTGAATGGTTAAGTTTCGAGCATACCTGGCTCCTCCAAGGTAGAAAGTATAAAACAACGTGGCTCCAGTCATTCCACCGGTGAAAAAATAACCATGGTAAACATTCCAAGCTGTAAAGATCACAAGCCCAGTCTGAACTACTCCGGAAAATACTCCCTTAAAAAAATGCCCAGCGTACATTTGCCCAACGCCAGGTAATACCAGAGACAACATGTAAGCTTTGTCTGGATTCTTTAGTTGCCAATTCGCTTCTAATAGACTACTCACCTCTTCCTGATTTATGGATAGCTCTGAAGCGTATTGATTCAATATTTCTTGAGCTTCCTCCATCTTCTCAATCTGCACAAGTGTCAGGAATCTCAAGGACAATATCTCCTCGCTATTCTCACCATACCTGACTTGCCATTTCAACAACTCATTGTGCGCTTTTTGATATTCATCCGAGAGATAAGCCAGTAGAATTCGCTCATATAAGACCACCTTATACAGAGAATCACTTTTTTTACTAATCCTAGAAGTTATATTGAAGGCTTTGGTGTAATTGCCTAGTGCCTTGTAAGCATAAGCCCTTTTTAAAATCAACTGATCTTGCAGTTCACTATTCGGAGCAAAAAACGCCTCTTTTTCATATGCTATAGCAGCTTGAAAGTACTGACCTGACTCATATAACGAATCACCCGTGATTTGAGCCTTACCTATAAAGCAGCCGGATAGGTAAATGCATATTAATGTAAATCGCTTCATCAACTGTATGATTATATCGTTGTTCACTTACTCGAACACTCACTACACTGCCCCAAATATTGGCAACATAAAAAGCAGTAAATAAACCTCCGAAAATGATAAATCTCGCACTCTTCAGACCGTCCTTTCGATAGCCCTCAAAAGCCTGTAAGCCGAAAATTCCGGTACTGACCAATCCCATAACGCCAGGCCCAATTTGCCCATTATATAACTTACCACTTCCTGGCACAATTGCTGACAACAGACCCGCTACAAAAGGAGACTTTCGTTTGTGACTTTTCAGCTCCTCATAGATGCCCTTCATATCTTTTTGATAGTCAGAAAGTACATAATACTTATCTTCAAATCTATCGGCATAAAGACTGAATCGACCCAAACCCCTTTCCAATAAAGACAGAGAGGCCATTTGGTAGTTGACAAGAGCCAACCTTAAGGAGTCTGAACTTTGGAACGACTCGAACTTCCTACGCGCAGCATCAAAGCGCCTAGAATAAGATAGTTGAAATCCAGTATATACCTGAGCCACCTCAAAGAGTTGCTGGTTTCGCATACCTACCTTATCAAATGCATCAATAGATTTTTCAATCTCTTTCAATTCGTAATGGTAGCGCCCCTTTATGAAGAAAATTGAATCCTGCTCTATTGCCGATAGATTGATCTGCTTCCCAATTTGATCAATATAATAAAGCGCTTCTTTATATTCTCCTAACGTTTCAAGATGTTCAAGAAATCGAACTTGATCATGGAACTTCTGACCTTGGACCCAAAATGAAATTAGAAGAAATAGACCACAGCTAATCTGGCTTTTCATACTCATGCCAATGCTCTTTAATCCGTCCATCTTTGGTAATTAAAAATCTGGATGTCTCAACTAGAGTAGCACGATTGCAACGAGTAAGACGATCACAAGTCATCACAAGCCCCTTAAATAACCCATACTCATTAAAAGCACCCTGACTGAACTCAGAGCACGAATACTCATATACACAGTCATTTAGAATTTGCTCTGAAACAATGCTGCTGTAAAACTTAAGAACACCTTTGAACTCCACTTTTTGTGTGCTTTGACCTTTCTCTTTTTGGCCGATCAGTAAAAAGTCCTTAGTAACTTTCTGAGCAGTGCATACTCTTATGGAGACTATCAGGCAAAGTGCTAACAATACTTTCATTTCAGTAAGGTGGCGTTTTCAGGTATCTCAAAATTGACTAACTCCAAATCACTCTTATTATCGAAATCAAAGTCATGAAATGTCGTCTTAGTAATTATGGAATCCTCTTCGATATAGTCTATTTCCGTAATTGCTTCTGGGAAAACGATACCTCTCAACTCTGTAAATTGATAAAAATACATTTTCTTGAAGTAAGCCCCTTCCTTATCAATAAAACCCATGAACACTGGTTTTTCCCCATCACTTACCAACTCAACTGATTTTATTTCCGATCTAAGATTGACTGGTGCCTCCCAGGTACTGACCAGCATCCCTTCATCCACTTTAGTATTTACCAGCTTATAGCCAACTTGCTCTAACCCCATATTCGGGACTTCACCAAGAAAGTAATAAAAAGGATTGTTTTGGCTGCCGTAATTTGAGTTTACGGATTTAAAAACTGCATTCTTATCCGGATTATAAACCTGCAACTCTCCTTCTCTATTGTTCAAAATAAAAAGTTCTGCCGGTTTATCCAGATATGTGACCATGTCGCCATTTTTCTGGAAAAAAATCAATGCATCTACCCTAGTGGTCTTGCCGACTGCATTAACTCGCTTAATCATTTTAAAGCTCAGATATTCAAACCCATTTTGACCAAACCCCAGTAGAGCGTATAAAGACAGAAAAGATAAAAACTTCATCGGTTAAATATTGAAAATGCCTGCGCAAATTACCGTGTTTATAATTATTCAACAAGTCTGTTTTTTATGGTTATCGTCATTTCATCAACTGTTTCGTTTCCATACACCCAAATGTTTCAAATTGAAACACCTTAATTTTCTCAAAGCTCAAAATCCTCTTAAAATGGTTATTTAACTCTCTGGCATACCATTGGATACATGGAATTCAAAATAATTCCGTATGCTCAAAAACTTCCTACTCTCAAGCTTTAGAAATTTCAAGAAGAACCGCGTCTTCACCGTGCTCAACCTACTCGGTCTGGCAGTCGCTATTGGCGGGATATTTACCATATACGTCTTCATCCAAAATGAACTGTCTGTAGACGACGTACTAAACGAAAAGTCGTCAACCTACCTGGTCACCATATTGGAAGAGACAGAAAACTCCTCCCGAGAAGTAGGGCTCAGTGATTTGGAAACTGAAAAATGGATGAATAGTAAAAACTCCGAAATCATTTCATCCCATCATTTTCGAAACATGGGTAAAGCTTTGCTACGCAATGACCTTGTGAAAGGTGAACAATCCCTCACATTGGCCCAATCCAACTTCTTTGACTATTTCAATCTTCCATTAATCCACGGAGACAGCAAAACGGCGCTTGATGAACCCAATAGCATTATACTCTCTGAATCGGCTTCCAAAAAGTACTTTGGTGATGCAAACCCCGTTGGTCAAAAGCTTGAGGTTTACGGTGACTATACCATGCCGCTTCAGGTCACTGGCGTCATTAAAGAAAGCATTAAAACACACTTCAGCTATGACTGCATCATTTCCTGGGATTCCCGACCCACCGACTCACCTCAAACAGTAGGTCACTGGTACCGCTATTCGATCAATAGCTACATTAAAACAGCTACCCCAGTAGATCCATATAAACTCGCATCAATCATCAGTAATCGCCATCGGGAGGAGTTTCCAGAGGACAATATTGCATTTCAACTGTACCCACTTAATGATCTCTATTTCGAGATTGGCCATGTTCAGTTTCTCCCCGGCTATAAAACAGGCAATAAGACCAGCCTGACTATCTTGTCCTTGATCGCACTACTTATTCTGATCATCGCAGTAGTCAATTATGTAAACATCAACATCTCACTGGTTCTCAAGCGTCTGCGTGAAATTGGTATGCGCAAAGTAATGGGTGCTAGTAAGCTAAGTTTAGGTCTTCAGTTTCTGGCAGAAAGCACCATACTTGTGCTATTTGCGAGCCTTATAGCGGTTACACTCTCTGACTTACTCATTAAAGAAGCAAATGTCTTATTTCAAGGAGTAGATGGACCGTTTGCCAAGCCTGAATTCCTGATTGTCTTACTTGCCTTAAGTCTGATTATCGGTGTATTATCTGGATTGTATCCTGCACTATTTATCAGTAGAGTTAAGCTCTCGGACGGACTCAAAAGTCAACTCAACAACCATTCTAAAAATCTTATCAGAAATGCGCTAATGGGCATACAGTTCATAATCACATTTGGTTTGCTCATTATGTCTGTGGTCGTTTACAAGCAGTATCAGTTTGTACAAACCAAGGAATTGGGATTCAACAAAGAAGGAGTGTTGATACTGAATATTGATGAATCCGGAAAAATCCTTTCTTCCGTTCAGTCTTTTAAAAATGCTGTCGGCAACCTTCCTGAAGTAAAAGCCCTGAGTGTAAGTACAGATGTGTTGGGCACCGGTTATACCAACAATTCCTACTATGTGCTCAAAGAAGGCCAAACCAATGCCGCACAAAATGGCGTGATGACCACCTACTTTTCTGTGGATCCCGGGTTCATTCCTACCTATAATTTTGAACTACTGGAGGGCCGCAATTTCAACGCAGACCTTGCTTCTGATTCATCGGGAGTTATTATCAATCAGGTTTTGGCTAATAAATTGGGACTAAATAACCCAATTGGTGAGCGCATCAAGCTATTTGGTGATGACAGTGAAGCGGTTCACATAATTGGAGTGATTCAGAATTTCAACTTCCAGAGTTTACACAATGAAGTTGCCCCTGCTGCTTTGTACCTGGGTTATAGAAATTTCTGGAACTTAAGCCTGCAGTTTGACTCCCAAAACCTAAAAAGCCTCATGGGCAAACTCGAACATACCTGGGGTAGTTTCGACACTGAAGTTCCTTTCTCGTACGAATTTCTGGATGATAAACTAGCTCGTTTTTACGAAAAGGATCAACGATTCAGTCAGATGATCGGAGGATTTGCCATTCTCAGTGTGATACTTTCTTTGGTAGGCCTTTTTGGCCTTACAGCCTTCTCTATGGAACAAAAACTTAAAGAAGTGAGCATCCGAAAAGTACTTGGGGCAGACATTGCCTCACTAATTATTCTGTTCAACAAACAGGTCGTTTTTGTATTTCTTGGGTCTGTCATAGTAGCCATGCCAATCAGCTATCTACTGGTTGGAGACTGGTTGTCTAATTTTGCCTTCCACATCCCAAATACCTGGTGGATGTACGTGGGCTCCGCTATGGGTATTTTAGGACTGATTGTGGCTACTGTATCGATCACATCGCTTAAAGCGGCCAACAGCAATCCAGCAAAATACCTTAGAGATGATTGATTTAATTTATCAGCTTGATTACTTTTAATCAATGCGAAAAAAGATTGTTGTCCTTACTGGAGCAGGCATCAGTGCCGAAAGTGGAATCAAGACATTCCGTGACTCTGGCGGCTTATGGGAAGGACATGATGTGATGGAGGTTGCCAGCCCACAGGGATGGCGCGCTAACCGGGAACTTGTCCTGGACTTTTACAACAAACGTAGAAAACAAGCACTCACAGCCAAACCCAATGCAGGCCATTTAGCGCTAGTAGATATTGAAGTAGACTATGATGTAACCATCATCACACAAAATGTAGACAATCTTCACGAGCAGGCAGGAAGCACCAACGTCATTCATCTCCACGGAGAGCTATTCAAGGTTAGGAGCACATTGGATGAATCATTGGTTTATGACCTTGATGGCTGGGAACTGAAGTTAGGTGATAAATGTGAAAAGGGCAGCCAGCTCAGACCGCATATTGTGTGGTTTGGTGAAATGGTACCAATGATGGAAGTGGCTATTACTGAGACCATGAATGCAGATTACTTTATGGTTATCGGCACCTCACTAGTTGTATATCCAGCAGCCAGCCTGATCGATTATGTGGGTGATCATGTCCCTAAAGTCATCATAGACCCTAACATACCAACCCTTCGAGAGGACCCTTCTATGAAATTTTTCAAAGAAACAGCAAGCACAGGTGTCGGCAAGGCAGTAGATTTCATACAACAGTGTGAAGAATAGTATGAATTCGTTTAATGAACGAGGAAAAGCCACTACTCATCTAATATATCGTTTCGCATAGCTTTACAATTTTTATTTTAGCCGTACTATTTATACTATCATCAGCTAGAGACTTAGGTATTTCACCTATATAATGCTTTATTTTGTGCTGCTGACCGTCTAATTGAATATACTATAAGCCCATGAAAAGATTCTTCACCCTATTTGCGCTTTTACTGATTTTCATTCTTTTACTGGTCTACACCACGCCAGTATTGGCAGAAGGCTCCAAAACACTAGCTCCAAACTATGGTGACACGACCTCACTGGTGGCACCTGGTGCAGCCAACAATAACATGGCGTGGCTAGAGCATGATGGTTTTGGTGGAGCCCAGGATAATTTTTTAGATCCGAATGCTCCCGCTGATGAACGTTTGTATGTCCGTATCAAGGCTGGAGAAACGCTCCGATATGGAATTAGACGAATCCCGGTTAAATATGACCAAACAAACGCTTACACCAACGCCGCGTTGGAACACAGTAATCATGAATACCTGACCATTGTTGTTTACGACACAGATGGCAATATCGTTCAATCCACTACCCTCACAAACGACAACAGCCCTGCACATGGAGCATGGTTGGATGCAGGTCAAGCCGGAGTTATTGAAACCTTGGCATCCTCATTGGCAGGTCCTGAGTTTACCTACAATTCCACCACCTACAACACTGGTGGTTACGACCCGTTGGAATACACCAACAATGATCCAGAAGGAGATCAGGACTTTTACATTGCCTTTATCCAGGATGATGGGGCTACTACAGATATTGATGTGCGAAGTTGGTATGACCTTTGGGATTTCAGCGTATATGATGGAAATGAGGAGAAACCGGGAAGACTTCACTGCAAGCGATGGAGCTTAACTGCTCAGGATTTCGATAACCTGCTATCAGACGACTGTCAGTTCTATGTTAGAGTGCCTTCCGTGATTGATGGCGCAGATGAAGGCAATTATATTAAAGAAATTGACCTTGCAGGTTTAGATCCATTTTCTTTGGTCGTTTATGCAAATGCTCAGGGAACTGACGGTTCTGATGGAGATACCAATGGTGATGGTATTACCGATTTCCAGGATTATCGGATGAGCCTTACCAATGAAGTCGCTGACATTAATTATGATTTATTTATTAACAACCCTGACCTGGAGGAGTACCCTACTACTACCTTACCAACAGTAACCATTTCCAATGCCAATTTTTATTGTAATCCTTCAACTAATGGTGGAGAAGCTGCTATAACCTTTGAGTCAAATCAAGTTGGGCAAGTAGCTATTATTGTAGACCTGAATGGTGTAAATGGCTATCAGGCAGGTACTGAGGATCGAATTATTGAAGCAGCAATCACTGCCGAAGGCTATACCACCATTATTTGGAATGGCCTGGACGGACTTGGGGCCACTGTGCCTAGCGGAACTGACATAATTATTTCCGGACGCTTCACAGCCGGACCAATACACGTTCCACTGTGGGATGTTGAAGAAAATGCCGTTGGAATCAACATGTTAGATGTTCGCCCCAGCACAAGTTTTGATCTCATCTATTGGGATGACAGTGATATTTTCACAAATGCTGATCCGGAAATTGAGTTGGACGGTACGAATACTTCACTTCACACCTGGACCAGTGGTGACGATGACTTGATTAACACCTGGTCATTTGGGTATTACCAAATTAACAGTGAAAATATTGAATTTACCTATTTATGCGATGATGACGGAGATGGTATTTCTGAGTTCAACGATGAAGACCTTGACAATGATGGAATTCCAAACTCAACCGAGGGGGATGCTCTGGCAGATACTGATGGAGACGGTATTCCTGACTATTTGGATGCTGATTTAGCAGGCTATACAGACATTAACGGTGATGGTGTAAATGATACGTTCGATACGGACCTAGATGGCATTCCCAATGCTCTTGACCTGGATAGTGACAATGACGGAATAACAGATATCGTAGAAGCTGGTGGAACTGACTCCAATAACGATGGAAAAGTGGACGGCTTCACAGATACATCAGGAGGCTTTGATTTTACGAGTTACACCCAATCTGGTGGTTGTTCAACCACTTTAGTAAACACGACAGGTTTTACGGCGCTTAACCTTGGTGATGATCAGACATCAGGTGTAGCACTTCCCTTTCCATTCGAGTTTTATGGAAACATGGTAAACTCTACTCTCTACATTAACTCCAATGGATGGGTAAGTTTTGACAATATAGACGTGGGTGGTTTCAATGATTATACACCACGAACCTTCCCTTCTGGTGCGATGACTAACACTATTGCTTTGAACCATCGGGACTATAATCCCACGCTTGGTGGATCCATTACTTATGGAACATCAGGTACCAGTCCAAATAGGATTTTCGTAGTTGATTACACCAATATTCAAATATTTGGAGGTGGTGCCGGACAAACTGTTCAGCTTCAAATTTATGAGAGTGATTATGACATACGAATTGTCACCACTCAATTATCTGCTGGAAATAATAAAACAGCAGGAATTAACCTTGATGGAACCACGGCAACCACGATTACCGGTCGGAATAACGCGGATTATTCCATAGGCTCGGTTGAATGCCAGTCGTTCTTACCTGACTACTCTACACCTGCTCCCAATGGACTGGACGATAATCTGGAAGCCTCTCCCCTTCCTCTCACAGATACTGATGGAGATGGCGTGGCTGATTACCTGGATTTGGATTCTGACAATGATGGAATTACCGATACATATGAGAACAACCTAAGCGTAGACGTGAGCACGGGTCGTATCGCTTTCACAGACAATGATGGAGATGGCCTAAACGATGATTTTCTAATCAGTCCCACTACGCTTCTGGATACTGATGGTGATACCTATCCTGATTACCTGGATATTGATTCAGATAATGACGGAATTCCTGACAACCTGGAAGCACAATCGAGTAGCTCGACCATAGATATTACCGCAGGAGATACTAACTCAAATGGCCTTCTGGATATCTATGACCCTTCAAATGGAGGCACATTGCTCTCACCTGTGGATACAGATGCAGATGACACAGCGGACTACATAGACGATGATGCAGATGGCGATGGAGTAGTAGACTTAATTGAGGGCTGGGATTCGGATTTCAATGGATTTGGGGACTGGGATGCCACAGCATCTAACAATGACATCACTGATGAAACTGGTTACAATACAGATGCAGATGCAGATGGTCTATGGGACATTTTTGACAATACCGCATCTACAGGTGTAGCGAACATAATAGGCTCTGATGTGGTACTTCAAAACACCGATGGAGCGGATAACAGTGACTGGCAAGACGATGATGATGACAATGACGGATCTCTTACAATCGGTGAGGATGTAGACAATGATGGCGATTGGACCAATGACTTTACTCAGGGTCAGGGAGGTTCCGCTACTATTCCTGACTATTTATTCAGAGGAGACTATGATGGAGACGGTATTTTTGACAAAAATGATACGGACTCGGATAATGATGGAATACCTGATTCAATAGAAGACAATGGTGAGGCCATTGACCCAAGTGGAGACGATGATGATGATGGCATAGCCAACTATCGTGATGCGAATATTGCCGGAAGTCTTAGTGATGCCACAGACTCAAACAGTGATGGCGTATTCGACGTATTCGATACTGATTTGGACGGTTATCCAGACTTTCTGGACCTTGACAGTGATAATGATGGAATTTGGGATGCTGTAGAAGCCTATCAGGGTTCAGTACCCAATGGTTTGGATCAAACCAGTGGACAGTTCACTCTAAACGATCCAGACAATGACGGGTTGATGAATTACATCGACTCCTCCCCTGCCGCTTCAGGTGGTACTTCTACGCTTGCCAATCCCGATACAGATGGTGATGGATTCAGAGATTATGTGGACATTGATAGTGATGGTGACGGAATTGTGGATATCATAGAATCTCAATCTACTGCCTCAGCTTTAGCGCTTACAAACTTAGATGACGATGGAGATGGAATTGATAATGCTTTCGATCCAGACCAGGGTGGCACACTCATTACACCTATCAATTCCGACGGACTAGACCTACAAGATTATTTAGATACTGATTCGGACAATGATGGAGTATTGGATATTGTAGAAGGGCATGATTCGAATACTGACGGTTATGGAGACTGGGATGATGACCTGAACGGGTCAACGAATGAAGCGGACTTCTCCACCGATACAGATGGCGATGGATTACAAGATGCCTTTGATAATGTAGCTCTTGGTGCAGACGGCAATTCATCTGGCTCCAACTCAGCCCTACAAAATACAGATGGTCTTGACGAACTAGATTTTAGAGATACGGACGATGATGCTGATGGCACATTGACAGCAGAAGAAGATAGCAACTCCAACGGTGATTTTACTGATGATCAGACTCAGGGTCAGGGAGGATCCAGCATACCGGATTACCTGTTTAATGGTGATTATGACAAAGACGGTATATTAGACGCTCTTGATAGTGACTCTGACAATGATGGTGTAGCTGACGTGGATGAAGATGGTGGTCAGAGCATCGACCCTAGTGGGGATGAGGACGGCGATGGCATACCAAACTTTAGAGACCTGGATGATGCGACGGTCACTGCGGGACTTACTAGCACCGCTGATTCCAATGGCGATGGTGTTTATGATGTTTACGATGCAGATCTTGATGGGATTCCTGATTTCAGAGATGCAGATTCGGACAATGATGGCACACCGGATTTAGTAGAAGTCGGAGGAACAGACTCGGACGGTGATGGTCGAATTGATGGGTTAGACGATAGCGATGGCGATGGACTTCCGGATGCGATAGATGTTGACAATACTGGTGGTGCTGACTCAGATGGTGATGGCATAGATGATGCGTTTGATTTTAGCGTCTCTGGAGGAACCGATACCGATGGTGACGACATCATCGACTCAGCAGATACCGATATTGATGGTGATGGATTGCCAAACACTTACGATTCTGATAATGGAGGAACCGCACTAGTTGTGAGTGATACCGATGGTGATGGTGTCAACGACTTATTTGACCTGGATTCTGACAATGACGGCATACCAGACATTACAGAAGCCGGAGGAACTGATTCCGATGGCAATGGCAAAGTAGACGATGACACAGATAGCGATAACGATGGGCTTGCGGATGTGCTGGATAGTGACTCAGGAGGAACGGCACTTACTTATCCGGATACCGACTATGATGGGTATGTAGATAGCAAAGACCTGGACTCCGACAATGATGGAATTACTGATGCCATAGAAAATGGTGTTTCTGACACCAATGGAGATGGGTTAATTGACTCTTATGCCACTGACACCAATGGTAACGGACTGGCTGACGAGATCGATCCAGATAATGGTGGTACAGCAATCATTAGTCGAGATACTGATGGAGATGGACTGGCAGATTACAGAGATCTGGACTCGGACAATGATGGTTATCCAGACATTATTGAAGCTGGTGGTACTGACTCAGATTATGACGGAATTGTCGATGACTTACTTGATATCGATCAGGATGGAATTCCAGCCAATGTAGATGTTGATCAAACTTCAGGCACTGACGCTGATGCCGATGGTATTGATGACCTGTATGATGTGACCTATACAGCAGGCAATGATGACGATAATGATGGTATTGACGATAACTATGATTTTGATAAAGATGGCAATGGGTTTAGCGACTCAGTAGAAGCATTGCCTTATGACCTACTCGATTCAGACAATGATGGAATCAAGAATTTTAGAGATTTAGATTCAGACAATGACGGCATAGTAGATGTTATCGAATTCGGATTATCTGCGGATATAAGTACTGGTGGAATTGACTCCTTTACAGACACAGATAATGATGGATTTAATGACACCCAAGACGGCTATTTAGGCACAAGTGTTAATGGAGCCGTTGCACCAATTACTCCGATCAACTCGGATAGTGGTTCAGAACCAGTTTCAGCAGTAGTTTTTGACTATCTGGATATCGATTCAGACAATGACGGTATAGCAGACATTATGGAAGCCCAGACAAAAAGCACGTATACCGCTTTAAGTGGGGTTGATTCCAACAGAAATGGATTAGACGATGCTTTCGATCCAAATATCGGGGCCACACTAATTACCCCGGTTAATACCGACGGAAGTGGCAGTCCAGACTATTTAGATACAGACTCAGATGAAGATGGAGTGTTGGATCGAATAGAGGGACATAACTCAGATAGAAACCTCTATGCCGACTGGGATAGCGATCAGGATGGGACCTTCGATGATTCTGGATTTGATACAGACACCGATGAAGATGGACTACTTGATATTTATGACAATATCTCCAATAAAGGAACATCCAATGTAACAGGTACAACAGCAGCAGTACAAGATACCGATCTGGATGGTACCTGGGATTTTCAGGATGTCGATGACGACAATGACGGCACCAACACTAATTCGGAAGCGACTACAGCCACTGCTGACCCTAACGGGATCATTCCAGATTACCTCTATGGAGAACAAGACTCCGATGGAGATGGCGTAGATGACGCTAATGATGCAGATCAGGATAATGATGGATTGGCCAATTCGGCAGAGGATGGTGGTGTTGGTATCGACCCTAGTGCAGATACGGATGGCGATGGTTTGTACAACTTTCAAGACACTGATATCGATGGGGACGGTATCAAAAATAAAGCAGACACCAACACCTCAGGTGTAAATACCACCGGATTTAAAGATGTAAATAATGATGGAATCATTGATCAGTTCGACCAGGACTATGATGGCGTTCCGGACTTCAGAGATCGAGACAGTGACAATGACGGGATTGCCGACATCATTGAATTTGGATTAAGCGACGCAAACGAAGATGGTTCATTAGATGAAGGCGGAGGAATTACAGATGCCAATGCTAATGGATTAGACGATAGCTACGACCCTGCATGTACAGGAGGGACTACCACAATTTACGCCACTAGCCAAACTAATAACGGAGGAACCAATCCTGATAATGCTATTGGGAATAACTTAGGAACGTTCGCTCAAGTAGCCAATGGAGCAGATATTATTTTCGATATGGGCGAAGAAATCCCAAGTGGATCTACTGTTGTCTTAACTCTGAATGATGGAGCTGCAGCAGTCAACGCCACTGCCTATGTGCGCCAATCGCTCGATGGCTCTTCCTTCACCAACCAACAAGATTATGTTGCTACTACCGGAGCTGATCAAGGAACGGGTCCAGAGTCATTCAATTATGTACTAACGAGCGATGCTCGATACATTCAAATAGAAGAAGAGAGTGGCACGAACCGACCAGTTAACGTTCATCGTGTAACTAGCACTTTTAATGTTCCTTGCTCTGGAGGCAGTGCCATAGCCCCTCCAGACACTGATAGCGATGGCCTGGATGATTATTTGGACCTGGACTCAGATGGTGATGGAATAACTGATAACGTTGAAGCCCAACTTTCTGGATCTTATGTAGCACCTGCATCAGGTGACACAGACGGAGATGGAATCCTCAATGTTTATGATGAGGATGTATCGGCAGGAAATGCATTGGACCCAATAGATTCTGATGGGGATACAACAGAGGACTTTTTGGATACCGACTCAGACGATGATGGTATTGATGATGTCATCGAGGCATGGGATGCTGACCATGACGGATTTGGTGACTGGGACTCCGATGGTGACAATGACCCTTCCGATCAAACAGGCTATGGATCTGATAACGATGGTGATGGAATATCCTACCTGTTTGACAATGTAACTGCTGTTACTACAATAGCGAACATCTCTGGATCAAGCGCAGGAGTTCAGGACACCGATGAAGATGGAATACCAGATTACAGAGATACAGATGATGACGATGACGGTACGTTAACCAGCGCGGAGGATACCAACACCAACAGCAACTGGACAGATGATTTCAGTCAAGGTGGTGGCACCGTTCCCAATTACCTTTATTCTCCAGATTGGGACAATGACGGTATTGCTAACGAAAATGATCTGGATGCTGATAATGATGGATTATTAAACACCGATGAGGTCATCAATTCCATCTATGCTCCGTACAGCGATCTCGATCAGGATGGCATCTATAACTATCTTGATTCAGACTTGCCTGGGTTCACTGATAATAACCTCGATGGTGTTGACGATCGATATGACCAAGACCTGGATGGCGTTCCTAACTTCCTTGATCTTGATAGTGACAATGACGGCATTTCCGATATTATAGAGGCCGGATTGACAGATTCGGATTCTGACGGCATGATCGATGGATTTGACGATTCTGCAGACAATAATGGCTTAGATGATGGCATTACCTTGTCCACTTCTATAGCTGCAGGCCCGAGTAGCAGCATAAGTGGAGGAACCGGAAATGACGACCCAACTCTCGCAGTAGGTCTACCAGATGGAACAGGAACAAGATTCAACTCAGTAAATACGGATATTGTAACCTTAGACTTTGGTACAACACTGGCATCCGGATCAGTCATTGCTGTGTCAATGGAAATAAGAAGTAATGCTTCTAGTAAGACACTGACCGTATCCCAGTCCACTGTGGAGACCGGCCCCTATGCTAATTCACAAGACTTTACTTTAGTCACTCACCTAAACGTGTATAACCTATTTTATTATCAATTAGATGCAGATGCAAGGTATTTGGAATTAGAGTTGACAGCTCGAACTTCTGGTCAAATTAGGGTAGATGGAACCTATCTAAATGGCACCTCTCCGATTGATACAGACGGAGACATGCTTCCTAACTTTCTTGACCTGGACTCAGACAATGATGGCATTACTGACAATCAGGAGGCACAGACGACGTTAAATTACATCGCGATAACAGCTGCGGATATTAATGGAAATGGCTTAAAGGATGTATACGAAGGAGCTGCATACCTCAATCCTACAGACACCGACTCAGACACTACGCCGGATTACCTGGATACTGATAGTGACAATGACAATGTGCTTGACATCATTGAAGCCTATGATGCGAATAAGAATGGGTTCAGTGACCTTGATCTGGATCAGGATGGAGATCTAAGTGATGAGACCAACTATGGTGTCGATCAGGATGGAGACGGACTGGAGAAAATATTTGATAACTACAGTGGGTCTGGCATCAACAACATCACAGGCTCCAAAGCCTCACTTCAAGACACTGATGGTGATGGTACACTGGACTGGCGTGATGATGAAGATGATTCTGATGGCATACTTACTACAGGAGAAGATGCGAATGGCGATACATTCTACTACAATGACAAGACTCAGGGTGGTGGAGCTACGCCTGACTACCTATATGCCAACGACACGGATAGTGACGGCATTATAGACGGAGTGGATTTGGATAGTGACAATGACGGCATTACGGATGCCGTAGAATTCAATGGAGCTACTTATGCCACTGCAGGCGATGATCCATTCGACGATGACGATGGAGATGGTATTCTGAACTATCGAGATATCGATGCTGCTAATTTCGTAGATGCCAATGGCGATGGTATAGACGATCGAGTGGATGCGGATAGAGACGGCATTCCAAATTTCTTTGACCTGGATAGTGACAATGATGGCATCCCTGATACCATCGAAGGTAATGGAGGTACAGACCCGGGATTGGCAGGTACTGACGGAGACAGTGATGGACTGGACGATACAGTAGATCCAAATGATGGCGGCACAGCACTTCCCGTTCCTGACACTGATTCAGATGGCATTTCTGACTACCTGGATCTTGATAGTGACAATGATGGCTTGACCGACCTCCTCGAAGCAGGTGGAAATGATTTCAACGGAGACGGCAAACTAGACTCATTTGGTGACACAGATGGAGATGGTCTGGGCAACTCCGTAGATACTGATAACGGAGGTACTGCTTTATCATACCCTGATACCGACAGTGATGGAGAAGCTGACTATGTTGACACCAACTCTGACAATGACACAACGCCTGATTATCAGGAAGCTTATTATGAAGCTGGACCGACAAACTACATTGACTCGTATAGCAATAGAGTGAGTTCATACAATACTGCGAATGCGGCTTCCGGTTTTGGGCTATACCCTACTGATGACTTAAGCCCAGCAAACGGCCGGCCAGACTATCTGGACGATACCGATGGTGATGGGATAGCTAATTTGTTCGACAGTGATAGTCCATTCTTCCTTGATGAAGATGGAGACGGTTTAATCAACCTTTTTGATCCGGATCAAAATGGCAATTTCTATGCTCAGGTTTCAGGAACTCCAGATAGAGACAGTGACGGAATTGCGAACTACAAGGATGGAGATGATGTGCCACTTCCTTTAGACTTCTTAGGGTTTGAGGGAAATGAGATCAATGGCAACATTGGTTTAGTATGGCAGACGACCAATGAGGTCAATGTTAGTCATTTTGAAGTTGAGCATTCCCTGACTGGACGAGAGTTTAATGTCATTGGCAATAAAGATGCAGTAAATGAAAAAGACGGCATTAACACTTATACTTTCGTTGATCAGAGAGCTCAGATGGGATATAATTACTACCGAATTAAGGAAATTGACTTTGATGGGTACTATGATTATACCGAGATCATATACGTGGTTAAAGAGCAGTCGGAAATATCATGGACATTATATCCAAACCCAACAACGGATCGAATCAACATTCAATCTAATGTGATCATTCCAGACGTGAATGTTTCACTAATAGACATGAATGGCAGGGTGGTATACCGTGAAATGGTCAACTTTGGAGACCGCTCCAAATCAATCGATTTGTCTACAATGACTTCAGGTATTTACCAACTCATACTGGAACTTCCCACTGAAAAACAACAATTTAGAGTAATCATCAAATAGCAAAGAGGCCCGTTTCGGGCCTCTTTTTTTATTCAAACAAACACTTCAAATAAATCGATGAAAAACAAGCATTCGTCGACCCACCGATGAATAATTCTCGCTCATCTAATAAAGCATTAAGATTCTAAGATAGTTTACTACTTTTCCGTTATGAAACGATTCTTAACGCTTGTTACGCTACTTTTCTTCTTTATATTACTACTGGTTTTCACAACACCAGCAATGGATTATGGTTTCCAATCTCACGATTCTGGTATCATGAGTAGTCTGAATTTTTAAAGGGCTGAATTATCCAACAGCCGTTTGATTGCCTGATCCTCGGCCTGAGATCCCAACCCTAACCAATCTAGTGTAGAACGGTACATGATGTTTTCCAGATCCTCTTCTGGCAAGTTCATCTCTTCAATAAATTTCCCTATTTCCAAATCACCCAATGGAAATGGATAATCCGACCCCAAACAAATTTTATCTGACCCAACCAACTTGATAATGTACTCCAGCAACATGGGGTCATGGGTAATGCTATCCACCCAAAACTTTCCCAGATAGTCTCTGGGGTTCACATCATTGTGAACAGCTACCAAGTCAGGCCTACAATTGAACCCTCGCTCCAACCGACCAATAGTAGTGAGGAAAGATCCTCCAGCATGAGCAAAACAGACTCTGAGATTAGGGTAACGAGCGAATACTCCTCCAAAAATCATCGAACTAATCGCACGGGCAGTTTCGGCTGGCATACCTACCAACCAGGGCAACCAATACTTCTCCATATTTTCTTTGCCCATCATGTCCCATGGGTGGACCAGTACAGACATCCCTAGTCGCTCACATGCTTCGAAAAATTCAAAAAACCGAGGTTTACTTAGATTGTGCTGATTGATGTTTGACCCTATTTGTACGCCCGGTATTCCCAATTTTTTTAGTCGCTCTAATTCCTGGATAGCCAAATCAACATCCTGCATCGGTACGGTGCCAAGCCCGATGTAATGCTGTGGATCATTTTCTACGATCTCAGCGATGTGATCATTCAGGAATTGTGACAAATACAAGCAATCATTTGGTTCTGCCCAATAACTAAACATGACCGGTATGGTGCAGATCACTTGTACATTGGTATGGAATTGTTCGTACTCCTTAATCCTGCGTTTTGGATCCCAGCAATTCGATTCAATTTCACGGAAAAACTTATCCCCTTTCATCATTAACGCTGCACCGTCTTTATGATGCAGCAGGTTGATGAATTCACCATAACCGAACTTCTCAGCGAAATTGGGAAGCTTTTCTGGTAAAATATGCGTGTGCATATCAATTTTCAGAGGGGTGTTATTCTTGGCCATAGTCCAAAAATAATAAATCTATCGGCAATGTTGATTGATCATTTCTCTCGCCTGAACCATTCCAAGGTTATTGGCCTGATTCAGAAAGTGGCAAGCATCCATTTCTTGTTCTAGTTCCAGATAACTCATGGCTCCATTGTACCACACCATCGCATTTTTCGGATTTACCGTGAGGTATTGATTGTAGTAGGAAACCGCCAGTCCGAAATTCTTCTCATAAAAATAAGCATTGCCGATAAGGTAAAAACATTCAAAACGTGTAGGGTCTATCTTTCTGGCAGATTGGAAGTCTGATCTAGCTCGCTCAAACTCCTCCAGCTTAATGTATACCCTACCTCTGTTAATATAATGCAGTGGTTCTTCCTCATTGGCTATAGCCTGTGTAAGGTATTTAATGGCTGAATCATGTCGTTCGTCTGTGATCGCTTCTGAAGCCAGCAAACTTAACGTAGGCCCAAATGTATTGTCGACGAGTAGCTCATTGGGTAGTTCCACTTCCGGAAAAATAAGCGCTAAGTTATACCAGGCAATCTGGTCCGTACTGTCCAGGAGAATTGCCCGCTTATAGTCATTAATGGCCAATTGCTCATTCTTCATTTTCTGATAAGCCAGGCCCCGACCTACAAAATATTCACTGATGGAGTCGTGCGTAATGGCACTGTTGAAATCATCAATCGCAGATTCGTAATTTTCCTGCTCAGAATGTGCCTGTCCGCGATAGTAGTAGAGTTTACTTTTGAGTGTAGCCAGAGTTGTGATCGACGTGCCCCGCTGACCATGCCTATCGGTTTCGAAATAAACTCCGCGAGTAGTGCGAACTCCTCCCCGATCGATTAGCGTGGTAAGATCTTTTACCGCCTGATTCGGATCCCCGTAATTGAGATAGATCAACGATTTCTGAAAAAGTGCTTCATCAAATTGAGGATCTAGTTTGAGCGCCGCCTCGTAGGAAGAAACTGCCCTTAAATCCTTATTCATTGATTCGAAAATCATTCCATTCAAGTAGTGATACTCGGCTTTCTGCACTAGACTCAGCGCCTTTTCTATTTGGGTTAATGCACTGGTAAGATCTCGTTTTCGATACTGCTGAAGAGCTTCTTTATACAAGGTATCTGCTTGTTGTAGACGTGATTGCGTGTAGGCTGGCATTGCCACGAACAGGATGACAAGCAAGAGTGTTAAGCGTTTCATATTTAACGTATACGTATTTCTACAGTTAGGTTGATACAGAAAGGCTGGTTAGTCTCCGAGAGATCTCTTTTCGAATAGTTGATGAGTTCGTTTGGTTTAGGTTATTCGTTAAACCGTATATGTTAAATGAGAGGGAAGCCAAGGGAACTTTTAAGGTGCTTCGACTAATTCCTAAATAGATCGCTTTTTCTTCCAGAAAGAAAGTCATCATTGCCTCCGCATCTAAAGGAGCTCTTCCTGTATTTTGACTGTTGATAAAATCGACTAATGATCTGGTCAGTGTTTCACCGTTTTCACTAGATACAAATTCTCGAGTTCTAATGTCACGTTCAAGTCTGCTTGCATTTCCCATTGACCTTGGCAGGTAGTCCTGCTTTATACCCAGTCTTTCCCCAATAACATTCCAGTAATAAACGTATGCTTCTGCTTCATTTT
The DNA here is from genome assembly GCA_024305105.1 of Marinoscillum sp. GTDB lineage: Bacteria > Bacteroidota > Bacteroidia > Cytophagales > Cyclobacteriaceae > Marinoscillum. Next base: position 32,807 of record JAMWZA010000019.1, read on the forward strand.
CAGAAATATTAACGCCCATTTTTCTGAGTCCTCTAATCACAATCAGTGAAAAAGACAACAAAGTCGCTAACATATCATCTTGATTCACTGGCTCTTCATCAGGAATTGAATTTCTCACATAATACCGAGCTGCAGCATGCATTATTCTTACTTTGAAGATAGAAATAAGCCCACGGCCTTCCGAATCAAAGGCCTGCTCATGGCAGACATCTAACACGAACTCAGCAGTTTCCAAGAGGCGTTTCTCAGGGTTTTCTGTGATTTTCTTTGACGCAATCAAAACGCGCGCACCATTGGCTCCACAGTAGCAATAAGGTAGCGAGTAAACACCTAAAATCAACATGATGGCATTTAGATGCTCATTAAAAAACTTAGTTGCGAGGTGAGATTTTCGTTGATCTATACCTGGAAGTGTGAGGAAGTCAACTGAAAGTTTGGAAAGATTGGGATTACTCTTCAGAAATGCAATCAGTTCTGCGTTGGTCTTCACTGCGTGCAACGAATCAAACAGATTCTTATCTTCTTTGAAAAGTAAAAAGAGCTGATCGGCCGCCGAGTCTCCTTCTAAACGCCTGCTATATTTTTGATTTTGATCCATAGTCAATCATACAACTACGGACGCTGAGAATTGATTTAATAAACTTGCTTGATCGTCATCCCACTGTCTTTGTTGAGATGGATAAACTTACCATTTTCGTAATGATAGAAGCTGATGGCCATTAATAAAAATAATGCAGTATTCTCTGGAACTTCCTCCTGATCTACAGAAACATGAGCTGTCATCGGTTCGGTAGGGATTTTCAAGATTGGTAACATTGGACTCTGGTATGAGCCAAACTTTCCATGCAATTCCTCATTCAAAGCTCTATAGGACTTCTCTACATGATCGAATTGATAATCACTCAAAGCCACCAATCTGGCGTTGATCTTAAAATTAGTGGCTCCTTCTGGAGTTTTGAACGTATTCTCCGGAATAAACTGTGGGAAATGTAAAATCACCTGTCCCCTCTTGCTTCCGGACTTTAAAAAATATTTAGCTCCGAAAATACCCTCATAAGGTGCTGTGGTATTGAATTCAAACCCACTCAAATTATGACCATGCTTTGTAAGATACATTGGTCTGGTTCCTGTAGGCCCTTCTTCGTACTTGGCTATATTTCTAAACTGTGCAGTAAGCCTACCCGATACGTAAGTTTCACAAATCTCCGTTAACCCCTCCGAAAGTGAATTCCGTAAGACTTTCGCCATCATAGAAGCCACCCCAAATTCCTTCTGGTTGTTTCTGAGTTCCTTGTAGGTAGACTTATTTTTCACCTGATCTGCTGAAGGCCCGCCCTTCCTGGCAACAATCGGTTGGTCCACTCCTTTGATCTTATAAACTCGATAACCTTTTGGTATCTCTTGGGTAGCTACGTTTGCTTTCATTTAATGTCTTGGTTGGGTTGAGAATTTCTGCTATCGGATTCTACAGCCGGAAGATATTTAAATATCCCCTAAATTGAAAGGAAAGCTTGCAAAATCTCTTTAATATCCTAAATTCTAATAGTTGATAACCAGTTAGTTATACCCATCTCACCTGATACTCTAAAACCACACCTAGCATTGACCAAAAAAAAGTCTAGTTTTGTGATTGCCGTATTTTTATATTTTTAGAGCTGTTCTGACCTATCCAAAGGGTTGCCGAATAGTTAATAAAAAACAAGTCGTAGAAAGTTATGAAAGAGTATTTTGGTAGTAACCTGAAGAATGATATTCCAGCGGGATTAGTTGTGGCACTTGTTGCACTTCCTCTCTGTTTAGGAATTGCGCTGGCCTCTGGAGCCCCGGCATTTTCAGGTATTTTAGCTGGAATTGTGGGTGGTCTGGTCGTAGGGATGATCAGTGGCTCTCAGCTAAGTGTAAGTGGGCCAGCTGCTGGTTTAGCTGTCATTGTGTTAAACGCCATAGAAAGCCTAGGGGCTTTTGAATCATTCCTATTGGCAGTATTTCTTGCCGGAGCAATTCAGTTTATCCTGGGAATCCTAAAAGCGGGTGTTATTGGACACTTTTTCCCATCTTCTGTGATCAAAGGAATGCTTGCAGCCATCGGACTCATCCTGATTCTAAAACAAATTCCTCATGCGTTAGGTGATGATCAGGACTATGAAGGAGACGAAAGCTTTTTTCAACCAGACGGTCAAAACACCTTCACGGAAATCGCTCTGGCCTTTCAGAACATTGATATGGGTGCATTGATTATTAGCCTTAGTGCGTTAGCCATACTAATCATCTGGGAACGTCCTTTCATGAAAAAGCAAAAGTGGACCAACATAGTTCCGGGTGCTTTAGTAGCAGTAGCCTGGGGGGTAATTGCCAACGCAGTTGTCTATGCTGGTTATGCTTCCGATATGGTATTGACCGGAAGACACATGGTTTCCTTACCAGTGAGCGAATCGTTTGATGAATTTGTAGGCTTCTTTACATTCCCCGATTTCTCTCAATTAGGCAATCCGGAAATCTATGTAACAGCCGCCACAATTGCGATCATTGCCAGTCTTGAAACGCTGTTGAGTCTGGATGCTGTTGACAAACTCGACCCTTACAAACGTATTGCCCCGGTCAACCGGGAATTAACAGCACAGGGGGTGGGTAACATGGTATCAGGACTAATTGGCGGTTTGCCTATCACGGCAGTTATCGTTCGAAGTACGGCAAATATCAGCTCTGGTGGTCGAACGAAAGTTTCCGCTGTATTCCATGGCTTCCTCCTCGCTACTTCGGTCGTTTTCTTTCCGGACGTATTAAATATGATTCCAAAAGCCGCATTGGCAGCAGTTCTTTTAGTGGTTGGGTATAAATTGGCTAAGCCCTCGCTATTCAAAGATTTGTATGCGAAAGGCAAAGACCAATTCCTACCATTTATCATTACCATTGTGGCGATATTAATGACCGACCTTTTGATCGGTATTACAGTGGGAATAGTCATTGGCTTATTCTTTGTGATTAAAAGTAATCTGCATCAGGCCATCATTGTAACTAAGCCTAAGGACAATGAATACCTGATCACTTTACAAAAAGATGTGAGTTTCCTTAACAAAGCATTTTTAAGAAGAACATTGAGAGATATTCCAGATGGCTCCCACGTAATTGTTGATGAAACTGAATCTATCTTCGTGGATTATGACATTCTGGAAACCATTGAAGATTACAAATCCACTGCCAAGAATGCAAATATTAGTGTAGAAATCAAACCAGCAAAAGTTTCTAAGTCTCCCAAATTTGCCGATGTGTAATTCGGAGTTATGCCAAGAAAATGATTAGTTTGTCGTTTCATTACCTATGAGACACAGATTTCGTTTTCTTGGCATCCTTTTGATCTTTCTTTGTAGCGCGCTACTATTCTCAGGCTGCCACGCCTCCTACTACAAAGTACCCATCACAAAGTCGAGAAAACACTTTCGTCCATACGACAGTAAAAGAGATCGGGGTAAAAAACGTGTGAAGGTTAGAAAATACAAGTCATTAAAGCGAACCAAGAAGATTAATGAGAATAATAAAAACTAGCCTGATCATCACTTTTTGTTGGGCCATTGTATCATGCTCACCAGGTTCTAAGACTCCTAAAGTTGGTGCGATCGGTGACAGTGCCATGGTCGTATCGGCACATCCCTTAGCTACCAAGGCTGGTTTGAGTATTCTCAAGGCTGGTGGAAATGCATATGATGCAGCCATAGCCACTCAATTTGCTCTTGCTGTGGTTTATCCTCGTGCCGGGAATATTGGAGGTGGCGGCTTTGCCGTGATCCGTGAAAGTGATGGCAAAGTTGCTACTTTGGATTACCGGGAAAAAGCACCGCTTGCTGCTTACAAAGCCATGTTTCAAAACGACAGTGGCCAGGTGATTTCTGAAAAAAGCACATTGGGTCATTTGGCTGCAGGCGTGCCAGGTAGTGTGGCTGGAATGTGGGGAATCTATCAGCGATACGGATCCCTTCCATGGGATCGATTAATGGAACCTGCGATTCAACTCGCGTTTCTCGGTTTTACGATTACTGAGGATGAAGCTGCCGCACTGAACGAGAAGCAGAAAGATTTCATTGCTGCCAATGATTGGGAACCTTGGGTGATCAAAGAAGGCGGCTGGCGTGCAGGTGACTATGTGAAACAGGTACAGCTGGCAGCTACTTTATCTTTCGTTAGAGACTCTGGAAGAGATGGCTTTTACAAAGGCATAGTAGCACAGCAGATAATCAATGAAATGAACAGAGGTGATGGCATCATCACAGCAGAAGATTTGGAATCTTATCAACCTGCCTGGAGAAATCCATTGATTGGTAAGTACAAAGGCCATACGGTCATTTCGATGCCTCCAACTTCCAGTGGCGGTATTGCGGTAATGCAATTACTGCAAGGAGCTGAAATAGTAGACTTAGGTAGCCACCCACATAACTCTACAGCATCAGTTCACCTGATGGCTGAAATTGAAAAACGCGTTTTTGCTGATCGGGCGAAACACCTTGGTGACCCGGATTATTACAATGTCCCTACTTCCACTCTATTGTCAAACACCTACAATTCTGAACGCTTTAATGGAATAAATACCACAGACATCACCCCATCCAATCAAATAAAAGGCGGAGATATCCCCTATGAATCAGACCAAACAACTCATTTTTCCATCGTAGATAAATTTGGCAATGCAGTATCGATCACCACCACGCTTAATCTGAATTACGGATGTAAAGTTTGGGTAAAAGGTGCCGGCTTTGTGCTTAACAATGAAATGGACGACTTCAGCGCTAAACCTGGTGTGCCGAACTACTTTGGGTTGATAGGTGCTGAAGCCAACGCTATCGCTCCAGGCAAACGAATGCTGAGTTCCATGACACCTACCATTCTGGAAAAAGACGGCAAGTTAAAAGCGGTAATTGGAAGCCCGGGCGGAGCTACCATCATCACATCAGTATTCCAAACCATTATCAACATAGTAGACCATCAAATGACCATGCAGGAAGCTGTAGAAGCTAAGAAAGTACACCACCAGTGGCTTCCTGATCAAATAAAGATGGAAACCAATGCGGTATCTACACAAACCCTTACTGAACTAACCGAGCAAGGCTACCAAATACAACAAGTAGATAAAATAGGTAGGACAGATTGCATTCTCGTAAGACCTGACGGCAAGCTTGAAGGTGGCGCAGACCCGCGTGGAGATGATTATGCGGAAGGCTATTAATTTCCCTTGCGCACTTCAAATTCCACTCTTCTATTGAGCTTTCTGGTAGTCTCTGATTCATTGCTGGCAACAGGCTGCTCTCCTCCATAGCCTTCTCCATCGATCCGCTCATTGGAAATTCCCTTTGACATTAAATAATCCTCTACAGCGTACACCCTTTCTTGAGACAACTCTACATTTAGCATGGCATTCCCCACATTATCTGTGTGGCCTTTTAAAAAAATATTTACCTCCGGGTTTTCATTGAGCATTTCCACCACCAAATCCAGTTCTTCTTCAGATCCCTCTATAAAATTGGCAGTACCTCTGTAAAACAATACATGCTCCAGTGTAATGACGTTCCCCTCTGATAGTGGCTCCAGGGCGATTTCATAAACATCCTCAACACTCATCGTATCCAGGTCGTAGCTCATTTTAGCAGAAAAATATCCTTCAGATTTGAACTCCAAGCTTACTTGCCCCAAGGATTTAGGCACTTCAATCACCCCTTCGGAAACAGTCAGTGATGTTGTATTTTCACCCAATGAAACCGCATGTCCGTTTAGACTCTTATTAGCTCCTTTTTCCATTATTTGGAAATGAATTAAATCGACATTTTCAGCAGCAGCATTCACCACCAGCTGCTGGGTTGTATCCAAATCTTCGACAAAATCAGCTTTAATTTTGATTCGTTTGATATCACCATAGCCATCACTATTCAGAGTAGAAGCAAAATAAGCATAGTCTGCATCATTGCTAAAAACAAAACTCGATTCTGACCCGGTTGTATTAATTTGCTCAAGTGGTTTTGGTCTAGTCCACTGCTGCCAGGTATCATCAAGCCGCTCGGAATAAAAAATATCAAAACTACCAGCTCCACCATGACCATTACTGGCAAAGTACAGCGTCTTATTATCCGGTGCCAGAAAAGGCGATACATCCTGAAATTTAGAATTCACCATCATCCCTAGATTCTTGGGTGCAGACCATCTCCCGTCATTGCCGAGTACACAAACAAACAAATCATCCACTCCATAACCCAAATTATTCTCCAAACTAAGAACCAGATACCTTCCATCACGCGAAATGCTTCCCGTCTGTAAGGGCGACCTATTTTTGAAATAAGGAATGTCAATATCGATTACAGTTCCTGAGGTACTTTGAGCTATTACCTTACCATAATACAAGCCCTTATCGTACCAGACATAGTTCATCAGAAAATATTGACCATCCGGCGTATACCCAATCGGTGAGGTGAAATTTTGATCATTTACTGATAGGTTGGCAGGTGGAGTCCAGACAGAATCAACCAGCTCTGAGGTCCAGATATCTCCCAAATCCTGAAAACCCCCTACGTTATCAGGATGTCGCTCACGGGTGAAGCAGATTTTTGAATTGTCAAAATCAAAGAAAATATAATTCTCTCCTTTGCTGGAATTTATTGAGTCCAATGACTCTGGAGAGCTGAAAAATTGCAATTGTGAATATGACACATAATATAAGATTAAGAAAAATGTGCTTAAAGACAGCTTTAACATTATATGATTATTCAATGATTTTTTTTAATATTTTTTATTTTACTGACCTTTTGCCTAATTTTGAACTCGTGGGGCCTTGACCAGCTAACACAAAATTAAACAAGTGTATGAATGCATGAGTCCCTAACCATACCGGTTAGGGATTTCTTTTTTACATTCAACTAGTTTTTCTTCACTTTGCTGACAAACCGATTATCCTTTTCATAAAACCGCCAGGGAAGCAGTGCATCTTCTTCAGCATAAGCAATGCCTATCCGCACATCACTCACAATGTCGACTTGAGCTTGACTGTTTTGTTGGCCAATCCATAAAATATCTCCTAGCAAGTCCATACCATTTAATCTGGTAGTAATCCCCATAGCCTGACTTAGCATGCCAGGACCTGCGGTTAGTCTTTTCCCAGTTATTTCAACCCCTCTTCTGTCACGCATTCCATCCACATTGATCACTGGCTCTACCGCACGAATCAACACCGCATCTGCCAGTCCTTCTTTATTAGTTACCACGTTAAGCAAATGATGAATCCCATAACAGAGATATACATAAGCATGTCCTCCTCTGGCATACATGATTTCTGTTCGCTTGGTTCTTTTTAAAAAAGCATGGCAGGCTTTATCATTTCTTCCGCAATACGCTTCCGTTTCCACAATTTTGCCAACGGTAATTATTCCCTCTATGTTTGTAACCAAATACTTACCTATAAGGTCTTGCGCAATCTGAACAACATCCTCGCGCTCATAAAACGATTGAGGGAGTTTTTCGTATGTAGTAAGATCATTCATTAATAACTAAAACAAACCTATTAGAAACGATGAGTAAAATCGCAAAACTAACCTTAATTGGTCTTCTATTTGTCTGTGGTACTGCTATGGCACAAATTGACACCCCACAACCGAGTCCGGCCGGATCTGTTTACAGTAAGGTGGGACTTACAGATGTAACGATTGATTACTTCCGCCCAGGAGTGAAAGGGCGTAAAATATTTGGAAGCGGCGATGCGTTTCTAGAGCAATTTGGTGAAGTGTGGAGAACTGGCGCCAACTCTGGAAGTATGGTAACATTCAGCTCCGACTTAAAAGTAGCAGGACAAGATGTAGAAGCTGGCAAATACCAGATTGTTACAATCCCTGGAGAATCAGAGTGGCAAGTAATGCTCGTTTCAGAGCCTATTGGTGGAAATGAAAGTGCTTATGATGAGTCCAAAGCTGTGGTTAAAACAACCGTGAAATCTGCGAAAACAATGAATACTGTAGAACGCATGACTTTCCAAATTACGGACATCAGCGAAGACAATACCACTGCTAATATTCAGTTTTCATGGGCAGATGTCATGTGGAAGCTTCCTTTGGAAGTGAACTACAAAGAAGCTGTTATGAAAGAAATAGCTGAGAAAACTCAGGTAAATCCTGCTGTTTACTCTCAGGCAGCTAACTTTTACCTGAGTCAGGGTATCGAATTAGAGAAAGCTCTAGACTACATGAACAAGTACCTCGCTATAGGTGAAAACAACATGCAGTTTTGGAATGTGCATACAAAAGCACGAATTCTGGCAGCTATGGGTAAAAAGAAAGAAGCAATAGAAGTGGCTAAAAAATCAATGGAAGGCGCTAAGTCGAACCCCAATGGTGACTTTGGTTACGTAAAAAGAAATCAGGATTTGATCGACTCACTGAAGTAGTCAATCAATTTCCTATTCATTAATATAAAGGCTGTCTCAAAAATCTAAAAACCTGCTGGTCTGGGAATTCAGGTTGCTTTTGAGACAGCCTTTTTTATTTCTTAAATAGCTGGAAGAAGATGCTTAGAATCATGGTTACCAAACAGCCAATGGCATTATACCACAGGTAACCCAGCGAAATCACTTCATAAACGGTCATAAAATGGAATACGATCACTGTGGTTTGCGCAATGACTGCCGCCCAGAATACAGCATTTCCTTTTACACTTTTTAGAAAGAAGGCAACCAGAAAGATGCCCAATATGGTTCCATAAAAAACGGAACCTACGATATTGACCGCTTCAATAAGGTTTTCACTGTTTTTAGCCAAAATGGCAAATGAAATGGCAATTGCTCCCCACAACAGTGTCAACCCTTTGGAAATAAACACATCATTCGTAGCCCCTTCCTTTTTTAGTAATCGTGTGTAAATATCAACAGTCGTAGTGGATGAAAGACTGTTTATTTCTGATGAAGATGAGGACATGGCTGCAGAGAAAATAACGGCTATGAGCAACCCAATAAGTCCATGCGGTAGATAGTTCAAAATGAAGGTTAGAAACACATAATCAGCGTCTTTGGTTTCGATATCTGGGTCCACCTTTAAAAGCAATTCCTTCACTTCCTCTCTTATCGCTATCGACTGATCATCAGCTGCCTTCATCTTTGCCGCACCTAATTCCGTAGGATTTTCTGCATACGCCAGTGCCGCCTGCTTTCTCTCACTTGTAGCTTCGGCATACTGTGCATCTAGCATGGCGTACTCTTGCTCGTAAGCCGACCCTTGGATTTGCTTCACTGAGGCGTCCTTAAAGTGTACAGGTGGTGTGTAAAACATGAAGAAGATGTAAACCATCACACCTGTAAACAGAATAAAAAACTGCATTGGGATTTTGAGAACGGCATTGAACATTAAGCCCATCCTGCTTTCTGTAATGTTCTTGCCTCCCAGGTATCGCTGCACCTGCGACTGGTCCGTCCCGAAGTATGAGAGCGCCAGAAACAACCCTCCCGTCAAGCCTGACCAAATCGTATAACGCTTTTCCATATTGAAGTCCACATCAACTGCATTCAGTTTATCGAGGCTACCGGCTATATTTAATGCACCCGAAAATGAAATGTAATCGGTGATATAAGCCATGATAATCCCGAAAGTGACGAACATACCGATCATGATGACCGTCATTTGCTGCTTTTGAGTGATACTCACGGCCTTTGTTCCTCCAGAAACCGTATAGACAATCACCAACCCTCCAGTGATCAAGATGGTCATGGTTAAATCCCATTCCAATATACTCGAGAGAATAATTGCCGGTGCATAAATCGTGATTCCTGCAGCTAGTCCACGTTGTATTAAAAACAAGAATGCTCCCAACATTCGCGTTTTTAAGTCAAATCTAGATTCCAGGTATTCATAGGCCGTATAGACCTTAAGCTTGTAAAATATGGGAATGAATACTGCTGAGACAATAATCAGTGCGATGGGCAATCCAAAGTAATTCTGAACAAAGCCCATACCGCTTTCATAGCCCTGACCGGGTGTAGAAATAAAGGTAATCGCACTTGCCTGAGTAGCCATTACCGATAGCCCGATGGTTCCCCAACTCATTGAGTTATTCCCAAGCAGGTAGCCTTGAATGTTGTTATACCCTCTCGTTTTATATACCCCGTAGGAGACGATTGCCAACAACGTACCAAATAGCACGACAATATCCAGTGTATTCATCAGTAAGCCCGGCTAAACATGTACAAGAGAACAATGATCACGGCCAGTAAACTGCCTACAAGCCAATAAATGGAATTCCAGCTTTTAAAATATGGTGGGGTATCCAATTCTCGATTATCCTTTTCCTGGGTCATGGTTTTTATGGGTTTTCAGAGTTACCGAGAGCAAGTAAGTTCATAAACAATTTATACGCTCCGGGCACACCAGCCGGCAGTTCTCTGAAGAATGACAAGCCTGTGTAGCAATAATACCCTTTGCCATGTTTAGCAACTAGCAAACTTCCTTTGGTCTGATCCTCGCCTGGATCATTCATTCCCATAATTGGTTGAAATTCATCTCCCCACTCATTCGAGAAGTAAAGGCCGCGTTCCTGTACCCAGCCTTTCATGTCTTCAGGAGTAATCTTGTTGGGTTGGTTAAGTACTGGATGATTGGGAGCCAGAAACGCTACAGGCGAATCTTCTACCGTTACCCTATCATGAGACAGCTTTAGCTTGTAAGGGGCCAGTTCATCTGTTACCAAGCCATAGCTCTTACTGTATTGAACAACTACAGTACCTCCATTATTAACATAATCAAATAACTCCTGATTTTTAAAGGCCAACCATGGTAGGGTATTGTAAGCTCGTGCACCCAGCACAACGGCACTAAAAGAAACTAATTCTTCAGCGACTACATTGTTCTTATCGAGTAAAGTCACATCATATCCCACTTGCTCCAGATTGGCCGGAACTTCATCACTTACTCCGGCGATATAGCCGATTTTCTTATCCCCCTTCTGAGCATTTAACTTCACCACCTTTGCAGAGGATTTTTGAAAAAGCGTTTGCTTCGGCAGGTGTTCATAGTCTATAACCGACCGACCTCTATCAAAAACTTCTCCTCCAACTTCAGCTTCCACAGTAATAATTCCTTCAGAAGCTACTTTCGGAGGTGTCAACATAAACTCAAAGGTAGATTCTTGATTTTCCTGAACAAGCTCAAAATTGAATGCGCTAGGCTCAGCTGTCCACCCTTCTGGAACATTCAATCGAACATTTCCGGTGACTTTCGCTTCTCCAGCTATTATCGTTACATTCACAGGCTTTGCATTGGCAGTTGAAAAAATTAAGGCGTTGGCATCAAGATTAGCCATCACTTTTGGCTGGATAACAAGCGGTGTAACTACCTCTCCTTTTACTGGGTCAGTTCTTCTGTAATTCACAGGAACCGGCACTTCAAAAACCTGTCCGTCCAATTCAATTGCAACATACCCTAACAATGCAGGAGGGTTTTGCGGCAAGCCTCGCAGAAGCTGATCATCAACCTTATACATCCCTTCGGTCCCACCCTGTTCCAACCAGTATGGATTAGAGTATCCAATGTCCTTGGGCAATGAAAAGGAATAACTAAACTCAACGACCTCATTGTTTTCCAAAGCTAAATCATAAACAAAGCGCTCTCCTTTTGATGGAAAGCGAACAGAACCAAGTTTCAAATCAAATTCGCTGCGATTAATCACCTCCAGATTAATTGTGATTGAATCTCCAGGGACATAGGCTGGTTCTTCGGCATCTAAAGCGATGTATGTCCCAGTAATTAAACGCACGACCTCCTCTAGTTCCCTAAGTTTTACTTCTTTCCAGTATTGATCTGGCAATGTAAGTAACTGCTCACGCGCGATTAAGAGATTTTTCAAGGCTGGGCCCGGCTTATTCGGCTGGTAGGAATCATAAGCAAGTTTCAGGTATTTCTGCACCTCATCAGCACTCTTGACTCTACCCCACGATGTATCTATTCCTCCAAAAATATTTTCTGTTTCTTCACCGCCCCATTGTTCAAAATATTCAAATTCTGAGCCTCTGGATCCGGAATTTCCAAACCCCTGACTCTTGTGCATGGATCTACTTAGAGCAGATATCTCTGTGTATGAATAGCCTAATGAAGCGTTAAAACCTCCTACGTCCACCTTGACATAATCATCTGGATTAAAGGTTTTTCCAGATCTTCTAAATGACCAGGTACTTACGTTCCAAAATATCTTCTTAGGCTGCCATATGTCCACATACTCCAGCTGCTCCGGAAATCGTTCCGGATCTCCACTTGCTTCAAAAGCTTCCATAGCCAATATGGCTGACGCTGTATGATGGCCATGAGTAACGCCAGGTTCTTGAGAAAATCTCGTTATCAACACATCTGGTCTAAACTTTCTGATCGTCCAAACAAAATCAGCAAGCACTTGCTCTTTATCCCAAATATTGAAGGTCTCATCTGGATACTTGGAGTATCCAAAATCGTTAGCTCTGGAAAAGAACTGTTCCCCATTATCTATTCTCCGTGCAGCTAATAACTCCTGAGTCCTAATCACACCTAATTTCTCCCTGATCTCCGGTCCAATCAAATTTTGACCTCCATCTCCCCTGGTTGCAGCTAAGTAGCCCGTCCGAAAATTCTGCCCATTCGCCATGTAAGCGATGAGTTGTGTATTTTCATCATCAGGGTGGGCAGCTACATAAAGAACGGTCCCTAAGGTGTTTAGCGATTTTAGTTTCTGATTGATGTTAGCACTGGAATATGTTGAGATGACCTGAGCAGTAACTGATACATATCCCAAAACCAACAATACGGCTGCAAGTAAATGATTACGTTTCATGAGGTGAGCTGATAAATTATACACGATAAAATATTCAAAATAAAGTCTATATGTTTAATTTTTCAAACTGAAAACTAGACAATATTTTAGTCGGAAAATTGCCATTTATTAATTAATTTCCGATTAATGGATTGAATGGATTATTCATTATTTGATTGGTTAATTAGCGAACACACACAACAAACCAACAATGGAAAAGAATACGATCCTTCTCGTAGATGATCATAAGATAATACGAGATGGACTAAAACTATATTTTGAAGGCAATGACAAATACGAAGTATCTGCCGAAGCTTCCAACGCAAAAGATGCCCTCACATTGCTTCGAGAAAATGATTTTGATCTGGTGATCACGGATATCAGTATGCCCGAAATGGATGGCATACGTTTTACCCAGGAGCTAAAATTGTTCAAGCCAAATCAAAAGGTGATGGCATTAACAATGATCAGCGAAAATCAACACATCAAACACATGCTTTCGGCCGGTGTAAATGGATATATTTTGAAGAATGCAGATAAGGGTGAAATCTTCCAGGCCATTGACACCATTCTCAATGACGAAAACTATTTCTCCAGCGAAGTAACGAAGATTATAATGGACAACATGACTGCTAAGAAGCAGCCAGTAAAAAAATTGTCTCTGGAAACGCCACTAACGCGGCGTGAAAAGGAAGTGCTGGAACTGATTATTAAAGAATATTCCAATCAAGAAATAGCTGATTCACTTTTTATCAGCGTTAGAACAGTAGATGCTCATAAAAGAAACCTTTTAGAAAAAACGGGATGTAAAAATATTGCTGGTTTAGTAGTCTATGCAATGGAACACAACATTGCTTAAGAAAGTTTTTTACCACATCCAACTGATAATCATACCAATGGATCTAAAATAAAATATTTTCCCATCTGGATTTTTGATTGTATCCCAGAAACTCCCCATTAATTTCCAATGGGGATTGCACATTATTTTCGTACAGTTGACCAGTACCTAAGCCTTGATACCCATTGTCTGGAAACTCACCGGCAAACTGTGCAATTGCGTTTAAAGCGATATTGCTCTCCAGGGCGGAAGTAAGCCACCAGCCAATCCCTAATGTCTGTGCAATATTAATCCACTCCAGTGTTGCCCTGAATCCACCGAGTAAAGTAGGCTTCAGGATGATGAATTGGGGATGAAGTATTTTTAATAATTCATGTTTACGACTTTTCTCGTGATATCCTATCAGTTCCTCATCAAGAGCAATTGGAATAGGTGAGCGTTTACATATGAGTTGCATTGCTTCAAATTGTCCAGGCATGATCGGTTGCTCAATAGAGTGGACATCAAGCTTATTCAATTCTTCTAACCTGACAAAAACTTCATTATTTGGAAACCCCCCATTCGCATCAACTCGAATCACCGTTTTGGGTGCTAGATTCCGAATGTATTGAATCAAGTCCAGCTCGTCCGTAAAATCAATAGCTCCTACTTTTAGCTTGATACACTTATTACCATTGGCCACCTTACGGTCCACTTGCTCACGCATGAAATCAGGACTTCCCATCCATATTAACCCATTTATCGTAATATCCTTTTTTTCCGAATAAAATGAATTTTTGAAAAGCTGGCGCATTCCTCCATTCATGAGATCAAGAAGGGCTGTCTCCAGGGCAAATACCAGACTGGGAAGCGTTTTAGGCACTAGCCTTTGAGCAATGGCAAAAGCTTCATCATTACTCTTGGGCAACTGAACATTCTTCAATGAAACTCCGAGTTCTGGTAAAAAATTTATCACCTGATCCAGCGTTTCTTCACTGAGATTCACCAAAGGAGCAGCTTCCCCCAATCCATACTTATCCGAATTATCCAGAAGTGATATCTTTATTAAGCAGGTCGGATGGTCTTTTAATACGCCTCTGGATGTCCCAGCGTCAAACTTGAATTTTAATGTTCGAATGGTATGCTCTAACTTCATGCTTATTAAAGTAAACGTATATCACAAAGGTTTGACTGCTTTGGTTAAAAATATTCCCAAAAGTTCCGATTTCTACCTTTTCTTTGAAGTTACATCAACTTCCATACAACTTGATCCTGAAAGATTACCTTTACGAATTACCGGATGACCGAATAGCCAGGTATCCGCTTGCTGATAGGTCTGATTCAAAGCTTCTATACTATAATCAAGGGGCCATTGAGGACAGGATCTTTCATCAAATCCCGACAGTACTACCTCCAAAAAGTCTATTGGTATTCAATGATACCAAAGTAATTCCTGCAAGGTTGGTAATGCACAAAGAAACAGGTGCACGTATCGAAATTTTCCTTCTGGAGCCTGTTTTACCATCTTCACTTCATGAAGAGGTCATGGGAGCCAAATCTTCTACCCGGTGGAGAGCAATGATTGGTAATGCTAAGAAATGGAAGGAAGGCACTAAACTTGAGCTATCGATTGATGATGTGAAATTTAATGCCTTTCGAAATAACGGCAATACTGTAACCTTTTCATGGACAACTGAGCTTACGTTTTCAGAGGTTTTGTTGAAAATTGGAGAAATCCCACTACCTCCTTATTTAGGTCGTGAAGCTACAGAAGACGACATTCCGAGGTATCAAACGGTATACTCCAAACATGAAGGTGCCGTGGCAGCTCCAACGGCTGGTCTACACTTCACTGATCAGGTCATAGATGAAATCAGTAAAACCGGGATTACTAAAGACTTCCTAACATTACATGTTTCTGCAGGCACCTTCCAGCCAATTAAATCAGAGAATGTAAAAGATCACCCAATGCATCAGGAGCAAATCGTAATCAAGAAAAGCAATGTGCTAAACCTACTTGATCATGAAACCATCATCCCAGTTGGGACTACCAGCATGAGAACGCTTGAAAGCTTGTATTGGTTTGGTCAGCTACTTGCTACCAACAAAAACAGTCCATTCTTCATTACCAAGGATACTGCTTACCAGTTTGACGGGCCGATTGCAAGGAAAGAAAGTCTAGAGAACGTACTCGAATATATGGAAATGCATGGGTTTAACTCCATTGGTGGAAACACTGAGATTTTTATTTATCCTGGCTATAAAATGAGAATGTGCGATGGGCTTATTACGAACTTTCATCAGCCAGGATCCACACTTATTCTGCTAGTGGCTGCTCTCCTGGGCGAAGACTGGAAAGACGTATACAACCATGCCCTTCAAAATAACTACCGGTTTTTAAGCTATGGTGACAGCTCCTTACTTATACCATAATTGATTAAATTCCGCATTATGGAAGCATTAGAAGAAGTCTGGACTGAATTCAAAGAATTGACGTCAAGCGTTTATGAGTTATTCACACAGTCGCTCTTCCAGCTCGGTGAAAATGACGTGAGCCTTGGTAAAATTCTCTACTTGTTTTTGGCTTTTTTCATCCTGACCTTTCTCGCGCGCAGGTTGAAACGATTGTTGGTAGAGAAAATCCTGATAAACACTTCCATGGAGGCTGGTGCCAGAGCTACTGTAGGCACCGTGACTAAGTTCCTGTTTATCGCTGTTGGAGCCATCGTGATTGTTCAAACGGCCGGAATCGATATGAGTGCGCTTACGTTAATTGCAGGAGCCCTTGGTGTTGGTATTGGTTTTGGATTGCAAAACATTACAGACAATTTCATCTCAGGCGTAATCATCCTATTCGAGAAGCCCATAAAAGTAGGCGACCGAATTGATGTAGGTGATGTACAAGGCAATGTGATGAGTATATCATTTAGAGCTACTCAGATACTTACCAATGACAACATTTCCATCATCGTACCGAATTCCGAGTTTATTTCAAGTCGTGTTATCAACTGGAGTCACAATGACCGAAACATACGCTTTCGAATCCCTGTAGGGGTGAGCTATAACGAAAATCCGGAGAAGATCAAGAAAATATTAATGGAAGTAGCGGACAAAAACCCACATGTTCTAAAAAAACCAGAACCTTCCGTTTTATTTGACGAATATGGAGACAGCTCGCTTAACTTCATTCTTGCTGTATGGACGGCATCACACACCGACCGGCCAAGAGTATTGAAGTCTGAACTTTACTTTGAAATCTTTAAAGAGTTCAAAAAACACCATGTCGAAATCCCATTTCCACAGCGTGACATTCACATAAAGACACAACCAGTGGTTGTTGAAAGCAAGTAAAAAGGCCTTCTACAAACTATCGCAAAAGGCCTTTTGACACTTCTTCATACTCTTACTTCTTAAAGGTACAAAGAACCAACCGGTATTTAAAATGATTATTTGTCTGCTTGTGCTCCAAAATTATAGGCTAGACCTACCCCAAAAACACTTTTGAACTGAACCTTTGCTACAGGCCCATTATCTGACTTGCCTGTTTTGATGTCCTCATCGTATAGGAGATGTGTGAATAAATTAGCCGAAAGCACCTTGTTGACCTTCATTACCACGGTATTTTGCCAGTTCACATCGATGGTTCCAAAACTCTCAATGTAATTGGTAAAAAGCTCAAGCCTCGACTCCAAGTTCACATTTTTAATCACCTCGTCTTTGTACTTGATTCGTAAAAACGAACCCAGCTCAGCACGCGACTTTTTTCCTGGGTCTACTCCATATGCACCCTGATCAGCCAATGCCTGATTATTCACAAAAGTGAACTTACCTGTCAAAGGAATGTAGTTAAACGATAACTTCTTATTCGGTTTGTAATCAACCCCAAGTCCAATAGTCAAATAACCAGGTGCCATAAAATCTGAAATGGTTACTGTACTGTCCACGTTGCCAGAAGAGCTTTCTACCAAATCCTCACCAATAGCAAACTGTGTTCTAAAATCAAGCAGTCCACTAAAAAACCATTTAGAGTTCCCTTGCTTTATTTGGTAGCCATATTTGGTTACAAAGTTGATCTTATCGTCTGATTTCTCAAATCCCTGATTGTCCTGATTAATCAAGCCATAGCCTAAGTCAAGAGAGTTTTCCCAGGTAGTTCTGGCTTTGGCGTAATTCGCAAAAAGACCCGTTGCACCATTAATGGAAATATTTTCAGCACCACCAGCTGCCCAGCTATCACTAAGCGTAACATTGGAAAATGTCAAGGCAGCAAAACCACCAGATGTCCAATAGGTTGTATCTGCTTGTTGTGCTTTTACTCCGATTATAGCCAACAGCATAACACTAGCTACAATGGATAATCTCAATTTCATATACATTTGACGTTTATTAGATATTTTGATTCAACTTTAATCAGGACAAAAAAAACCAATTCTTCGGAATGACCATTAATATCTCGTTGAAACATATCATGCGCTCGTTCAAATACTTCATTTTTTCAATCATTTTAGCCGCTTGTTCAGTTGAAAATTCTAAACAAGAACAACCCACAGAAAATACCAAATCCGAAAAACCAGTCAGAGAAAGCATTCAGGCTACCGAAAGGATTACCAAAGAAAAAAGGGCTGCATGCTCTGAAGAACAATGCACTTCAGTAACGATTAACTACCCTCGATATGAAGGCAGTCCTCAATTCAATAAGATAATAGAGGAAAAGGTGACCAGAACGCTCAGTGAGGATTACGTCATGGAAGCAAGCGGATCAGAAAATATCGACCAGCTTATTAGTCTGTTTATCAAGTCTTACGAAGATTTCTCCAAGAATTTTCCTGAAAGTTCTACGGCATGGTCATTAGATATTTTAGTTGAACAGACTTATTCTAAGAATGGAGTCATTTCATTGCGAATGAATACTTCAGGCTATACAGGCGGTGCCCATTCCAATAGTTTTGTTGAATACATTACCTTATCCAAAAACAGTAAAAAACCTCTTGATATCAAGGATATCGTCAAAAGTAACCGAAAGCTTTCTAGCATAGCTGAGCAGGTATTTAGAAATCTTCATGGAATAAAAAAAGGTGAATCCTTTTCTAATCATGGATTCACCTTTCAAAACGATGAGTTTGTTCTACCGGAAACTTTCGGACTGAGTACTGATGGTTTGGTGTTATACTATAACAGTTACGAAATCTCATCCTATGCTGACGGACCTACAGAATTAATAATTCCTTTTGATCAACTTACTGAGCTACTGAAAATATAATCATTCATAAGTATTAACCTTGGCATCATTTTCCTTAATGATCCTTCTTAATATTTTACCAACATTGGATTTTGGTAGTTCATCGGTAAATGCTACATGTTTAGGTCTCTTGTACCCTGTCAAATGCTCCTTACAATGATCGAAAATCTCCTCCTCGGTGAGTGAATCGTCATTCTTCACGATATAGACTTTCACTGCTTCAGTAGACTTGGCATCTGGAACACCTATCGCGCCCACTTCGAGTACTTTAGGATGTAATGCCACCGCATCTTCTACTTCATTTGGATAGACGTTAAAACCTGAAACCAGGATCATCTCCTTCTTGCGATCCACTATTCGGAAGTATCCATCTGGATCCATTGTCGCAATATCTCCCGTCTTGAAGTACCCATTGACCATGCAGTTTTGGGTTTCCTCATCACGTTCCCAATATCCAGTAAACACTTGTGGACCTTTACAACATAGTTCTCCTTTTTCTCCATCTGCTACTTCATGGCCATCATCATCCAAAAGCTTCACATCAGTATCAGGCAGTGGCAATCCGATTGTCCCCACTCTATTTCCTTTTGATAATGGATTTATGCAAAGACCAGGAGAAGTTTCTGTAAGCCCATAGGCCTCAGCAATCCGTTTTCCAGTGGTTCGCTCCCATTTATCAAACACCGCTCTCTGTAGAGCCATTCCTCCAGCCAGCGCTACTTTTATTGTGCTATGATCCAAATCGGCAAATCCCGGAGTATTCAAAAGACCATTAAATAGCGTATTTACTCCGGTAATAAGTGTGAAAGGGTGTTTCTTCAGTTCTTTCACGAAACCAGGCATATCCCTTGGGTTCGTAATCAAAACATTCTTAGCACCAAGCTTTGCCGGTAGCAACGCATGCGCATTCAACGCAAAAATGTGGTAAAGAGGAAGCGCCGCAATAAAAATCTCCTTGCCTTCTTCCAAATTACTCTGTCCTAACCATGCTTCTATTTGCTGTAAGTTGGCAATCAGGTTTCTATGTGTGAGCATGGCCCCTTTAGAGACACCAGTGGTTCCTCCTGTATATTGCAAAAACGCTAAGTCTTCTGCATTAATTTCAGGCTGAGAAAACGATTCTGCTCTCGCGTTTTTAATTACTTTTTTAAATGGTATCGCCTCAGGTAGATGATACTTCGGCACCATCTTCTTGATATTCTTCACTACGAAATTAATCAGACCTCCCTTAAGGCCACCGAGCATATCTCCAAGTTCAGTGAGAATCACATGATCAATAGCAGTCTCTTTGATGATTTCCTCAAGATTAGAAGCAAAGTTGGCCAATATAACCACTGCTTTAGCGCCGGAATCTTTAAACTGATGACGCATTTCAGAAGGAGTATAAAGAGGATTCGTATTAACCACCACTAGTCCGGCTTTCAATGCCCCATACATAGCTACTGGGTTTTGTATTACGTTAGGAAGCTGAATGGCTATCTTATCCCCTGGCTTCAGCCCCAGATCATTCTGCAAATAAGAAGCGAATCGATCCGACAAATGACCCAATTCCTCAAACGTTATCACCTTGCCCATGTTTTCATATGCTGGGCGGTCACCATACTTGGATCGGGATTCAATAAATAAATCAGCTAAAGACTTGTACCTATCTGCATCGATGGATTTAGATACTCCTTCAGGGTAAGATGCTAACCAGGGTTGTTTACTCATAACTTCAGGGTTTTGATTTAAATCAAATCATGTTCGGATAAAGATAATTAGTGTCGGTCAATCCAAAAATTTATTACACTCATTAAGTAACTCCATAGGATAAAATAACCTGTCATAATTAGATATTTAACGATCAGCTATACACTTTATATGTAATACGAACTGTAAGCTATTATAACTTGGATAAAGTGCGAATGAATTGTCTCTGGATTCTACAAAATCCTGCCTTAGATCTAAATCCCATTTTAGCGATAATGCCAAAAATGAGCTAATAGAATATCCAATACTCAGTCCCAACCTCCCACCATAGGGTAAATCCTCGTTGAAAGAATAGGCATTGGTTATTTCTTTTGTAACCTGCCAGGATTTATCGTTAAGCTGCTTGTTGAGATAAAATGAAGCTGAAAACATAAGAAAAAAATCTGAAGCAAGGTCAGCTTTCAAACTAAAAGGAAACTGAATTCTAAGCATCTTTTGACTAACAACCCTGCTTTCAGTATTATTAATATCCCACTTCTGTTCATTTCGATCCCAAAAAAAATGGCCTTTTGAAAAAATATACTTTCCTCCTAATGCATGTAATTCAGTACCTGCATAAACACTAAATTTAGAGTTACTAAATCGCTTACCCAATTGAACACCCAAAGATTGTGAGATCCGACCTTTTCCTTTAGTTAAGAAATAACTATCTCCATTAAAATTTGAAGGGTGAATATAAATTTCCTCAATCTCAGCCCAACTATTACCTATACC
>JAMWZA010000190.1 GCA_024305105.1 Marinoscillum sp.
CGAGTAGAGTCACCAATCTGAAGCATCTTGCCAATGGGTTCATCCCACCCAAAGTCAGCCACTAGTTTCTCATTCACAATGATCGAGTTGACTTTATCATGCTCGTAAAGGTCTTCAGTAAAGTATCTACCTTCTACCATCTCAAGCTCCATAACTTCAGGATAATCCAATCCAAAGTCCATCATAAAGGCTTCCAATTCCTGGTCTTCATTTTTGAGCGTTCGAGAATAATTCCACATTCCTATGTGTTCTTCAGTTTGCGCGATTTTCTCAATGGATGGATTTTGCTGAATTCGTTGGGTTAGTCGATCGTATGTAGACTCTGAAGGTACTCTTACAAATAAGATGTCCGACTTCTCAAACCCTACATCAAGCTCACTTTGGTATTGTGCATTTTGCGAGAATGCCAGGCTGGCAATCAAGGCAATGGCCGTAAGAACATACTGTGACGTCAACAGTGCCTTGGAAAAGAAGCTTGTGCCACCTAGACTAAGATTACCTCTCAGAATTTTGACTGGCTGGTAGGAGGAGACATAAAATGACGGGTATCCACCGGCTATTAGTGAAGTAAATACCAGCAGACCTCCCAGGAAGATGTAGAGTTCTGGGTTTGCTGAGAAGTTTAACTCCAGGTCAATGAAATCCCACATCGCCGAATAAGCTGGCACCAGGTACATAGAGATTATCACAGACAATGCCAATGCAATAAATGTCAAAACGAGGTTTTCTCCCATGAACTGCATGATGAGCTGGTTTCTATTTCCGCCCATCACTTTTCGAATTCCGATTTCTTTCAATCGTTTGCTCGATATGGCTATAGAGGTATTGGTGAAGTTGAAACAGGCAATTAATAACATGAGGATAGCCATAACAAATGGAACGATGATGGCTGGCTTGGGAGGTGCCCGATAGAGCCAGTTGGCTCTAAGATTCTCGCCGTTTACGCCAAGTGTTGTGAGCGGTTCAAGCGTGTATTCAGCTACTTTCCAATCATCTCTTGCTTCATTTTGAATAGCAATATAGTTGGCGTTCAATGTATTCAATACTTCCTGAGGCGCCTGTTCTGTTTCGGTCATGATGAACGTGGCTGCAATAAATGACTTCCAGTTATTCCGATCTACGTCATAGATGGAGTGGTAATTGTCCCAATGCATTAGTCCACTAAAATGAATACTTGAGTTCAACGGAATTTTTTCAAACACGCCACCTATGAGCTTTGTCAAGGTGGTTCCATCATCTTTGATGAGGGTTACCATCTCACCTGTTGGGTCCATATCCTCAAATAACTTTTCAGCCATTTCTTCTGAAAGGATGATCTTTCCACGATCTTGAAGGGCATCCTGAGATCCATATTTCATCGGAAAGCTGAATATGTCAAAGAAATTATCTTCGGCGAACCCAAGTCCTTCTTCAAAGACATTATTGTCTTTTTTCATCACTATACCACCGCTGTTATATCGGGTGCTATATTTTACTTCGCTGAGTTGATCGGCCAGTTTGGTACCCAAAGGAAGTGGGGTAATGCCGTAAGGGACTTTTTGGTCTTGTACGGATTTGGCCACCTGGATTTTATAGATCCTATTTTGATTTTCATGATTGCCGTCATAATCGTCAGCAAATTGATAATTGAGGTAAGCTACAATACAGCAAGCCAGAGATAGGCTAAGGCCAAGGATGTTGATAAGTACGTAGCTTTTGTTCTTCCAGAGGTTTCTGAAGGTGGTTTTAAAGAAATTTCTTAGCATGGTGATTGATGTTAGTCGTGTTAAAGATGTCAAAAACAATGACTAGGTTGCATATCGGTTTTACTGAATTGAGAAATAATTGGGATGAATCAGGAATTGATGTTGCTCAAACGAAAGGTGTATGATGCTTGTAGCGAGCTGGTGAGTGAGAGAATCACGTCATTGCAGCAAAGTCTTAAGGGATTTCAGGATGCTGCGAATGAAGAAACGAAAAGTAGTGCTGGTGATAAGTACGAGACAGGTAGGGCTATGATGCACCTGGAGAAGGAAAAAGTAGCACATGCTTTAAATGAAGTTTTGAAACAGCAAAAAGTCCTTGGCCAACTAATAGTTAGTAAAGCACATGATCAAGCCGCTCTTGGTGCGCTAATCATCACCGATAGTGGAAACTTTTATCTATCTGCAAGTCTTGGAAAACTCAAGGTTGATGATACGGATGTATTTTGTTTATCTCCAGTCGCCCCTTTAGGAAACGCGTTTCTGGGCAAAAAAAAAGGTGACCATGTCACCTTCAAAAAAATGTCTTACACCATTGAATCTATTTGCTAGCTAGGGATCAAATCAACGATTTCCTTTAAGTTGATTTCCTTTTCGCCGGAAACAGGGATGTATTCATCCTTTTCGCCTTTCATTTGTCCGTATTTAAGGAAAGACCTCCATACATGTTCGGCATACCAGTCGGGTTCTTCTTCCCATCTTGAGTCTTTTGACTTTCTTTCCTGAAATGTACTCTTTGCGATCTGTACGAAAATTTTGAGATCGTATTCCGTACGTAAGGATGCTGGATAAAAAGAGAACAATCCCTCTATGATTTTTACCTCTTCACCAGACTTTTGCATGTCCTTCAGTAACTTATCCCACTTAATGGTGCTTGGTCTTTCCCAGTCTGGAACGCCTTGTACCTTAGATAATGAAATCGTTGGTTTCACGTACTCGTCCTGGCAAAATACTCTGGTTGATTTTCCCTGTTTTTCGAAATGATCCTTGAGTCTGTTTGCTAGTGTTGTTTTCCCTGCGCGGCTCACACCGCCTATTCCTATAATCATTTATCTCTCCTATTCTGCTTTAAACTTGTTTAGTTGCGTAGCTCTTTCGCTAGTTGGATTTAGCTCTTTTGGTTAGGGGATGATAAATATACTAATCTAAGTGCAATTATCCCTTAGAAAATTGATGTCGTTCTTATATTCTTGCCTGATAAGTATATAAATCGTAATACCTGCCTTTTCTATCAATCAAGTCGTCATGTGTTCCTTGTTCCGCAATCTGACCATTTTCGATTACTAGTATTTGGTTGGCTTGCCTGATTGTGCTCAGCCGGTGAGCGATTACGAATGACGTCCGTCCTTTCATCAACCTTGCCAGACTTTCCTGTATGTAGCTTTCACTTTCCGTATCCAGATTGGAGGTAGCCTCATCCAGAATCAATATTCTCGGGTCAGCCAGTATGGCTCTGGCGATGGCAATTCGTTGCTTCTGTCCTCCGGATAGCTTCACTCCGCGCTCTCCAATAGTGGTCTCCAGCCCTTCTTCAAATCGATCCGTAAACTCGTTGACATGAGCTGCTTTTACGGCTTCCATTAATTCGTTTTCAGAGGCTCCGGGTTTTGGAAATAGAATGTTTTCTCTTATCGTTCCTTCAAACAGGAAGTCATCTTGAAGTACCACACCTAGCTGACTTCTGTAGCTTGCCAAGGAGACTTTAGCCAGGTCTTCTCCGTCGATTAATATGCTTCCAGAATCCGGGTTGAGGAAAGAAGCAGCCAGACTGGCTATCGTGGATTTACCAGATCCTGAGGTACCTACTAGTGCAGTCATACTACCAGATGGAGCTTTGAAAGAAATATTTTTTATGACCCGGTTTTCTTCTTCATAAGCAAAGCTGATGTTCTGAAACTCGACATCTCCCTTAATCTCAGGAATCCGGATGTTTCTTACTGACCCATCATCCTCAGGATCCATGTTCATGATTTCCTCAGTCCTGTCCAATCCAGCAAAAGCCTCTGTTAGCTGGCTTCCGATATTGCTCATTTGCACAATCGGTGCGATCATAAAACCGAGATACAGTGTAAATGCCAAAAAGTCACCAATAGTGATGTCACCTTGGATGATCATGTATCCACCGATACCCATAATGCCGGTACTGGCGAGTCCCAATAAAAACGTGGCTGAACTAGTCACGAAACTAGTGGAAGTCAAGCTTTTTTTGATGTTGAGGTATAATCGTTCTACACCATCTTCAAATGTCTTGACCTCTTGTTTTTCAGCATTAAAGCCTTTGATGACTCGAACCCCATTCAGGGTTTCAGTCAGTCTGCCGGTGACCTCTGCATTGATCTTGCCACGCTCTCTAAAGATTGGGCGGATGTAACCAAAAGCCTTTAGCGAGATCACACCAAATATCGAAACTGGCACGAGCACGTAGAGTGTCATCATCGGACTGATATTGATCAGTAGAAATAAGGAGATTACAGCCGTAATCAATCCACCGACAAGTTGAACCAATCCAGTCCCCACTAAATTTCTAACACCTTCTACGTCAGACATGATTCTGGATACCAGCTCACCACTTTTACTGTTGTCAAAAAACCTAACGGGCAGGTAGATGATTTTCTTTTGTACCTGAACTCTTAACTGGGCGATCAAATGCTGCGCTTCCACACTCAGAATTCGCGTCAGCAAAAAGGAAGTAATGGACTGCACCACAATGGCAGCTCCTACGGCGATGACCAGTGTTTTCAGCATCTGCATGTCGCCTTCGGCAATGACATTGTCCATTAAGTATTTACTGGCTCCAGGGAGAACAAGGCTAGCAAGCCGGCTGATAATGATTAGTACCAGGCCTATGGCCAATATATTTCTTCTTGGCCATACGATCGTTTTGAACACGTGGCCTATGGTTACTTTGGATTTACTCATAGGGATTGTTGATGAAAACTGAGGGCTTTCAAAAAGTTACAACAATCCCTAACGTAATTTGTATGCTCAGAGGTTACTTAATTTTGCTGCTGGCCTTTCAGCCCATGAAATTTCCAGAAAAACTTGATGGAACTTGTCTCAGGTTTAAGAAAGTGTTGTTTTCATCAAGCAAATAATGATATCTGCGTCAATGCGCCACTAGTCTGAAATTCCGTTCACAGATATAGTTCCTTGTTCCGGTGTAGTGTTAAGTAAAAAAGAGTTGTTTTCTTCTTCCTTATTGATGAATTAGATTTTTCAATTAAATTCGCAATCCCCAAGGGGCATAAGCTCTCCCGATTCCCGATAGTGATCGGGACGGAGGCTAGAGCAAAACAAGGGGCATTAGCTCAGCTGGCTAGAGCACCACGCTGGCAGCGTGGGGGTCATCGGTTCGAATCCGATATGCTCCACAGAGACCACTTCGATTGATCGGAGTGGTTTTTTGTTTAGTGGTATTTAAATCCCAATTGACTGTGTAGTCCTTAGATTACTCTCCTGAACTTTTTGACATTCTTCTTATAATAATCAGCCATCAGGCTGGACATGACAACTCCTCTGCTACTCGAAGCATGAATGAATTTGATGTCATTATTGCTTACATCGATGATTAAGCCACTGTGATACCATTTCTCCCCTTTATTTTTAAACTTGAAATAGACAATGTCTCCGGCTCGTAGATTACCCCAGCTTTTACTACTTCCAATTTTTGATTGCTCCTTAGCTGTACGGGGAAGTTTTACATCAATGATTCGATATGAATTGTAAATGAGTGCTGAACAATCAATGCCATCTTTTCCCATTCCTCCATATTTGTAAGGCACACCGAGGTAGGTTTGAGCCATTGACACCACTTTCTCTATCTTCTTCATCTTTTTTCTGCTCTGGGCAAGAGTAGAATTCACGATTCCGATGGAGAAAAACACAATAATTACCAGCCTGACAAAAACACTATTCATATACTAAGTTGATTTTCTACTTAAGTCCATAAATTTAATGCCATATGTGCGGGATCACAGGAATTTTTGCGTTTAACACGATCGGTCGGATTAATTTGGTTCATTTAGAGGCTGCCACTAGGAGCCTTGAAAAGCGAGGACCCGATGCACACAACTCCTGGTTTGATCATGTAGTAGGTCTGGGGCATCGGCGCTTATCAATTATTGACACATCGAATGCGGCCAATCAACCTATGGCTGATCAATCGGGACGCTACCGCCTGGTCTTTAATGGTGAGATCTATAATTATCAGCAATTGAGGCAAGAGTTACGATCACTTGGTCATACTTTTCAGACTGATAGCGATACGGAAGTTTTACTCACAGCTTATATCCAGTGGGAGGAAGGCGTGTTGGATCGGTTGAATGGTTTTTTTGCTTTCGCTATTTATGATCAGGAAAATGAGTCATTGTTTGTGGCTCGTGACCGATTTGGAATCAAGCCGCTACTATACTTTAAGGATGAAGATAAATTCATTTTTGCATCGGAAATGAAATCGCTGATGGCTTATGGTGTACCCAGATCTATCGATAAGGAGTCACTCCACCTATACTTTCAACTTACCTACATCCCAGCGCCAAAATCGATTTTTGAAGGGGTTGAAAAGTTAGCTCCAGGGCACTTCATTCGTATGCAGAATGGTGTATTTGAGAAAAAACAGTATTACCAATTGCCATTTAAATCGGCACCAGAGCTAGCGCCTGGTCCTGGCACCAATGCGAAATTGATAGATGCACTTCGGCAGGCCGTTCATGATCGTCTGGTATCTGATGTCCCATTGGGAGCTTTTTTGAGTGGAGGTATCGATTCATCCATTATTACAGCTTTAGCGAGTGAGCAAGTGAGTCAATTGAAAACATTCAGTATTGGATTCAAAGACAATGCGTTCTTTGACGAGACTCATTATGCCAATCTGGTAGCAGAGAAGTATAGAACCGATCATCACGTTTTCTCCCTCACTAATGACGATCTCTTGTCGGAAGTCAGTCAAATGGTGGATTATATCGATGAGCCTTTTGCAGATTCCTCTGCCTTACCGGTGTATTTGTTGAGTAGAAAGACTCGTGAGCATGTAACGGTGGCTTTATCTGGTGATGGAGCTGATGAATTGTTCACTGGATACAATAAACACAGTGCGTGGTTGATGGCGATGCAGGGAGGACTGAAAAGTAATCTCGTTAAAAGTTTGAAGCCTGTATGGGGTGCATTGCCGCACTCTAGAAATAATCGACTGACGAATACCTTCCGTCAGCTTGATCGGTTTGCAGAAATGAAAGGTCTTAATCTGCAACAGCGGTATTGGTTATTGGCTAGTTTTATTCCTCAAGATGTAGTTAGCCGGCTTTTAAAGACTCATCAATCTGTTGATGGTCTAATGGAAGCATTCACATCACGTATGGCTAGCGGAGACATTAACGAAGTGCTCGCCAGCGATGTGGAAATGGTGCTGCAAGGAGATATGTTACACAAAGTGGACTTGATGTCCATGGCGAATGGTTTGGAAGTTCGCGTTCCATTTCTTGATCATCGGGTGGTGGATTTGGCTTTCAATATGCAGGAGAAATGCAAGATTCAGGGGAGTCAACGAAAAATTGTTTTAAGAGAAGCATTCAGAGGTTACCTGCCAGAAGAGCTCTATAGCCGACCAAAACATGGTTTTGAAGTGCCGCTGTTGCACTGGTTTCGAAAAGAAATGTCTGCAGAATTGGATGAATACGTTTTCAATCAGGACCGCATAGAATCCATCGGAATAATGGATCCAAAACAAATCACCCGAATCAAAAGGAAATTACATTCCATTAACCCGGGCGACTCTCCAATATTGATCTGGTCAATCTATGTTTTCAATAAATGGCATGAGCGATTTAACCCATCCATGACCTAAACATCCACATGGTTTTTTCTTGTGAATTGATCAGTGCAATCATCATGTCTTCTGTCTCTGTATCATCTTCGGATGTAGCTAGTTCCTTCACCACATTTTCTTGCTTTACAAGCTGACCCAATTGCTCTAGTAGCGAAGAAACGATCTCTTCGTCATGAGACATATTGGTTTTTGCCTTGACATTACTCGTGTCCAAATAGGATTGGAAGGAGTGAAGTGGCTGACCTTTGATCGTCAGAATTCGCTCAGCTATTTCATCGATGTTTTCGAGTGCTGTGTTATATAATTCTTCGAATTTCATATGCAACTCAAAAAACCGCTTTCCTTTAATGTTCCAATGGAATCCGCGGGTATTCTGGTAGTAAATGTGAAAATCGCTTAACAGTTGGTTAAGCTCGGTTATTAATTTATCTGAAGCCATATTTGTCTTATTTGTTACTTATATAAGATACAAAATAAGTCCAGATTTGTTTCGGATTTTTCGGCTAAATAGTAGTCGTTTCGAGTGATTGACAGTACCAGATCATCGGCTTGTTTTTGAAGCTTATTGCGATTCATTCTATTGAGCAAATCATATGGCAATCTGAGCACTGAAGCCGGTAGTTTATATTGTAAATCGAGCACATCGTACTTCATTATTCTTTGTACAGATTGTCGGTTTCTTTCATGATATTCCATCACTTTTTCACTCCCGGCAATGCCTCGCATGTCTACTTTAGAGAAATAGTTGGAAGCCAATGCAGAAAGCTCATCAGCCGTGTACTCGCGTTCATGCCATGGATTTCGACTAAGTGTCATTTTAATATTAGGTGTTGATAGGATTGCTTTACCACCAGGTTTAAGAATGCGGTGAATTTCACTCAGATATTCCGCATCATGCTTAATGTGTTCGATTACCTGAAAGCTAACTACTGTATCGAAAGAATTGTCTGGAAGCTTAAGCGGAGGAAATACACTCGCTTCAAACTGATGATTTGGGTGCTTCTCCTTTAAATTGGAGATCACTTCTTCTATCTTATCAAGGCCCAGGTAGCTGGTGGCTCTGTCAGTTAATATTTCCACTCCTCTGCCTTCACCACATCCGAGCTCCAAAAGATCTCCTTCTATGAAAGGTTCTGCCTCATAGTATGCCTGTAACAAACGCTGATGTATTGGATTGTCGGATGGTATTTGGTCAGATGCTATTTCAGTAGTATAGACACTCATTCGATCTTTTTTTGGCAAAGAAACCAAATTATTGGTTAACTTTTTCGTCTAATGAACAGAACCAGACTATTCTTCCTTTTCAGCACTTTTCTTAGTAGCCTGATGACGTGTTACGCCGTTGACCTGTCAAAGGTTAATTTATCCTACCAGTATGATCCGGATGCTGACATTTTTTTTGAACATCGAGTGGTTGAAAATTCGGATTCACTGACTATTTATTACAGCGTAGAAACGGATACAATCAACGATTGGAATCAAACCTTCTTACTGCAATCTGCATATACTTCGGTAGCACATGACACACTGAAAATCTACACTTTGGACACTCTGCGAGACCATTCGGGAAAAAGGATGTACTCGCTAAAAATACCTAAAACAGATCGATCATTGCTACTGATTGCCTGGTATGATTTGAATCGAGGTGTTTTTCGCGTTGAGGACGTACGGGTTAGTTCGCCTGTAGGATTCCCTTCATTTTACCCTGTCGATCAGGATGGTTATCCAGTCCTAAAAGATTACATCACTACCGAAAGTCTCCGGTTTCTTGGTGCAGAGGAGTATCA
>JAMWZA010000191.1 GCA_024305105.1 Marinoscillum sp.
TTAAGTTAATAAATTCGCTTCTTGGAATATTAATATGAAGGGAAGCTAAAGGTTATGGCCAATTAGAGCAACTCATATGAGAACACTATCCTTCATTTTACTTTTGGCATCAACCAACCTTTGGGCTCAGCAAACAAAGGAATGGGTCAACTCTCTGGAAAATCCAGAGTTCCCAATGTTCAACCAGCTAAAACCTGAGAACAAACTATCAGATTATCTGAGATTCGACTTAACTAATATCCTAGATCCGGCATCTAAATTCCTTGGGTACATCGGAAAAGATTACAGAAGAATTCATGTCAATTTTAACAGCATCAACAGAAGCGAGACAATTCAAAACCTCTACTTCGTTACTGGACAAACAACTGTTTTCAAGAACACCTGTGATTTTGAAGGAACGATTTCAATCGAACAAATAAGGGAATTCAAGAACATGTATTTTGGAGTAGACAACATGTACGAAAATGACGGGATAAAAGCTCAAGGGATTGCCATTGGAAAGTATAGCTTCATCGAGAATCCAGAGCAACAACATGTAGGAACTTTCGAAGGAATCATGACGCTATGGTGGTACATAGATAAAGATGACAACATCAAGTACTATGATTTAAATAATCATTCTGATCGTTACAAGAACAACCAGTATATCGGAACTTGGACTGAGTATGGCAAATCAGCCCCTAAAATTTGTAACTGGGGCGAACATCGAATACCATTTTCTGGTGACTTGGATTGGGGAGCAGGAGAATTCTCTGTTAACCCAAAATATTACGAAAAAGGTTGGGAAGAATTTAATCGAAACTGAAAATAGGCCATAACAAATGCTATGAATGAATGGGGTTTTATCGGTCAGGATATTTTAGCGGGGATTGGAAAGTCCGCCACAAGTTTTAAATTTAAATTAAGGCGTGGCTATGTGCGAGACGAGAGGTTAGTACTTTCTAATCCCTACTCATCATAGCTAGGCGATAGACACAACAATCTCCACTTGAAAGATTATCTCACACTCCTACTAATTTTCATTGCACTAACTAGCAATTCGCAAGACTATCGGATAACTCCAAACTCTGTGGGAAACATCGACTTGGGAGATAGCATGAACATTCTAACTCAAGTTTTTTCAGCTAACTCAATCCAAGAACTACCCGCAACTAAATACGGAATAGACGGGCCTGGTAACGGGTATTTGATTGTCATCAACAATTCTGACACATTGATGTTTGTTTGGTCTAAGGATTTCGGTAAAACTATCGGTGGAATTGTTTGTCTTTCAAAAGCTTACAGGACATATGATGGATTGGGTATTGGATCAACTCTAGGAGAGATTGAGAACAAACATCCTAACGTTTACCTAGTCCCCGACTATCTTGACTCCTCTGTTGAATACGTATCAGTAAAATACAAATCTGGAAATATCAACTTTCAAGTCATGAGCCCCAGAGGAACTCAAGTAGGCAACTATGAACCTAACCCAAATGACGAACCTTCAACTAAGGATTTTGAACGTAAAGCTAAGATCAAACGCATGGTAATATGGTGATTTGAGCAACTAAAGCTGTGTCTAACAGGCACTAGCGAGAATATGCCAAAGTGCTTTCTGGCTGGTTTCAGTGCAACTCGACCATGATATTTGCCGCTGAGAAACGGCAGTGCTTTCTACCAACTTTTGCTTGCAGGAGATTTTGACTTTCAGAACGCAGTGCAATTTGCAACCGTTGTGAGCCTCGGCAGATTTCACTAGATTGAGCGCTTTACTAAGCTGTGGGCACACAAACCGATAGTTAGGCGTTACCTACCAGCGGGTGTTACTTGCAAAGACCTATGCATTTGACGAACTTTAACGCATGGTTAAAAAGGTCTACATTGACACTTCCGTAGTTGGAGGATATTTTGACGAAGAATTCGAATTCTGGACTAAGATCTTCTTTGAGTCTGTCAAGAAACACGAATTTCAGATAGTCATATCCGAATTGCTAACGGAGGAACTCAAAAATGCACCTGAATTCATCAGAGATTTCCTGAACGAATTACCAAGCGAACATAAGGTATTTGTTGAGCTAACCGAGGAAGTTGAATCTTTAGCCAGGAATTATATTAACAGCCAGATTGTTGGAGTCAAGAGTCTGGCAGATTGCCGACACATTGCAACAGCAACTGTGAACGAAGTAGAAATTCTAACGAGCTGGAATTTCAAACACATTGTCAACCTGAACAAAATACACCTTTACAACGGTGTTAACCTTCAGAGTGGCTACCGAACTGTTGAGATTCGAACACCAAGAGAGATTGTGAACTATGAAGACTAAATCTACAACTGAAAAGAAATTCGATGCTGTCAAGATGATGCGGGAAATTCGTAACAAAATTGACCGTGAAACTGAGGGTATGACCTTTGAGCAATTGAAGAACTACTACGAGAAAAGTGCAACGGAGAACAGAAAACAAGCCGGTAGGTAACAGATACTATCGGTTATGTGCCAAACTGCCTCTATGCTTGCTGTGGTGCAAACATCACCATGAATCACCCACCAGAAAACTGAAGTGCTTTCTTCAATCTTCAGATCGTGAGTGTCTTTAATCTTCATGACGCAGTGCCAGTCTGATACTTTGAATGCATCCCTTAATCAGGCACCACAGATAAGATACTTTTAGAATATAACAGACTGATCGGGCATATGTCAGTGCTTTCTGGCTGGTTTTGATGCAATTCTATTGTGGATAAGCCACTGGAAAATGGATGTGCTTTCTACTGCCTTCAGATCGTGAGAGTTTTTATCTGTACAAGGCAGCCCTCGTTTGATACTTTGAATGCACCAGCAGATTTCATTATTTTGCCACTCAAGAGCCCACTCGTGCATACGCATTATATTTGGGTGTTGAGGGGAATAGGCACACGATTTAAAAACATACTAATTTGAAAACAAGATTTCTGTTACCACTGCTACATATTATTACATTCGTATCAATAACGTCCTGCATTTTGCGCCCAATTCCAACAAGTGTTGACTATCAAAGCAACAAGGCGGAACGAGTAGACTTATCTGAATTAGGTAACGGTAAAATTCTAATTTACAATGGTGCAAAATTTCTTCATAAAATCGATAATACGGCAAGCCTAAATCTGTGGATGGATGATATGCCAATGGGACAGTTTAATGCCGGAGAATTCGCAATAGTTGATTTGAATAACATCGCTTATCTAGATGGAAGCTCTTATGAATTCACCCTTCATCACCTTGATGTTATGAAATTTAAGAGCAGACACACATTAGGATTAGACAGCACTACGAAAATCATAATGATTAAGCCAACCATTGTTTCAAACAAAATAGAAGTCAAAAATCAATTTCCTGATGATTTTTATAAATTCAGATATATAAACTAAACTCCCCTCGAGATTATGTATTAAAGTATGTGCTCTTTGGATGCACCTCCTTGCCGGACGCGACAGACTTAACTATTTTAGTGCTGTCCACAAAGAGAGAGCCGGGCTGCATAAGAACGCGCCTCATACATGGGTTACCCGCAATATCTGTAAGTAGAAAAATGGCAAACAAGAGACAACTTTCATCTGACGCAACTTTTCTGGTTAAAATTGTAGTTCCGGTCATTTTCATTGGGGCTCTGCTGACAGCTTTCATTGCACTTTTGGCAACTGGAGAATATGGAGGTGCTCTTGGTGCACTTGCAGCACTACTAATTTTCGGAACACTTATTTGGATAGGGTTTGTTCAACTTCAGAAAGTGCATATTGATCATGAGCACATTTATATATCAAACTTTTTCAGAACTGACCAAATTCAACTTAATAACCTACGAGAGGTAACTGATACTTGGTTGCTTAACTATCATCCCATTTGGCTTCATTTCAGAACCCCAACTGAATTCGGGAACACAGTTATGTTCATGCCGCGAACTGATTTAGCTGCGATGTTCTCAACTCACCCGATTACGAAGGAACTACGAACCTTAATTGCAGAACAAAAAATGAAAGCGGGTAACAAATGATGTTGGTGCATGTCCTTGCTTATCCATCTGCAAATTGACTGCAAAGTCACCCCATATATCTCCCGCCCTGCTCTTTGCCGGTAGGCAGGCAA
This sequence comes from Marinoscillum sp., assembly GCA_024305105.1. Lineage (GTDB taxonomy): Bacteria > Bacteroidota > Bacteroidia > Cytophagales > Cyclobacteriaceae > Marinoscillum. Next base: position 4,101 of record JAMWZA010000191.1, read on the forward strand.
GAAACTGAAGTCCTTTCTACTGCCTTCAGGTCGTGAGAGCTTTTATCTGCGCAGCGCAGCCCTCGTTTGATGCTTATTACCAACAAGTCAACAATAGCTGTTGGCCATAAGACCAAAATCGGCGTTAGAAGCCTCAATCCGATTCATTTCATCCTGCTTATGCCAAATAATATATCGTCCTGTTGATGCACTATTAATTCCTGCCAAATATAATATGGTCATGGTAGCACAGATATGTTTCATGGTAAGCAGGAATTATATATGTAGTGGCAGGAATTGGTAATGCTCTATCAGGAATACGTCATGTAGTGGCAGGACTACCTTCTGCACCTCCGGGAAGGGGTTTTAATGACGATGAACAATCATTTGCTAGCCCAATAACGGCTTTTATAGCCTTTGAGCTTATCGGGCTGGTCATGAAAGACGTACCTGCCTGCAAGGCGTAGGTTTTCTACAGTGGTTTTTAAAAGGGTGTATGCTTTGTTCCTAATAGCGTGGTTGTTGGCTTTGCTGGCCTTGCTTTTCTTGACAGTTGCGAGGAGCTGGCTTAGCTGGACACTGGAGGAGGTAGCCACCTCCAATTGCTGCAAATCAAAACCGATGGTGGTGAGCATTTCTGGGTTCGCTTTTCCCAGTATGGAGAGATTGTGAAGGTCCTGGATGAGTGTCTCTATGCTGCCTCTACCACGATTACTTTTGACTTGCCTGAGCAGATCAGGTCGGCTGCTGTAGGCAAAGCGAAATGCTTTGATCAGCTCATCCTTTAGTGCTTCAGCTTTAGCCCGCTCTTGCTGATACTGCTGGTAGGACTTGTCAGCGGATAGCAGTGCTGTGCCACAGATGCTTTGTGCATGGATTAACGCCTCGGTGCGAAGGGATAATGTTTCTCCGATCAATGGATCTACACCCGCGGCGGCTAGCTGGGTGAGGTCATCCTTGATCCACAGGGATAAGTCGCTTGCCTCTTGTATAAATGTAGCTATGGGCATGTTGGGTTTTTTGATGGCATCATCTGGTACGGCCAGTATTTCCTTTAGCAGGGTATCATAGCTTTCTTTGCTCATTTTTCTCCATTTAGCTGATAACAAGTGTTGTTTTAGCGGGTAATTGAGTGAGATGTCCAGTGATCATCATCCTCCGTTTAGTGATCTAGTGGATAAAAATAATGAATGAATCCGCTATTGGCTAAATTCATGAAATGGTAATGAACTGGATACCGACTTTTATCAGATGATGCAGCTCATCAAAGACTCAGGGTTTGATGGATACCTTAACGTCGAATACAACAGGCAGGACTATATAGCAGTAGGCATCACCACTACAAAGAATTGTTTTTAGAGAGCAGGGAGATAATGAGTTGATCTGATGGTATATGACCTGAATGCAGGAGGTTTGACTGATTTGTGTTGAGGCGTCCTGTTTAATTAATTTTGTCTTGTGGTAGGAGTATCAGTAGTCCACTGGCAAAGCTGTAACAAGTTCGTATATTTGAATACCGGGTAACGTGTACAGGGCATGTTACATTAATGTTATGGGTAATTGACTTCAACATGAGAATTTTAACAATGTCGTTATTGGTTGTGCTACTAACATCTTGCACAACTTACTTAATCCCCAAATCAAGCCTTATAGAACAACTTGCTCCTATTGACTCAACTCAACTTGTGAACAAGAAAGTTTATGGGCCAGTCGTAGGACAATATCAGTATCTAGCTAACCCTATCACAACTATCTTATGCGAAGACAAAAACGGGGAGCCTCAAACATTAACGAATTCCCCATCAATAGAAATGCGAGTAACTGAGACGAACAACATGAAAACGATCTTTTATTTTGATCGCATTCTTATCGTGGACGGACAACTTGTTGGTGTGAGATCCAGATTCGCTCCATTTGTTGACAAACAAATTGACTTGGAAAACATCCAACTAATTGAAATTCAAGACGGAAAGAAGAACTTCAGATACGCAGAATAAATACCCATAACAGACACTGATCCGGCATATGCTTCGTGTTTTCTGAAAACTGTACTGAGGATTCGCTACTTTTATCTGAATTTGATCAGCCGGACATCCGATAGCTGGTTGGGCACAATACCCATACGTGCATGAGACCCCAGCTAATCCGGATTTGTAATCCGAATTGTGGGGTAATGGAATTTCTAATTCCAGCAATTCGCATCAAATACTATATGGCTTGTATCCTCACTAACCATCCTATGAGTTAAACTCCCCAAAGTGCCAGAGCACTCCCGATGGATCATGAACGAAGTATTCCTGTCCCCAGTCATTCACCACGATTTCAGAGATTTTAACTTTTGGGAAGCGGCTGATTAAATCCAGCAGAATTAGTTCTTCGCGGTGCTGACTCGTATCGGCGACCTCCAGAAAGATCATGGAGTTGTTAATCCAGTTTTTTACATAAGCGTCCTGTAGGTAAAAGCCAAAATGGTCCTGACCGAAATAAGACATGTTGCCCAGGCGTACTTCGTTAAAACCCAGAGCCAGGTAAAACTGCCGCGACTCCTCAAAGTCTCTGGCACCAATGAATGTGCGGATGGATTGGATGTGATGGTTCATGGTTTTAGGAGTAGAGGTTCACTACAAGATACGACCAATAATCAGGAAATATTCCGGTTCATCGAAAATGAGTTTAGCCGAATATCTCATATGCTATATTTGCCGCCATGTTTGGGTGGTTCAAGAAGAAAAAGCAGCAAAAAGACGGTCCCAGAGAGATTCTGGACATCAATGGGATGCCGATCGAAGTGGGAGGGAAGGTGAAGGCACTACGCTACGATCTGGGAGACTGTACGGTAGAGTTGGAAGGTAAGGAGTATTTCTATGTGTCAGTAGAGACTGGTCAGCGTGTGAGTTACACCAAGTTTTTTGATGCCGCCACTAAAAACCAGAAAGTCGAAGTTATTTAAAAAGCCAACATATCGATCAGTGCAGGGTTGTTAATGCGAACACATTAAATATGCCTGCATCTATGAAAGACCGCATCGTCCAATCCTTCCAATCCTTTTATGAGTCCTTGTTGGATCGCTCACCGAGTATTTTACTGGGGTTGATAGCGCTGGCCTTTTTTGTGTTCTTGGGTATCGCGGTGAAGAACATCGTGCGGGGGAGACTCCACTTTGAAGATGTACTTCTCAAAAACTTCATTTCCAGAACCATTATGATCGTTTTTGTCATCATTGGCTCGGTCATTTTGCTTAATCAAATAGGTCTTGGTCGTGCAGCTAGTGGATTGCTGGCTGGTGCTGGAGTGTCTGCGATTATCTTAGGGTTTGCCTTTAAGGACATTGGGGAGAACTTCCTGGCTGGTTTTTTTCTGGCTTTTAGCCGACCTTTTAGCATTGGAGATATCATAGAGGTGGAGTCTATTAAGGGCAATGTGACGTCTATGAATTTCAGAAATACGCAAATCCGCACATTTGATGGTAGGGATATTTTTATGCCCAATGCCATGCTGATCAAAAATCCTTTGACCAACTATACCAGGGATGGATTACAGCGTCATGATTTTCTGGTGGGTCTGGATTATGGAGATAATATTGCCAATGCCATACAGATAATCAAAGTAGTACTCGGGAAGGAGTCACGAATACCACAGAAGGGGGAATTGGAGCCGTTTGTGCAGCTGGAAGAGTTTGGTACGAGTACCGTCAATCTAAGGGTTTATTACTGGATCAATTCTTTTAATTACACCGATTCACTAGCCGTGTTGAAAACAGAGGTCATGAGAAATGTGCTGGAAGGCTTAACCGAGCACGGATTTACTTTGCCGGCAGACATTATCGAACTAAAAATCTATCAGGAAGGCCAGCCAATTCCTGTTAAGGTTTCTCAGAGTTGATGGTGGGTAAGATTTGATTTGGGTATGGAAAAAGGAAAGGTTCTAACCTGAGTTCGATTTTAAAACAGCCTAAAAACTGTCATATCGCAATAAAACCTGCCTATGCCGGCAGGCAGGTGGAGGCGCCCAGCCCGGGATATCTACCTAAATCGATAAGAAATCGTTATTATTCAGCTTGCTTTTGACTAAGAGTAAGATTTCTCCTGTGGTCGAAAAGACAGTTTTTTGGCTGTTTTGGATTCATTTTATTAATTGCTTTATCAAACTCAGGTTTTTAGTTATTAAGAATCAAGACTTCTTTCAAAGTAAGTTACCTCCGCGCCATTCGGTAAGGTCATTTTTCGCAACTCTTTAAAGCCTAATTTCCCCAAAAGTTTAACTGAAGCCTGGTTTTCCGGGTTGGTGAAACCTGCTATAGCTACAGTTTTCAGGTTTTCTGAAGCCCAATGCATGACAGCTTCTGCTGATTCACGGCCAAAACCTTTTCCGATGTATTCAGGAAGGAAAGCAAAGCCAATATCTGGTATTGGAAGGTACTCCCTTTGCAGTAGTCCACATGTCCCGATGGGTTTATGGGTTTCCGTGATCTGGACGAGCCACATGCCGAATCCAAATTTATTATAACTACTCAATAGATTCTTCTGGATATATTCTTTAGCCAGATCAACTGAATGGATGTTTCGATCCCCAATGTTCCTGAGCCATTCCGGAGTATTCATTTGCTCATAGATTAACGGAGCGTCAGAGAGCTGGATTTCACGAATGGTTGTTCGGCTGGTGGTTAGTGGTTGCATCTCGAAGTGTTTTAATGATATTAGACCTTCGCAATCAAATGACCTTAAATAAAAAATCCCAATCAATTGAATGATCGGGATTTCTGAATATCTATTGAGTCTAAAAGATTAAGCCAATTGCTTATCGATTTTCTCACTTAGAGCAGTTTTCGGAACTGCACCAATTTGCTTGTCTACAATTTCGCCATTCTTAAATACCAACAACGTTGGGATAGAACGGATACCAAATTTCGCTGAAACTTCTGGATTTGCATCCACATCTACCTTACCGATGACCGCTTTGCCATCATAGTCAGCAGCAAGCTCTTCTACTACAGGTCCTATCATCTTACAAGGCCCACACCACTCAGCCCAAAAGTCTACGAGTACCGGTTTATCTGTGTTGATGATCTCTTCGAAATTCTGATCAGTTAATTCTAATGGTTTAGCCATTTTTATATCGATTTATTATTCAGTCAATTTGATAACGGCAAAGATAGATTTTTTGTTGATCCAATGAATCATAAACTTTCTAATTGTTGGCGCTCAGACATTTGATCGCTTATTTGATAGGTTGACCTAATAGCCCTTTAACC
>JAMWZA010000192.1 GCA_024305105.1 Marinoscillum sp.
CCGCCACTCTGGGATAAGCGTGTTATACTCAGCTCCAATAAAGAGCTGATTTTACAAGACACACCCTGATCCAATCAAAAAAGTGTAAAACATTCTGTAAAACAATTCCCGTGAATAGATGGGAACAGATATGAATCGGAAGTTAAATAAAAAAGGGATAAACAACTATTTAACAAGCGTTTATCCCTTTTCATTCATTATTCAAGTAGTCCGTAGGGGAATCGAACCCCTGTTACCAGGATGAAAACCTGGCGTCCTAACCCCTAGACGAACGGACCATTTTATCTCACAATTGGCAGTGGTTAAGGCTGCTTCTTTGTGTTTGGGAGTGCAAATATAAAACCGAGTTTCATAATTGCAAATCCACCATGAAAAAAAATTAATAAAAAAATGGGTTCCATCTCTGAAACCCATTTTAAACATGTTTTTACTCGTTTATAAAGCAACCGGATCTCCATACTTATCTACTAAAATGGGATTACCAGGCCCATTTACTTTCAATCGATCAAATTGAGTAGCCTTATCTCCAACGATCAGGTAAATCTGATTATTCAAATCCATGTACTGATTTACAATCTCTTTCACTTTATCTACCGTCATATTAGTCACCGCCTGCTGTTGTTGATCGATATAATCCAGCGGCAAATCATAGGTACTTATACTTTGCAAAATTCCAATCAAGCTGAATAGCGTCTCATACTGTCGGGTATTCTCCTTGATCAATGAATTCTGTGTTTTCTCCAGATCTTCTTGTGTATACCCTTCTGCATATCCACCAATAACCTCTTTAAATATGTCCAAAGACTCTTTAGTCACATTGGACCGCACACTAGAATAGGCAAGCCACACACCAGGGTCATAAGCCTGTCTCCCCACAAAAGAAGATGCCCCGTATGTAAACCCTTTCTCTTCTCGCAGTATACGGAAAAGCTGTCCACTGGAGCCCGCTCCTAATCGCTCATTGGCAATACTAATCAAGTTGTAATCTGGATCATCACCAGCCACAGTCAAACGACCAATACGAATAACCGATTGCTTGGAATTTGGCACATCTACAAAGTAAACTTGTGGTTCAGACGGAACTGCAGGTACCTCATATGTTGGAATTTCCACTTCTTTTGACGCCCACTTGGTTTCAAGTTCTGACAATGCCGCCATAGCTCCATCTTGAGAAACAGCACCAGCCACATGATAATTGGTAATGTTTGGCGAGAAATTTTTATCATAATATGCTTTCACATCCTCCAGAGTAATAGACGCTACAGTTTCGATGTACCCTACAGTAGGGTTGGACAATACATGATCGTCTCCATAAAGCATTTTATTAAGTACCACACTGGCGATTGCATTGGGGTTTGCTTCGCGTTGCTGTATGTTATTGATGGTACTCTTTTTGATCCGCTCAAACTCAGCAGCATCCCATCTTGGCTCCAGTAAAATTTCCGTCACCAAGTCCATCGTTGCTTCATAATTGCGTGCCAGGCAGTTTCCGGAAATGGTAATGTATTCATCCGATGTACCCATATTGATCGATGAACCCAGCTGACCAATAGCATCTTCCAACTCCTCCGGAGTTTTGTTTGCAGTACCTTCCATCATGAGATCAGTGATCATATTCGCCGCACCAATCTTATCAGGATCATCCAGATACAAACCTCCCATTACTCTGAAGCTGAACTGCACCAACGGCAATTCATCGCGCTCTATCCCATATACATCCATTCCATTGGAAGTCTGTGCGGTCCAGATGACCGGTGGTGTCACCAATGGTTCCTCACCAAAATCTGGTTCTACAGTTCTATCAAATGACGAAGGAGTCTTTTCTATAACAAAGTCACCTTCTTGCTCTAATGTCTCAGAAGGCTGATAAGCTGTCACATCTTCTTCCTTCACATCAGCAGCCACTGCACCTTCTAGTGCCAGCATTGGCTCACCTTTAGGTACAAAATTGGTGACAATGTGATTTTTCCCTTTGATGTATTTCTGATAAACACGCATCACATCTTCCTTGGTCACACTCTTGATGTTTTCAATATCCTGAGTGATATATCCCGGATCACCAGCATACTCATTGTAAAATGCGAGTTGAAGTGATTTGTTGAACACGCTCGAAATACCGTTGTAGAAATTGGTCTCCTGCCTCGCCTTGATTCGTTCCAGGTCCTTTTGGGAAAACCCTTCCTGCTCAAACTTATCCAACGCATCAAAAACTAAGGTTCTGACAGTATCCAGATCAACTCCTTTGTTGGCACGAATCCGAATAGTGAAAGTACCAGCCAACTCATTGGAGCTATGAAAAGCACTGACTCCTGACTCTGGAGCCACTTCTGCCTGCTCCACCAGAACCTTATACAAAGGCGCTCGCTTTCCGTCTGTCAATATCTCTTGTAAGGCATCCAAAGCCCACTGGTCTTCATGATAGTTCTCTACAGAAGGAAAGGTCATTCGCATTTCTGGGAGCTGCGCAAAATTATCTTCGTAATACAACACCTTGGTTTCATCAAGAGTGACTGGCTTAGGTTCCATTGGGACATCTTCACCTCTAGATGGAATCTCACCAAAGTACTTTTCCACCATTGGCTTCACCTCATCTGATTTAAAATCACCTGCAATCACGAGTGTGGCATTATTGGGTCCATACCATTTATCATAAAACTCCTTTACATCTTCCAAGGTCGCATTTTGCAAATCTTCCAACTCACCTATCACAGTCCAGTTGTATGGGTGACCTTCTGGATAGAGTGCTTTTCGAATCACATAATCAGTGTGGCCATATGGCTGATTATCTACACGCTGACGTTTTTCATTTTTCACCACAGGTTTTTCACCTTCCAGATCAGTCAATGACACAGCATTGATAAAAAAGCCCATTCGGTCGGACTCCATCCAAAGGACTTTCTCCAAAGCATCCTTTGGAACCGTTTCAAAGTAGATAGTGAAATCATTGGACGTCCCTCCATTAAAGGTTCCACCCCATTCATTGATGTTCTTGAAAAAACCACCATCTGGGACATTCTCTGACTTTTGAAACAACATATGCTCAAAGAAGTGAGCAAACCCTGTTCTCCCGGGTTTCTCTCTATTAGAACCTACATGTACCACTATAGATACTGCAACGATCGGGTCTGAGTGGTCTTCATGTAACACTACATCCAGCCCATTTTCAAGCTGGTACTTTTCATAATCCACAGAAAGTTTCTTAGCACTTTCCGTTTCTGAAGTACCCGATGAGCATGACCAAAAGACCAAAGCACTCAACAGCACAATCACCAATTTTAAGTTTTTCATTAGTTAATTAGAGTTTATTTGAAATATGAACTTGAAATTAAAGAAAATCTATCTCGCCGGGAATTAAAAGAATATCAAATCCATTTACATGAATGGAAGGAGATAACTGAAGGTTGTAGTCAAACAATGATTAAAGTCATAGCGAAATCTTTTAATCACTGATTAAACTAAACATACAACATATTTGCTTCCAAAAAATCTAGTTATAGATTTGCAGAGAATTATTTTGAATAATCCGTAAAAAACCAAATAACATGTCAAAAGTCAAAATCGGAATCAATGGTTTCGGTCGTATCGGAAGATTGGTATTCCGTGTAGCTGCCGAGAAAGAAAATATTGAAGTAGTAGGAATTAATGACCTACTCGACGTTGAGTACATCGCATACATGCTTAAGTACGACTCAACTCACGGCCAATTCAAAGGTACCGTGGAAGTAAAAGACGGTAAGCTGGTAGTGAATGGTTCTGAGATCCGAGTGACTTCAGAAAAGAACCCTGCAGACCTTAAGTGGGGAGATGTAGGTGCTGAGTACGTTGTAGAGTCTACAGGCTTGTTCCTGACCAAGGAATCTGCACAAGGTCACATCGATGCTGGCGCTAAAAAGGTAGTAATGTCTGCTCCTTCTAAGGACGATACACCAATGTTCGTCATGGGTGTAAATCAGGACAAGTACACTTCAGACATGCAGTTCGTATCGAATGCATCTTGTACCACTAACTGTCTTGCTCCTATCGCTAAAGTATTGAACGATACTTTCGGAATCGAAAATGGTCTCATGACTACTGTACACGCCACTACTGCTACACAAAAAACAGTAGACGGTCCTTCTATGAAAGACTGGAGAGGTGGACGAGGTGCTGGACAAAACATCATCCCTTCATCTACAGGTGCTGCTAAAGCAGTTGGAAAAGTTATTCCTGAGTTGAACGGAAAGCTAACAGGTATGGCATTTAGAGTTCCTACTCCTGATGTATCTGTGGTTGACTTAACAGTACAGTTAAAGAAAGAAACAAGCTACGAAGAAATCTGTGCCGCTATGAAGGCTGCTTCTGAAGGAGCGCTTAAAGGTGTGCTTGGTTACACGGAAGATGCAGTAGTTTCTAACGACTTTGTTGGTGATGCAAGAACGTCAATCTTCGATGCGGGCGCTGGTATCCAGTTGACTCCTACTTTCGTGAAGGTTGTATCATGGTACGATAACGAGTGGGGTTACTCTTCGAAAGTTGTTGAGCTTCTGGAGTTCATCGCTGCTAAAGGTTAATTATTACTCCTCGTAATATTCCTAACAAACCCTGACATCAGCCACTTGGCGGATCGTCAGGGTTTTTTATTGGAAATCAATCATCTCTTGATGGCCTAAAGAATATGAAAAACTGGATGATCAATCCGATTACAATCAGTGCGCCTATTTCTAAACGAGCTATGAAATTACTTTGCGCTATTGCCCGATTAGAGTGATCTATCTGTCGCTTCCCTTCCTTCATCTGAATCTCAAAAAGCTCATCAATATTGGCAATCATTTCTTCATGAACACCGATTAACCGCTGTTTTGCAGCAGAAGCAGATGTTTCATCAAGCGTATTGAATAATTCACTTTCCTTTTTGATCAGGCCTTTCTCCACCTCCTTCAGATCTTCTAAGTATCTCCGCTCGCTACTGGTCATTCTTGTTTGTTCATACAAATTCATCAATGTCTGAATGGAATCGTCAGCCGCTTCAATCGTACTTTGAATTTCCTTTAAATCAGCATTCTGCAATACATTTCGTTTCTGCTGTAGCTGTCGCGAGATTTTGTAGAGATAATCCTTTGCCATCAAACGATCCTTATAGACAGTGGTAAGTGCATCTTCCACCACATCAAAGTGATTCTTATCCATCAGATTTGTCGCCAACACCAACAAGAATACAACAACTAGTGCAGTCACTGCTTTTAACTTCTGCCACAAAGTCCACCGATTATTCATAAAGCATATCGTTTAGTCTCCTTCTATTAAAACCAAAATTTAAGCCAAATACCTCTACCAACAAATACGCATTTCTGATTAAGTGGAAATTACTGTTCATTCACAGCTCTTCTCCCTCGTAAACTTCCAGATTATGAAAGACTTTCTGTACGTCATCCTCCTCTTCAAACTGATCGATCAAATTCAGCACAGCTACTTTGTCCGTTTCATCTAGTGCTACGGTAGTCATTGGGATCCGTTGAAGCTCGGCATTTTCTACTTCCAGGTCAAGTTGATCTACTTTTGCCTGCATGCTTCCAAAATCTTCCATCGCGCTGGTGATGTGTAAGTACCTGTCCTGAAACTCTGCCTCCTCTGCTCCTGCATCGATCAGTTCAAGCAACAGTTCTTCATTTGATTTGGACAATCGGACCTCAAATATTCCTTTACGCTCGAAGAGATAATCCACTGAGCCGTTTTTGGCCAGATTACCTCCTGATTTGGAAAATAAGTTTCTAATGGAAGAGACGGTTCGGTTTTGATTATCGGTCAGGCATTCGAGAAAAATAGCCACTCCATGCGGGCCATACCCCTCGTAGGAAATGGATTCATAGTTTTCGGCATCAGCTCCACTACCCTTTTGGATGGCTCTCTCTATGTTGTCTTTGGGCATATTCTGCCCCTTAGCATTCTGGATCGCTAATCTCAGTCGCGGGTTGCCTTCTGGATCTGCCCCACCTTCTTTGGCTGCTACCGTAAGTTCACGGATAAGCTTGGTAAAGATCTTTCCTCGCTTGGCGTCCTGCGCTCCCTTTCTTCTCTTGATGTTTGCCCATTTGCTATGTCCTGCCATGTCTAAACAATGCTTTTGGTTCATTCAACCTAAGAAACAAACCAGCAGAAATGTTCCAAACACTTTGATCAAACACTACTTCTTCTTGAAGACCACATTCAGGATAACCCCCAAAATCACCAGCGCCATTCCGGCGTAAGTCATGAGGTTAAACGTCTCATCAAACAGTAACCACCCGAAAAGAATGGCGTAAATCAGCCCAATGTAGTTGAGAATAGATACTTTGGACAGCTCCTCAGCCTGATACGATTTGGTCATGAAGAACTGCGCAATTTGTGTACATAGTCCCACAGCCAAAAGCACCAACCAATCCCACCCTTGTGGCTGCACCCAAACCAGCGCTGACCAAACCCCAGCTATAGGCATCATTACCAGCGGAAAGTAAAAGATAATGACCAGAGGATGCTCGGATGTTTTAAGCATCCTTATAAAATTATAAGCCAATCCCATAAACAAGGAGGCCCCTATTCCCATTCCCAGATGCAACAATGAAATCCGCTCATCAAATCCACGAACCACCAGCACACCGGCAAAACTCACTGCAAAAAACACCCACTGCCACGGCCTCACTTTTTCCTTCACCAGGAAAATCCCGAGTATGGCCGTGAAGATAGGCGCCAGGTATTGTAACGTGGACATGGTGGCTAAAGGAATCTGCTGTAAAAGGCTGAAGTAAGTAATCAATGCGATAGCTCCTACTACTCCACGTAGTACAAGAATCGGTTTGTTATTCCCCCAAACACTTACCCGCTGCCTTTGCAAATAGTAGACACTAATCACCAACGATATGATCGATCGGAACAGAATCACTTCGATAGCCGGAATATGTGGGACGAGCTTGACACACACCTTCATCAAGGTGAACATGAAGGTCGCCAAAAGCATGTATTGAACTCCTTTGGACATCTACTAGATCAGAATTACACCGTCGGCAATCTCCAGTTTTCGATCGGCCATTGTGGCCAGCTCCTTATTGTGAGTGACAATGACAAAGGTTTGCTTCAAATCATCACGTAAGTCAAAAAACAGTTGATGTAATTCATCGGCATTTTTAGAATCCAGATTTCCACTAGGCTCATCGGCAAACACAATAGAGGGGTCATTGATCAACGCTCTGGCTACAGACACACGCTGCTGCTCACCACCAGAGAGCTCAGATGGTTTGTGGTCCTGACGCTCCGCCATGCCGAGCATAGTCAGTAATTCCAACCCTCGCCTCTTCACGTCATTGGTAGCTCTGCCACCAATTAAGCCCGGGATCATCACGTTTTCCAATGCGGTAAATTCCGGAAGGAGGTTATGAAATTGAAAAATAAAGCCAATGTGCTTATTGCGAAAAGCAGCAAGTTTCTGCTGACTTAGCTTAAAAATACTGGTGTCGTTCAGCAGAATTTCACCCTGATCAGGATGATCCAGTGTTCCCAACACATGGAGTAACGTGCTTTTACCAGCACCAGACGCCCCTACGATCGAAACAACCTCCGCAGCTTTTATATGCAAATCAATTCCTTTGAGAACCGGTAGTGATCCGTATGACTTTAAAATTCCTTGTGCTTTTAGCATGCCGCAAATATAGGATCAAAATAGAAGTGAACATTTAAGAATAGGTTAAACCATAGTTCCATTTAAATGTTAAGAACTTCTAATACGGAAAGGTTGATAAAACAAGCCATTTGACGTAGATTCGCACAAAAATTTTTACAGCATGAACATCCACGAATATCAAGCGAAAGGAATATTGAAAAGCTATGGTGTAACCATCCAGGAAGGTATCGTAGCTGACACCCCAGAAAAAGCTGTAGAAGCAGCAAAACAACTAAACAAGGATACAGGCACTGAATGGTACGTGATAAAAGCACAAATCCATGCAGGTGGTCGTGGAAAAGGAAAGGTGAAAGAAACCGATTCGAATGGAGTTGTTCTTGCCAAAAGCCTGGACGATGTTGGACCAAAATCGAAAGCGATTCTTGGGGGTACGTTGGTAACACACCAGACCGGCCCTGAAGGAAAGAAAGTAAGCAAGGTATTGATCGCGCAGGATGTATACTACCCGGGTGATTCAGAACCAAAAGAATATTACCTGTCCATCCTTTTGGATAGAGCGAAAGGATGCAACGTGATCATGGCCTCTACCGAAGGTGGAATGGACATTGAAACCGTAGCGGAAGAAACTCCTGAAAAAATCGTTAAAGAATGGATCGATCCGGCTGTAGGTCTTCAAGGTTTCCAGGCGAGAAAAGTAGCATTCGCTCTTGGTTTGGAAGGTGATGCGTTCAAAGGAATGATGAAGTTTATCTTCTCACTTTACAAAGCTTATGAAGCTACGGACAGTTCTCAGTTTGAAATCAACCCGGTCCTTAAAACATCGGACAACAAGATATTAGCCGTTGATGCGAAAGTAAATATCGACGACAGTGCTCTTTACAGACACAAGGACATTGCTGAGATGAGAGATATCTCTGAGGAGGATCCTTTGGAAGTAGAAGCTGCAGAAAGCGGCCTAAACTACGTGAAGCTTGATGGTAACGTAGGATGTATGGTAAACGGTGCTGGTTTGGCGATGGCGACTATGGACATCATCAAGTTATCTGGTGGCGAGCCTGCTAACTTCCTTGACGTGGGAGGTGGGGCAAACGCTCAAACAGTAGAAGCTGGTTTTAGAATCATCTTGAAAGATCCAAATGTAAAAGCAATCCTGATCAACATCTTCGGTGGCATTGTAAGATGTGATAGAGTAGCTAATGGTGTCGTGGAAGCATACAAAAGCATTGGGGACATACCCGTTCCGATCATAGTAAGGCTTCAGGGAACCAATGCAGAAGAAGGAGCTAAGATCATCGATGAGTCTGGCTTGAAAGTAGTTTCAGCAGTGGTACTGAAAGACGCAGCAGAAAGAGTAAAAGAAGTCTTGGCTTAACTCAATCGTCATGCTGAATGTATTTCAGCATCTAAATGCATATAGAAAGGCTGCCGAATGGCGGCCTTTTTTATTGCCCTGATTTTATAGCCTGTCTCTTAT
>JAMWZA010000193.1 GCA_024305105.1 Marinoscillum sp.
ACTTATTACATCTTGTATGTCAGTTATCACTGAAACACAAGAGGATTGCCGTATTATTCCAACAGTTGTTACTTCCTTAAATAAAGATTCAGTGTCTGTGGGTGAAGTTATTGAAGTAAAGATATCATTATCGGATACGACCTTATTGACTTCCAAAGAAGTAGATGGGTCTTATGAAAGATACCATCCATTATTTAAAATTAATGGACAGGTTATTGCTGATAATTTTGCTGATTTTTACGTATTCAAGGATACAGCTGATCAAAATAGTGTGTACCCTGAATATCCGAGTTACAGAGAAATAGAATGTTCAATTATCTTTCCACACCCAGATTTGGGTGAAGGCACTGTCGAGATATCTAAACTAGTAACTTATATTGTATTATAAGAATTCAGATTATTAGTCCAGATCCGATCAGTATGATGATGAAGATAATTATCATTGTTTTCCCATTCATAATGCTAAATGGGTTTCGCTGATTTTGGCGTCCCGGATGTATGTGTCTATTAAGTCAAAATGCGTTTGCTACTTGCTGTCATCCAGATCCTCGAGATCTTTTTGTCTTTGTAAGGTTTTTTCTCAAAAGTGGCATTGATTCCTTCATCTACCAAGAAATCAAGAGAAACACACAAAGCATCAACGATCTTTTTGGCAGCTTCAATAGGAGGGCTCTTACTGCCTTAAACTTCTCACTAGTATAGATCATATGTCGCGCGTGTTGTAAGAATCAAGAAGCCTTGTTGAGAAATCAGCGAGGCTTTTTTGGTTTATCAATGGGGACAGGAATCTTCAAAAGAGTCATGATTATTTTGACTTATTGGGACATAGAAAATTCTTATGCACAACAGGTGTCATAACTTGCTATTATTGCTTTTTTAAATTGAATCAATAAAAGTTATACCTATGAGAAAAGTACTTGTACTAGGCACGCTCATTATTGCGGTTTTGCTTGTATCGAGTTGCGAAAATGGTTCCAAAGAAGAGATGTCTGATGGGATGTCCGGAGCCACCAAAAAAAGCAAGTCTAATATGGCAGCCACCAGCAATAGCTACTGGTGGCCGCATCAACTTAATTTGAACATTCTTCGTCAAAACTCTTCATTGTCCAATCCAATGAATGAGGATTTTGATTACATCGAGGCGTTCAATAGAGTGGATTACGATTCATTGAAAAGTGATATCAGAAAAGTACTGACTGAGTCTCAGGACTGGTGGCCTGCGGATTACGGGCATTATGGTGGATTGTTTATCCGAATGGCATGGCATAGTGCTGGTACTTATCGGAGCGCGGATGGTCGTGGTGGTTCCCGGTCTGGCCAGCAACGATTTGCCCCTTTAAATAGTTGGCCTGATAATGCAAACCTTGATAAAGCAAGAAGGCTGGTTTGGCCGATAAAGCAAAAATATGGCAATAAAATATCATGGGCTGATCTAATGGTTCTAACAGGAAACGTAGCTCTGGAGGACATGGGTTTTGAAACATTTGGTTTCTCTGGAGGAAGAGAAGATGTTTGGGAACCGGAGATGGATGTGTACTGGGGTGCAGAAGATACCTGGTTGGGCGATGATAAGCGGTATTCTGGAAACAGGGAGCTTGCAGACCCACTAGCGGCGGTACAGATGGGGCTTATCTATGTTAACCCTGAAGGTCCCAATGGAGATCCTGATCCTGTGGCTGCAGCTAAGGACATCAAAGCTACTTTTGGACGAATGGGTATGAACCATGAGGAAACAGTCGCATTGATTGCAGGAGGACATACACTTGGGAAAGCTCATGGAGCGGGTTCAGCTAAACATGTAGGTGCAGAACAAGAATCAGCTGCAATCGAGGAGCAAGGTTTTGGGTGGAAGAGTGACTACAAGTCCGGAAAAGGCAAAGATGCCATCACCTCAGGTTTGGAAGTGATCTGGACACCTACACCAACTCGATGGAGTCAGCTTTACTTCGTTAGTTTATTCGAAAACGAATGGGAACTTACCAAAAGTCCTGCTGGGGCGCACCAGTTTGTTGCCAAAGACTCAAAGATGAAGGTACCTGATGCATTTGAAGAAGGTAAATTTCATGCACCTACCATGTTTGTTACAGACTTGTCTCTAAGGTTTGATCCGGAGTTTGAGAAAATTTCCAGAACGTTTTATGAGAACCCGGAACTCTTTAATGAGGCATTTGCACGGGCCTGGTTCAAATTGACTCATAGAGACATGGGACCAAATACCACGTATCTGGGACCTGAAGCACCAACAGAAGACTTGATTTGGCAAGACCCTATTCCAGAGGTAGATCATGCGCTGGTAAGCAACGCTGAGGTGGCCAAATTGAAGTCGCAATTACTGAGCTCAGAGTTAAGTATCAGTGAAATGGTGTCAACAGCATGGGCTTCTGCTTCTACCTACAGGGGTTCAGATCGACGAGGAGGAGCAAATGGAGCAAGGATACGCTTAGCGCCTCAGAAAGACTGGGAAGTTAACAACCCAGATCAGTTAGCGAAGGTTTTGGATGTATATGATCAAATTCAATCTGACTTCAATGCCAAGTCAGGGAGTAAGAAAATTTCGATGGCGGATTTGATCGTACTAGCTGGAGGTGCGGCGGTTGAAAAGGCCGCAGCTAATGCAGGGTATGATGTGACAGTTCCATTCGTTCCGGGTAGAATGGACGCATTACAAGATCAAACCGATGTGGAATCGTTTGGCTTGCTAGAGCCAATGGCAGATGGTTTTCGAAACTATCTGAAGAAGAGGTATAAAATCCCAACGGAAGAGCTTTTAATTGATAAGGCTCAGTTACTGACATTAACGGCACCTGAAATGACCGTTTTGGTTGGAGGGATGCGTGCCCTGGGAGCCAATTATGATGGTTCTGAAAAGGGAGTTTTTTCTGAAAAGCAAGACCAGTTGACCAACGATTTCTTTGTGAATCTTTTGGATATGAGTACCGAGTGGAAGCCACTGGGCGATACCAATGAAGTATTTGAAGGTACAGACCGAGAAACTGGTGTAGTAAAATATACAGCTACCAGAGCTGATCTTATTTTTGGTTCAAACTCTGAATTAAGAGCATTGGCCGAAGTGTATGCGAGCAATGATTCCAAAGAGAAATTTGTGAAGGATTTTGTGGCAGCCTGGGATAAAGTAATGAAGTTGGATCGTTTCGATTTAGTCTATCAATAAAAATTTTAGTTAGTTTGGTTAGAGTCAGTCCTTATGGGCTGGCTTTTTTTATTCCTTCCGAAATTTCACTGCTATGGGTTTGTTGCTCTGAGTGGCTCTTAAGAGGTAGTCCCCTGATGGTATGTGATTTAGATTGATAAATTCAGTTGGTGTTTCAATGTTCAGAATTAAGCGCCCGTTTAGATCATAGATTTGAATTTCTTTCAAGTCATCTTTTAAATGAAAGATACCATTACCCGGATTGGGCCAAATGAGAGGTTCACTAACCGATTCTGATAATACTGGATTTCCATTCTCATCAATCTGATTAAAAGAATTCACTTCTTTAATGAGCCAGCCTTTGGGGTCCATCTGAAGTTTAGCCACTCTTCCATTTGCGGGTATTTTGAAAGTCTGCTCCAATTGTGATTGACTGACTCTAAAAAGTTTGGTGAGGCCACTTTCAAACGTTATTCTAAATTCAATAGGCGTGGTAAAAAGAGGAGTGCTGGACGTTGTCCGTTGCTTGATTTCCAGGTTAATCGTGTCATTCGGTTCTTTTCTCCAGCGGACATCAAATATGGGATGACCTTCACCGTAGTACCATTGCTCGAAGAATGCATCGAAATCGATAGTGGTTTTTTCCTCTAGAATCTGTTTGAATTCATCACCCGTAGAGGTATCGTTTCCTTTGTTGGCTAAGTAGGCTCGAATGGTGCTAAAGAAAAGATCATCATTATTGACCATGTGTCTGATCATATTGACAAGCAAACCGCCTTTGGCATAAGTAAGTCTAAAATTAAAGATCCGACTGTCATCATCTGCCTGTGATTCGGGGACATAGGTGGAACCATCGGGAGTGCCAGTTACACTGAGGATATCATCTTCTACGAGCGCATAGTAATTGTTCAGGCCAAGGATTTTTTCAGCGGCAAAATATTCGCAAAAGCGAGCAAACCCTTCATTGATCCAGATATCGTTCCAGGTGCCACAAGTAACATGATTGCCAAACCATTGATGTCCTAGCTCGTGGGCATTAAGACCAAAAGTGAAGATCCCCATCGTACTCATGGTCTGATGTTCCATGCCACCACCAAATGGAGCCATTACGTGACCATACTTTTCTTTGTGAAAGGGGTAGAGTCCAAAATAATTGCTGAAAATTTCCAGCATTTCAGGAATGGCGTTTAATTGATCCTGATAATATGGAAGTGTCTCAGGGTTATTGTAGATATAGTTTTGAATGAGAACACCTGTTCCATTTAGTTCTTCAGGATAAGCGTAATTGTTAAATTCTACATACTCACCTACAGTAAAGGCCAGTAGGTAGTACGCGATGGGGTAGTGAGACTCCCACTCATACCTGATCTGATCATTACTCAAATCAGTCACCTTTTTTAGCAAGCCATTTGATCCGACTTTGAGATGACTGGAGGTGGTGATGTTAATGTTGATGGAATCAATTTTGTCTGTCAGATCTTGTTTTGATGGCCACCAGTATTTCGCATAAAATGGCTCTGAAAGTGTCCAGGTGATTTGATTTCCCCAGGCATTGGACGTATTATTGAAAATGCCATTAGTTGATGACTCATTTGGGTTTGGTTCACCAGAATAGAAAACGGTTACGGTCTGTATTTCTTCCTGCTTTGAGTTGGAATAATCAATCGATAGCAGATCATTGGTGTGATGGAAAGAAGTTTCTACTCCATTGGCCAAAACCTTACTGACCGTCAGTTCATTGACCAATTCTAACACCAACTCATCGTCTGCTTGCAGCAGCTGAAAAGCCAAAGTAGTACTTCCACTGATCGTAGTGGACATGTTGTCGGCAGCCAGGTCAATCTGTACATGTTTTAAATCCACTAATGCCTGAGAAGAAACCCAGACGGGGAAGAGTAGTATGAAAAGGCTAATGAGGCGGAGCATACTCGAAAATACGAAAAGGTTTAGATATTCAGATGTTTACCTGATTATCATAATTTTTTGGGATGACCATGATGACATCTTCCTTTTCTACAACAACAGCTCCGGGTGGATCCCCCTTTCTTTTACGCACATATTTTTTTGGAGTGTAAATGACTGGGCATAACGAATCTGTTTTTCTTTTCGAATACCATGCCGCTAGCTGTGCCGCCATTTCCAGTACGTCTTTTGGTAGGTTTTTGCCGGCTTTATCCTTGATGACCACATGAGAACCGGCCACATCTTTAGCATGCAGCCACATGTCATTCTTATTGGCAATTTTGAGCGTCAACTCATCATTGTGCTTGGCGTTTTTCCCAACGAGCACTTGATAGCCCATGATTTCATAGGCGTGGTACGGCCGGAGGATCTCACGTTTGGATCCCTGAGCGACAGGAGTTGCATTGCGAAGCGCTTTGATTTCTTCTGTATTCTGTACTTTTTTGAGCTGTTTTTTGAGTTGCTCTAGCTTCGTTTTTCTGGATTCGATATTCCCTTCCAGATTAGCGATTTCCAGGTTCTGGTTTTTGGCTTTTCTGTAGAGATTTTCAGCGTTTTTCTGAGGTGATAGCTCTGGGTTTAATTTAATTTCAATCTCAGAATTGTTGTAAAAATCCAGCAATGTAACCTGCTCACTTCCTTTTGGGATTTGGTTTAAGTTGGCCATGATGATGTTGGCTATTTCATCGTACCCACGGCGATCCAGTACTTTTAGCAGCTTGTCTTCGGTATTCTGAATGTAGTTTTCCGTCTTCTTGATTTGGTCCTCAAGTGGCTTTACAGCTTTGTTTTTGGCTTCACAGAGATAATGCCACCTGGTGTAGCGAATGTATAGATCATTGCAAGCAAGTAGGGGATCTTCAAAAATGGCCTCAGGCTCATCTAATGCAACTAAAGTGAGAAAAGGTTTTTCGTCTTTGGTATAGATATAACACGGGTTGTTTCCGAGTGCTTCAAGGGTTTCAGTCAATAGCCTCCATTTGGCGCTCAGGTCTCTATCCTGATAATCCTGTTCCTGAAGGTGTTTTTTCACTTCTTTTCCCAGTGCGGGTAAGAACTTCGAGGGGTTTGCTTCCACAGATTGGAAACGTTCGAATGACAGGTCAATGTTTTTGTAGAGCGCTGAAGGGGTGAGTTCACGATCGTTTTCAAGTTTACTTCGGAATAGCTGAAGGACTTGATTGTTTTCGGTCAATAGGATGTTGGACCGAGATCCGTGCATTTTGAATACCAGGCTTTGATTATTGCTGAAATCTATCCAAAATGAACGTTCATATTGAAAGACATTTACTGACTCTACTTTGGCTCCGATCAAATCGCTGAATATATCTACACTGTTCTTCTTGGCTCGTTTGAAGTCATCCATAACCTGAAGCAACCCGATTTGAGGAATCAGGTTGGCTCTGATATAGGTTGCTTGATTCTCATCGCTGAACCCTAAAATAAGTTCGTCTTTGTTTTGAGAGAAGCATTCGAGTAGCTCTTTACCTTTCAGAAGTTGATCGAGACTTTTCGCCAGTCGTTTTAGAAAAAAGTAGTTGTGAAACATCAGAGTTTCACCTTTAACCCATCAAAGGCAAAATCAATTCCGTCGGGCAATTCTTTTTCAACATCTCGCTGTTTACCCATGCGATGACTCATGTGAGTGAAGTAGGTTTGTTCTGCTCCAATTTGTTCTGCCAGATCGATAGCTTCCTGGAGCGTGAAATGACTAATGTGGTTCTCTTTTTGCAATGCGTTCAAAACCAACACCCTGGTGCCTTCTACCTTCTTCAGTTCAATATCTGATATCTGGTTGGCGTCAGTGATGTAGGTAAAATCGTTGATGCGAAAACCAAAAACGGGTAGCTTATAATGCATCACTTCGATGGGTGTGATGGTGGTTTCGTTGATTTGAAATGGTTCGTTGCTAATTGGTACAGTTTCTATCTGAGGAACGCCTGGGTATTTGTGTTCAGCAAAGACATAGGAAAACTCTTTCTCCAACTGCTCGATTACATCTTGCCTGGCATAGACCGGCATATCCATTTTTTGTTTGAAGTTAAAACTACGCACATCATCCATACCGGCTGTATGGTCTTTGTGTGCATGGGTAAAAAGAACCCCATCCAGCCGTTTTACCCGTTCACGTAATATTTGAGTTCTGAAGTCCGGACCTGTATCTACAACCAGACTAAGTCCATCTACTTCTATATGAATTGACGTTCTTGTTCGTTTATCTCTATAATCTACCGATTGACAAACCTCACAATCACAAGCGATGACCGGTACGCCTTGAGAGGTTCCCGTTCCGAGAAAAGTAATGATCAAAATGAGAGTTGTGTTTGGTTGATTTCCTGGTAAAGTTTTTTGTTTTTATCACTCAGATCTTTGGTGTCAATGTCGATCTGCTTGATGATTTCCAGCAAGCTATTGATCTTCCCATCCAGTGAGTAATACTTGTTGATAATGGCAATTCTGGTGTCCTTCAGTATACAGTAGCCAGATTGGAATTTACCTTTTTCATAACGGAGAATGTAGTCTGTTTCTGAAAAAAGGTCCTCCAATTTGTTTAAAAAATGCTTTGTGTATTTAATTTCCATTGGCAAGGTAATTATTGACCACTGTAACCAGATTATCGTAATTTAAAGGTTTTGGTACAAATTCATCAATGCCTGCTTCTTTGAAGTCTTCCATGCTGTAGTTGTTGGCATTTCCCGTTATGGCAATGATCGGAATGCTGGCAACATCTCCAGATAATTTTCTGATTGCTCTTGCACATTCCATACCATCCATGACCGGCATGTGAATATCCATTAGTATCAAGTCATACGCTTCGCTATCCAGTTTGTCCAATACCTGTTTGCCGTTTTTCACAGCACTTATTTCGTAATTTTGAAGTGTTAGGATCTTTTTTGTAAGGTTTTGTATAACAGAGCTGTCCTCTGCGACTAGTATTTTTTTACTCATTAGTTTAGGTGTTCATAAAAGTGTGGTAACTCTCTTTAAATTCTTCTAGGCAATACTCTAGTGTTTTGATATCTTCTTCTAGACCTTCGTAGGAGCCTTTTTTTAGGTTTTGTTCCATTTTCTTAGCTATTGTAGCTAGACGTTCGATTCCGAGTGTGCCTGCATTGCCCTTCAGTGTATGCAGCTCCTGACGCATTAATTCAAATTCATTCTTCAGCAGGAGCACTTTCGAATCTGATACTTGCTGCGTTGCTTCCTCATCAAAATCATACAATACACTTTCGATGAGTTCTTTGCCCCCAAATTTATACAACTGATTTAATGTATTCTGATTAATGACCAGTTCTTCAGTTGTTTCTTTGAAAACTTCTGATCCCACGGACTTAGGTTCAAAATGCAACCAGCTCTTAACTTTTTCAATTAGGGTCATTGCCTTGATGGGTTTGGCAATGTAATCATCAAGGCCTTTGCTCAGGAACTTCGCCCGATCTTCTTCCATGGAGTAAGCCGTCATAGCCACAATGGGAGCAAGGTTTTCTAAAGGTAGTGCTTTAATCTTTTCAGTCGCTTCTATTCCATCCATTCCGGGCATCTGAATGTCCATAAAGATGAGGTCAAATTTTTTCGACTGAACCTTCTCAATTGCTTCAAAGCCACTTTCTGCTTCCTCAACTTCACATCCAGATTTGGTTAGAATGGTGGAGGCTACACTTCTGTTGATATGGTTGTCGTCTACAAGTAGTATTCTAGGACTGCTTTCTTTAAATTCTTTTATGAAGGCACCATCTTCTTTTTTGAGGGAGACCTGATCAGGTGATATGCTTTCAGCATAGAATGTAAACCAAAATGTGCTTCCAAACCCTGGAGTTGAAGCCACTCCAATATCACCACCCATGGATTTGACCAGTTCCTTGGAAATAGCCAGCC
>JAMWZA010000194.1 GCA_024305105.1 Marinoscillum sp.
TTGACGAAGTGTTTCTAGTTTAGTTTGACCGCTATTACTCACTTGATCTCCATAACAAATCATCAACACATCCGTCTGATCCAGTTTGAATGAACGGGAATCAATTTTTGGTTTGTAAACGGATAGTAAAGAATCGATACCGTTTATTAGTTGATCTGATTGTTTTTTTGAATAAACTTGATTCAAAAGAGATAAGATATCCTGCATATACTTAAAATAGGTATGGTACTGCTAATGAGAAAGCAATGATGAAAGCGAAGAACCCCAGCAGAACAAAAGTATCTCGTGTCCAAAGGTTGGCCACCTCCATTTCGATATGATGCGCCTTTTCACTGCCTTTAGGTATTACTATAATTGCCAAATAAGCAATTATTAAAGTTACCACCGCTCCTGTGGCATTCCACCAAAACCAAAAAAGTTGATCTCCGACTACCAGCCATAGATAAACATTACAAAGGACTCCGGCCGTTAATCCAAGGTTCATCCCTCTGGCATGCACCTTCTTTACTTTCACAGCAATTAAAAACGTGGCAAGTATAGGCCCGAAAAATACAGACCCAACTTTATTGATGGCTTCAATTACAGTCTCAGCAATATTACCAGCGAAAAACGCTAGAACAATACACACCACACCCCAAAACAATGCTGTTAATCGGGAGTACTTGACATATTCTTCATGCGAAACATTGCGACCGTGCGTTAAAAAATCTTCTGTAGAAACTGCACTTAATGAATTAACAGCAGAACTTAACGAAGACATGGCGGCTGAAAGGATAGCCACAATCAAGATACCGATGATTCCATGAGGCAGATAATCACGAATGAAAATGGGTATCATTAAATCCGGCTTGTTGGCAGGAATCTTATCGGCAAAGTCAGGCGTAACCATAACCATAGTACCCAATACCAGGCCCATAATGCAGTAGCTCAGTGTAATCGGAAACCTCAATAAACCATTAAACAAAATCGTTTTTCGTACCGTATTGAGACTGTTGGCAGACAGTAAGCGTTGAACCTGACTCTGATCGGTACCGTAATACGATGCATACAAAAAGAATCCACCAATGATCATTGGCCAAAAGCCAAACCCGTCGCTATTACCAATTCCCAGGGAAGAAAAATCTACTGCCTGTAATCGATCACGATCCAGCAATTCAGTAAACTGATCCCATCCACCGAGGTACGCCAGACCATATCCAAAGCAAATCATTATACCCACGAAGAGAATAATCATCTGAATCATATCGCCATATACCACTGCTTTCATCCCACCCTGGTATGAGTAGATTACCGTGATCACGCCGATAAGTACCACGGTTTGCCAAAATGGGATTGCCATGACACTGGTGAGTATTAAAGCTACCGCATAGATCATCACACTGGTTGCAAACGCTCTGCTTATCTGAAAGACAAGACTCAGCAATAACCGTGTAGATCGGTTAAAGCGCTTTTCTAAAAACTCATAAATGCTAACTACCCCGGATTTGTAAAGAGTCGGAATAAGATAGCTACCCAAAAAAATCATGGCAATCGGTACCGCAAACTCATAGCTCAACCATTTCATTCCACCTCCTTCCCGCATTCCAACGAAAGCTGGCGCGGAAATAAAACTGATTGCCGATAATTGGGTAGCCATTACCGATAAACTCAGGGGAAACCAGCCGAAAGAACGTCCTCCAAGGAAGTAGTCCTTTTTGTTTTTTTGATTCTTGAATAAGTATCCCAATCCCAAAAAAGCGATAGAGTATACTATGATGATGGAATAGTCTAATGCGTTCATTAATAATAGGTAAGAACACAAGATACTATTTTCTGAAAATACTTAGAAATTGATAACAGAAGCGCTAAAAAACCAGTCATAAATAAACAATTACCATATTTTTTTGTTTTCTTTGTATAACTTACTGAATCCATGTGATTTAGGAATCTAATCTTCTACTAATTCCATAAATACAAAATCAAAATATTATATGCTTCAACAGACAAGGAGTAAAATATCTTACGATGAGGTGTTGACTAACGTGATCGAAAAAGTCAAAAAGTTAGGATATGACAATATTAGAGCTGACTTAAGTGACTATGAAGCTCCGCACCAATTAATCGGAAAAACCAATAACGTAAATTTCACTCCAGATGTTACGGCCGAAAAAAATGACGGTAAGGCTTACTTTGAAATTGCCACCAAAATGGACAATCCGAATGAATTGATCAATAAGTGGAAGCTTCTTGAAACACTAGCTCATATGAAAAATGGTATTTTTCAGATTTATGTACCTCACGGTCACATGAAGTTTACTCAGGAGCTCATCAAGGACCATAACATCCATGCAGAACTTTTAAAAATCTAATGTGATCAAAACAATCTTAAGTAAAAGTCGGCCAAAAGCCGACTTTTTTTATGCGCTCATGGTGGTTACGATGAATGAGGTTTCAAAATTTTATTCTGCCAATTAGATAAAAAGCGAGAGCCTTAAAAGTTACGTCTTCCAGGAATTCTTCTTATGATTGGTTTCATTTCCACATGAAAAAAAGGAAACCTGTTTGGTGAGTCCTTTATTTGATTTCCCTTCCAGTCAGCTGATCAATTATGATTCATAGATAACCTTCGAATAATGAGTGCTCACCAACCAACTCACAAGGTTTTAATATCCTAATCAATTTAGCTGAATTAAATCAACTCTATGGAATCCTCCAGAATCTTAATCTTCCGCTGTTTGTAAAGAGACCCAATAGACCTTTTAAAGTTCTTCTTACTCATCCCCAGCAGGTTACGGATTTCATCGGGATGACTTTTATCGTGGAGCTTGAGTTTGCCATCTTCCTTTTTCAGCTTATCCAAAATTTTCTGGGCATTTGGCTCTATGCTTTCTACACCCAAAGGTTCCAAACTCAGGTCAACTTTACTATCTGGCCGAACCTCCTTTACATAAGCCACTGTTTGATCTCCGGGTTGGATATTTTTAAACACCTGATTTTTATAGATCAACCCACGGTATAGGTTGTCGATAATTGATACATAGCCAATATCAGTTTCAGGCCCCACCAGAACATCTACCTTCTCACCTACTTCCAAATCAATGTCATCAAACTCGATCAGCTTGTTGATGTGTGCTGAAGCTACTAGTCTATCAGTAAGATCGTCCAGGTACATGTAAACAAGGTACTTCTCACCTTTTTCCATGCGCTCGATTTGCTCCTTAAATGGAACCAAGAGGTCTTTTTCCAACCCCCAGTCCAAAAAAGCCCCAAATGAAGTGGTGTCTTTCACCTCCAAATAGGCAATTTCATCCAACATAATTTTGGGTGTAAGCGTTGTAGCGATTAACCGGTCCTCAGAATCGGTATAAATAAAGACATCAATCATGTCACCTACTTCCAGTCCGTCCGGAATGTATTTGTTTGGAAGCAGAATTTCTTCAACTGTATCACCGACATAGTAACCTTGCTCAGTCAGTTTTAATACTTCCAGCGAGTTTACTTTACCTATTTCGATAATTGGGATGGCCATAGTCTCGTATTTCTACTGCAAAGGTATCGCATTTGTAAGGGCTGGATTAACTTTGCTGCATCAATAAATCAACACAAATGAAAAAAGCAGAGATACACACGAAAAAAGGTGTGATGAAAATTGAGTTTTACGAAAAGGACGCTCCCAAGGCAGTATCTAACTTTATTGACCTGGCAGAGAAAGGATTTTATGATGGACTAACCTTCCACCGAGTGATTCCTGATTTTGTGATACAGGGAGGTTGCCCTGATGGCACAGGTGCAGGTGGACCAGGATATACCATCGATTGTGAACTTGAAGGCGACAACCAATACCATGACAGAGGCGTGCTATCTATGGCGCATGCTGGCAGAAATACGGGTGGTTCTCAGTTTTTCGTCTGCCATAGCCGTAATAACACAGCTCACCTGGATAGAAATCACACCTGCTTCGGCAAAGTAGTAGATGGACTTGACGTAATTGATGATATTCGTCAGGGTGATGTAATGGAAAAAGTGATTATCACTGAATGATCTTATGTCCGATTGGCAGAGCATGTCATGCTTTGCCAATCGGTATACTTCGCTTAATTAAGAACCTTTCTGAGGAAATTCATCGTAGAGTCATAAACTGCAGCAACGTTTTTTGACTTTATTGGATTGGTAATCACATGAGCTTCCACATCAGGAAATGCTATGACCATTTTATCGTTAGCCGCAGTTACCGTCGTTTGATTAAACCACAGCATCGCATCAGTAGATACGGTTGGGTCACGCTCTTCCTCATTCTTGTAATAATAGCCGAGGAAGTATGGCTGATCTACTTTTTCAAACACTTCCTCTTTCATGGTATAGTCTATAAGGGCCTGTAAAGAAATCAGGCCTTCAGAACGGTAGGTCGTTGTCCAATATTTCAATCCGTCACCTTCTCCCGCTCCTGCAGGATTCCAATAGTCACCGACTACAGATTTCACAATTTGCTTTCCCCATGGGCCAGTTACAAGTTTGGCTGTAGGATCGGCCAGCGCGATGTTTGGAGAATACATTAATAGAAAATCAATCATCTCCTTATTCTCAGCAGCCAGATAAATCGAAAGCGTCGATCCGGTACTGCAAGACATCACAATCACATCCTCACCTAGTAATTGTGCAATGGCAATAGCTTCCTTCGCCGCATTTATCAACACATTTGGCTCAATATCTACAAATGATTCATTATCATCAAGACCATGTCCCGGCAGCAGTGGTAAGTAAAGGTTGTACCCCAATTCTTTGGCCAGATTGAAATGAGTAGGATTTGACTCCATAGGACTAGCTGAGAAGCCATGTAAATAAACAATGGAATAGCGCGTCTTTCGTATGCTATCTGCCCAAATGATTCTGGATTCGTTATCCGGTTTTAGATTTGCAAGTGACATGTCTCTGGACTTCACATACTTATCCAGACTATCCAGTGACATTTTCATAGGTTCAATTCTTGCATCAACTGGCGGATCAAAAGACACCTGAGGACCTAAATAATAAACGGCTAACAACAGTAACACTAAACCGACTAATACTTTTAATGCTTTCACTTATTTGAAGTTTGGCTAAAGGTAATCGGTTCAAGATAAATTAACCAAGTGTAATCATATCTCCCTCTCTAGTAACGGATACTCTCGTCAAAGAGCCCTGAGCTGGCCCACTTACCACATGGCCGGACGTATCAAATTTAGAACCATGGCAAGTACAAGTAAATTCCTCTGAGAAAGACCATTGGCGAGTGCACCCAGAATGCGTACATCTGCTTGAAAAAGCGTTGATTGTCCCTCCTACATTTACTAACAGGATATCGAAATCTGGATGAAGCAACCACCCCTGATCATTTTGAAGCGTGGTAAACGGCGATGCAGTTAGGTTAATTAGAATTTCGTCACCACCTGTCGGATCTGGCAGTTCCTCTTCAGAGCAACTTTCTAGTGACAACCCAAAGTACGCTAACGCGGTTGCAGCGCTGGCCTGTTTTAAGAATTCTCTTTTGTTCATGTGATTATAGATTTTACTCGAAACCAACTTTTTAATGTGGTTGTTTTGATTTACTAAGTAATTGGGCTTTTTTGACAGAATCAGAGTTCTTGAATATACATGAAACAAAAACCCAACTGAGAAATATTTGTCAGAATCCAGATCGTTTGGTTATAGATTTTACAACTATTCGATCAATATTGAGATGAATTCACACAAACTTTTTCTACATATTGAACTATTCACCTAAGAACCAGCTATTTTTGCGCCTTCATTTAAGTTTGATATGACCAATATTAGAAATATCGCCATCATCGCACACGTAGATCATGGCAAAACAACACTAGTCGATAAAATCATTTATGCGGCTCAGGCTAATGACTCTAAGCGCTCTCAGGATAACAATGACCTGATTCTTGATTCCAACGACCTGGAAAAAGAAAGAGGCATTACGATACTTTCAAAAAACGTTTCTGTCAACTACAAAGACACAAAAATCAATATCATTGATACTCCTGGTCACGCCGATTTCGGTGGTGAAGTGGAACGTGTATTGAGTATGGCTGATGGCGTTCTTCTTTTAGTGGATGCTTTTGAAGGAGCCATGCCACAAACTAGATTCGTTTTGGGTAAAGCGCTAGGCTTAGGCTTGAAACCGATCGTAGTAGTCAACAAGGTGGACAAGGAAAACTGCCGACCAGACGAAGTGCACGAAGAAATCTTCGATCTCATGTTCAACCTGGATGCTACGGAGGATCAGTTGGACTTCCCTACGCTGTATGGATCATCTAAATTTGGATGGATGAGCACGGATTGGAAGAACAAAACAGATAACCTTGATCCTTTACTGGATACTATTCTGGAAACCATACCGGCACCAGTTGAGAAAGAAGGTGTTTTGAGATTGAAAATCACCTCCCTTGACTTTTCTTCTTTCACTGGAAGAATCGCCATCGGAAGAATCCACCAGGGATCCATCAAAGTAGGTCAAAGTCTTGGCCTCACCAAGGCAGATGGAACTATAAAGCGTGTCAGAATCAAAGAATTGCATGTGTTCGAAGGCCTTGGCAAAAGATCTGTAGAAGAAGTGGGATGTGGTGATATCTGTGCGGTAACCGGTATTGAAAGCTTTGACATTGGTGATACCATCACGGATTTTGACAATCCCGAGCCGATGGAAAGAGTTGGAGTAGATGAGCCAACAATGAACATGCTCTTCACGATCAACAACTCTCCATTCTTTGGGAAGGAAGGTAAATACGTGACTTCAAGACACTTGAGGGATCGTTTGATGAAAGAGATAGAAAAAAACCTTGCACTAAGAGTTGAACCTACTGATAGCGAGGACAAATTTTTAGTTTACGGACGTGGTGTACTTCACTTGTCTGTGCTGATTGAGACCATGCGTAGAGAAGGTTACGAGCTTCAAGTAGGTCAGCCACAAGTACTTTATAAAGAAATAGACGGCCAGAAACATGAGCCTATTGAGCACCTGGTGATTGATGTGCCGGAAGATGTGTCTGGAAAAGCCATTGAGTTGGTCACTAAGCGAAAGGGAGAACTCGCTGTAATGGAACCAAAAGGCGATATTCAACATCTAGAGTTTAATATCCCGGCAAGAGGTTTGATCGGTTTGAGAAATCAGATCCTTACGGCTACAGGTGGTGAAGCAGTGATGACACACCGATTCAACGGATATGAGCCGTACAAAGGGGAGATTCCAGAGCGTTTAAATGGTTCTTTGGTATCAATGGAAACAGGTCCTGGTACTGCTTATGCAATTGACAAACTGCAGGATCGTGGAATGTTTTTTGTTGATCCGGGAGAGGAACTCTATGTAGGACAGGTAATCGGTGAGCACTCTCGCTCCAATGATCTGGCAGTAAACGTTCAAAAAGGAAAGCAATTGACCAACATGAGAAAGTCGGGTACCGATGCTAGCATGAAAATCGCACCTGCAAAAAAATTCTCATTGGAAGAAGCACTGGAATACATCAACAAAGATGAATATGTAGAGGTAACACCTGTTTCGTTACGAATGCGTAAGATTCAGTTTAAGCCTTGATCCAATAAATAATCTAATTATTTAAAAGCCACCATGACAATTCTGTCATGGTGGCTTTTTTGATTTGTATGCATTGATACCAGATGCCAGGTAGATTCTTAGATATAAATATGAATATTTAAATATATTTTTGTATTTTTAAACTACAACCAAAATTGAAGCACATTCAGCCGTGCTTCACATCGTTTACGAACCAGCTATGTATCATGAAAACAATCCACTTTGTATTGGTGTGTATTGTGGCATTGGGCAATGCCAACGCACAATTCACTTTATCTAACGACCTCTCGCAGAGCTATGCTAGTGAATCTGCTTATCAGCTCGTATTTACGGACAATAATCAGCATTATGAAGCAACAATACCGCAGCCTTTCAACCACTTGGACAGCATTGCTGTCGTTTACCACGACACCATGACAATAGATGACCAGCTCTCCATGCGTATGAAAGTACATCTGGTTAACTCCAAAACCCATCAGTATATCTGGCAGCAGATAGCCATTCCATTGGAGTTAAATCCAATTAACCGAAATGAAACACAAAAGTATGTGCAGATAGCAGCATTTAAACATGAAGATTGGGCACGGAACTATGCTAAAAAAGCATTTCTATTCAAGCCACAAGTAATTCAGGTAAAGGAATTGTGGAAAGTGGTTATCCCCTATACAGTTGGTCTTTATGACGAAGTGAAAAAATATCATCAAGACGCGTTTATCGCCCTTTATTGATTCAAGTAGACTCATAAATTGAGCTTCTCAAAATTTTTCATTTCGCCTAGTTTGATGAATAAAGTAGATTTGCAGGAATAACGCTAAATTGGATAGTTCAAAAAACTATCCCCTATGTACGCTAAACGTAATTATGGATTCTGGATGACCTTCAACTGGTCCAAAAAACCCTTCATTTTTGGATTAATCTATAGTGCAGGAGTTTTCGGATTATCACAGTTTGTAGACATTCAATTACCATGGAGTGCCATAACGATCATAGGTATTGCCGTGGCATTTTACCTGGGTTTCAAGAACAATTCATCCTATGACCGCACCTGGGAAGCTCGCAAAATCTACGGTGGGATCGTCAATAGCAGTCGATCATTTGGCGCTGCAGTTGTCTCATTCATCCAGGGAACAAATGACGCAGAGGTCAAAAAGGAATTGATCTATCGACACATCGCATGGATGACGGCTCTGCGGCATCAATTACGGTTAAGCAAGCCCTGGGAACACACCAATGAACGATTACAGCACTACGCCCCTACGATCTGTGAAAACTATATTAACCAACTCGATACAGCATTATCCAATTACCTGAGTGCTCAGGAAATTAATTCGCTGGAAGGCAAAGCCAACAAA
>JAMWZA010000195.1 GCA_024305105.1 Marinoscillum sp.
GTCAGGATGATCATGTGAGAATGTACGGTGAAGACTATGCGGAACGACTTGCCAGTTCAGGATTTAAGGTGATAGAAGAGAAAATGGTAATGAAGTTACCTAAAGAGAGAGTTAACCGTTTCGCTTTACCAAAAGAAGAAATCGTCTACCGGGTAGAAAAGTAATTCGCAGTATATTAAATCACAATTCTCTAATTACTAATCTCAGAAGACTAATCACCAGTCACTATTAACTCTTCACTAGTCCCCAACAACTAATAAAGCTCTATATACTTCGTATTTGGGTCAATCCCTCTGATCTTCCTAACCCATTCGTACACCAAACCATAACCGTAACCAGTTAGCTGAAGCAAGGCCGCGAAAGGAGATAGTAGGGCGACTGCCAAAGACTTTGTTTTGATAAGTGCCTCCAGACTAACCAAACCAAAATAAATAGAATAAGCTAACACACCTAGCCATTGAAGCGGATTAGCAAAGCTTGCTAAAACGGTAGAAACAATAATTCCAAGCGTAAATCCCGTTGGAAATAAATGCACTACACCAACTTGCCCGGAGTGAAACCTGGATAAATTGATTCTTGCACGACCAAAATACTTAAGCTGCTTAAAAAACTTAACAAGGCTTGTACGCCGTTTGTGATAAACGAAGGCCTCAGGAATGAGCGCCGTTTTAAATCCTGACTTGAGTATGCGAGTACTGAACTCCATGTCTTCGCCCATAAAAGGGATGATGTACCCTTTCGTTTCTTTCCAAACCCGGCGATTAATTCCCATGTTGAAACTCCGCGGATGGTAGGTACCAACGTGCTTCTTATTACCACGAATTCCTCCTGTTGTGAATAGGGAAGTCATCACATGATTAATAGCCTTTTGCGTGACGTTAAATGACGCATGGGCTGCATCTGGACCTCCAAACGCATCTACATTATTAGCCTGCAAATAGTCGTCAACGCTTTGAAGGTAATGTGAGGGAATCAAACAATCGGAATCAAAAACAATAAGGTATTCTCCTTTGGCTCTTTCATAGCCGTAATTCCGAGCGAATCCCTGACCTCCATTATCCTTTTCATAGTATTGAATAAAAAGCTCCTGATCATATTTCTTAACGATGTGTAAGCAATCTTCGGTAGAGCCATCTTCCACCACTACCACTTCAAAATCAGTATACGATTGATCTAAAAGAGTCGTTAGCAGTTCATCTAACTCATCCGGTCGATTGTAAATAGGAATAATAATGGAGTACTTAGGCATCTAAGCCAATCTTTTCGGATACCAGATAATCATTTTTGCGAGGATTAATTTGAATAATCATCTCCGCTAAGAATCCAGCAAGGAAAAGCTGTGTTCCAATCAGTATCGCGACAAGGGCAAGAAAAAACAATGGTTGATCAACGACATCCCTTACGGGTAAGTTTTTATATAGATTATAGAGTTTATCGCCAATGATATAGCCAGCAACGATTAGTCCAAAGAGGAAGGATAAAGTGCCAAACGTGCCAAAGAAGTGCATTGGATTCTTCCTAAATCGAGTAACGAAACTTACCGAGATTAAATCCAAAAACCCATTAACAAATCGCTCGAGACCAAATTTCGTTGTTCCATACTTACGCTCCCTGTGCTGGACAACCTTCTCTCCTATACGATAATAACCATTCCATTTGGCCAGAAGTGGTATATAGCGATGCATTTCGCCATACAATTCTATATTCTTGACGACATCCTGATGATAAGCCTTCAAGCCACAATTAAAATCGTGAAGCTTAATACCAGATACCATTCTGGTTACTCCATTAAAGAACTTAGAAGGTATGGTTTTCCCAATGGGATCGTGCCGCTTTTTTTTCCACCCTGACACCAGCTGAAACCCCTCTTCTTTAATCATACGAATCAAATCAGGAATTTCTTCTGGACTATCTTGCAAGTCAGCATCCATGGTGATAACCACCTCGCCTAAAGCAGCTTGAAAACCGGTATGCAAGGCAGCAGATTTACCATAATTTCGGTTAAATCGGATTCCCTTAGCTCGAGAATCCGATTTTCTTAATTCTGAAATGACCTGCCAGGAAGTATCACTGCTCCCATCATCAATAAAAAGCACCTCAGCTGAGATCTGGTTTTCATCAACTACTTTACAAATCCATTGAAATAGCTCCGGCAGTGATTCCTCTTCGTTATATACCGGAATAATTACAGATAAAGTGAGTGCTTTACTTGACACAGGTATAGTTATTCGAATTCAGGCCTTGCATTCTTAGTGAATGCTGAAATAATTAGAGACACAATAAAACCAAAAAATACAGATCCAATAATACCAAAGATCAACATAGCTGTAGGTCCTGAAAAATTCTCAGCCATTTTCATCCCTTGCTCGATTTGAACATCACTCATCCCCTGCTCTTCCATTGCCTGGATCTGTTGTTGACGAATGTTTTCAACAAATGCAGTATTAATGAATGACACATAGATGTATGTGAAAATACTGGAAATGATTCCTGCCACTAGTGACACCAAAGTCCCTAGTCCCAAACCTTCACCATAATTTAAAAATCCATCCCCATTTTTCTTGTAGTCATTTTGAGCCACGAAAATGATCCCAGCGAAAATAACAATAGACACAACAGTGGGAATCCATGCCACATCAGGGTTTCCTGCAATTCCTGCAAAATCCTGTACGACAAACACAATGATTGATACTAGTCCTCCAATCACGCCATATTTTACGGCTACACTTTTCTTTGATACATCAGTTGTTTCTTCCATAATGAAATTTAGTTAGGTTGTTTCCTTAAAATTATTGATATAACTGGGGTAATAAAGAATCCAGCTATGATTTTTTTAATCGTTGACTCTTGTATGAGATCCCATTTAGTCACTTTCTGAATCTCTTCAACCTGAAGTTGATAAACATCCTCTCCAAACTTCTCTATAAAAATCTCCGATCGTTCATTCAGGAAATTAGTCGCAGCCTCCTGGTAATTTATTACAGCTTGTGTGTCAAAATTGTAATAAATAATTTGAGCGATCAAAAAAACGACTGCTCCTAAGGTATATACCAAAAAACCAATGGTCATCCCCTGCCAAAAATGTAGAATTCCTGCATTACGATAAGTTTTGAACTCCTTTTCAGCAAAGAATATAAACATCCCCAACAAAACCAGATCAAAAAACAAGTGGCCAAGATCTATCTGAGGGTTCACCCCAATCTTGAACGATAAATGATAGACCAATACCATAAACACTCCAGACAGAAGCGCGTATTTCAATGAAGTTTTGAGCATTTTAATTCCTGATTAAAAAATGACCATTAATGATTCCGACACATTTACCCGTCAATTCGGAATTAAATAACGGTGAATTAATCGACTTTGATGGGTTATTGGTTTTATCAAAAACCCATGTTTTGTTTGGGTCGATAATGGCTAATTTGGCCTGGCTACCTTCATTTATGTGCACTTCTTCAAACCCTAATATTCTACGAGGACCGTTAGATGACTTCTCCAAAAGTAATTCCAAAGGCAAGTCCTTCGACAAGTTCACAAGACTACTAAAGAAAGTTGGTAATGAGCAAATTCCCGCAGTTGACAAATCAAACTCTAAATCCTTTGACTCAGGATCCTGAGGGTTATGCGCTGAAACAATCGCATCGATCACACCAGATTCCAGACCTTTCAATAAAGCTTTTCGATCCTTTTCCGATCGCAAAGGAGGATCAACCTTGTAGTTAGAGTCATAATCCTGCAAAGCATCTTCGGTATACAGCAGCTGGTGGATTGCCACGTCACAGGTTACATTTAACCCTTCTTTCTTTGCCTTCTTTACCAAATCAACTGACTCTGCCGTCGAAAGCATCGAAAAATGCAGTCTACCTCCCGCGTACCTTAGAATATCAAGATCACGTTTTACGGCTAATGTTTCTGACAAAGACGGCTCTCCATTCATACCCAAAGTAGTACTCATCTTACCTTCATTCATCTGGGAGTGCTGCGAAAGGTGGATGTCTTTAGGACGGTTGATCACCAGACCTTCAAATTTCTGAACATACTGTAAAGCCTTGAGCAGAAGCTCAGAGTTCCATATAGGATTAATCCCATCAGAAAAAGCTACGGCACCGGCGTTTTCCAAATCCAGTATTTCTGTTAAATTCTCCCCGTTACATGACTCACTTAATGCTCCAATTGCCCACAAATCAACCCCTTCTCCAGAGTTCTTCATAACGAAGTTTACATCACTCTTCGATTCAATTACGGGTATCGTATTTGGAAGAACACAAATGTCTGTAAACCCGCTAAAAGATGCCGATTTCTTCCCGGAATATAAATCTTCTTTATATTCAGAGCCCGGCTCATTAAAGTGTGCATTTAGATCTAAAAGACCTGGAGT
Source organism: Marinoscillum sp. (assembly GCA_024305105.1). Classification (GTDB taxonomy): domain Bacteria; phylum Bacteroidota; class Bacteroidia; order Cytophagales; family Cyclobacteriaceae; genus Marinoscillum. The sequence goes on from JAMWZA010000195.1 coordinate 4,379, forward strand.
TACCGTATAGCCATCAAGGACTTCATCTGACGGGTCGGGTATATTTTGCCCTAACTTTGTAATAACTCCATTCTCAATAAGGATGTCGATAGTCTTGTTGTGATAGGCCGAACCTGAATCAAGGATTTTTGAACTTTTGAGCAGTACTTTCATTTAAGAAATCTTAGCAGAATGGATTCAACAAGTAAAAAACTCAGTGCCAAAAGTAATGCATATTTCCATAAGCTAAGAGCATCAGATTCACCGATTGAAGCCTCTGCGTAGGCTTCACTTCCAATACTCATATATTGAATATGCTTTGTCCCCGAAATCATTTTTTCAATTTCAACCGATGAATGCGTAAGTATCTCTGATTCGAGTGACGAATAATTAAAGGCAAGAGCGGTCAAGGTATCTTTATCAGTGCTCAAATAATACAATCCAGGTTCATTCAGGTTTTCTGGAATCTCCAATACAACCCGGTCTTCATTGTACCGGTATGCAGGGATGAAGGACTCTTCACTAGATGACAACCTAAAAACGGACTCATTTCTTACGGAATCACTACTGACACTAACATAGTTGGTCCCTAATCGCACATATAGAGCATCCTTGAGGCTTGATTTTGCCAATTCATACATTACGGGCACGAAAATGGAGTGTTTATGAAAGTTGGTTACATCATCAGAAAGCGGTGCAGCTAAACAATAAACCTGATTAGTTTTAATTAGATACGGTTGCTTAGCATTCGTTTGTAAAATTGTCTCAAAATACCCACTCATTTCCAATTGGACAAGAACCTCCGGGAGATTGGCTTCATTATCCTCTTTCAACAAGACCCCCTCAAAAATCGGATGGCTTAGCACTTCCTGACTCAATGAGTAGCGGATATCACTTGGGGACTCCTTAACGACCAAATTCAAAAATCTAGCATAAGACTCCATGTCAATCTCCTTACCAGGAATCAATAAAAACTTAGAGCTGATATTTGACAACTGACCAATTAACCATTCCGGAATAGAACTGATTTCATTTAATACTACCAAATCAGCTTCCGCCAAAATATTCAAAGATGTTGCGGAAATGTCATTTTCCGTGACAGAAAACAACCCTTCATTGCTATATACATTGTTAATGTATTTCGATGTTTGAATCCCCTCGGTTAGTATTAAAACATCTGTTTTTTCAGGTTTCTGAATATTGAAATAAAACGTATTGTCAAAGACCACCGGAACATCCTGTAGTTGTACAGTATAAGCTCCGTAGATGTTTGTTTGATTAGCAATTGGAAAGCGAACCTCCGATTCTGAGTTGGCAGAAATAGCTATCGAATTCGAAGCAATCTGCAAATTATCCTTTTGCAACTTTATAAGAACGCCCTCCTTATCAATTGGGCCACTATTCTTTACAACTATCGCTAATTCACCTTCACCACTTTCTAATTGCGCCTTAGAGAGATATACGGTGTCTATATACAAATTTGTACTATTGCCACTCTGGATCTGATACAGCTCATAAGTTCTGCTGCTGTCACCAATTAACTCCTCTATTTTAAATGTGGATTTTTGAAAGTCTGAATAAATCTTAACCACATCACTATTATACAGATCTGCTTTATTTATTAATTCTTCTGCTCCTATCGTACTACTTGAAAACCCAGTTCCAACATTTACTTCACTCTGTCTTCTCCCAATCTTAGAAGTTTTATTATTTGTAAGTAAGCATTGCTGTCCTAATTTTGTATTTGAAAGCTCTTTTTCTAATAATGCGTTTGCTCGAAACAAAAGCGGCTCGCCTGTTGCATCCGTTTGTTGCATGCTGAACGAATTATCTAGATATACCAAATTGCTTTCATAAACCTCATCATCCCCTTTTATAATTGGCTGTGCAAAAGCCAGTATGACAAAAAAAAGCACCAATAATCTACTGATTAAAACAATTATTCGCTTCAGTTTAGAACTTGATTTCTTCTGCTCCTTTACATCAACTAAAAAAGCTAGGTTAGAGAATAACACCTTTTTATACCGTCTGAAACTAAATAAGTGAATTAGAATAGGAATTAACAGTAAAAACAACCCCCAGAGGGCAGATGGATTGATAAAGGTCATTGATTGTTATTTAAACAAATTTACGTCCAATCAAAGGTATTGTTTAATTCTTAGCGAATAAAGCGCGCATAAAAAAAGGGATACCAAATAAATGTGTTCTCATAGAGTAGTAGTAATCTCATGATGGGGTTAAAATCGAGTAGGAAACAAAGGTAGGTGATCAAGCCTATCTTTGTTGTACTCTCACACCACCCAGCGTACTCTCGTACTGGGCGGTTTCTCTAAATGCGTGTCTATAGTAATCAATTGGAAGAATTAGTCCTACCTCTCGGAACCAGGCCAAGCTCATAGCCTCATTTGCCTGTGGACTACCAGACTTTCTAAACCAACCTTTGTGAGAGCAACCGAGCAATAACCCGCGCCATTTAGGAATTCCACAACTCACCAGAAAACGGGTAATCCCTTTCCCTTGCTTACATTGTTTCAACCGAAAGCAGCGGAGTCTTCGACACAACCAACTCGTCAGACGTTTGAGTTTCTTCTGCATTCTTGCATAACAGAAGTAGTTCAGCCACCCTCGCACGAGCCGGTTAACCTCACCGAGAAGTAGTGAGAAACTAATCCCACGGTTTCTCCGTGTTATTTGCCGAATCTTTGACCTGAATCGCTCTTCACTTGATTGGCTCAAGCCACGACTTCCATCCCGTAGAATCCGGTGACCTAGATAATTTAAAGAACTACAAAGACATACCTTACTCTTACTCTCATTTACCGACAGTAGCATTCGTCCCTCGATAAACCTTTTTATGTTTGAGTAAACTCGCTTTGCAGATTCATTACTACGAACTTGAATGATCAGATCATCAGCATAACGAACAAAGCGATGACCTCTCAATTCCAGCTCTTTGTCCAGTTCATCCAAAACTACATTGGATAGAAGCGGAGAAAGTGAACTCCCTTGTGGGGTGCCACTAATTCTCTGGCTTACGACTCCTCCGATCATGACTCCTGATTTAAGCATAAGCCTCATCTGGCGCAACAACCGTGAGTCACCTATCCGACGGCTAAGCTGTCACATCAGACGATCGTGGTTGACCTTATCGAAGGAATTGTTCTAAGTCTAGATCAACACAAATACGATAGCCTTCTGCAGCATAGCGGCCTGCACAGCGAAGTGCCTGATGGGCGCTACGCTGCACACGAAAACCGTAACTGTTTTCTGAAAAGATAGGTTCGTAACGTTTCATCAGTACTTGTAGAACTGCCTGCTGAACCATACGGTCGATAACCGTGGGAATACCTAGCTGGCGTGTTCCTCCTGAAGGCTTCGGTATCTCAACCAACTTTACAGTGCTTGGTCGATAATCGCCAGACAGTAGCAAGGTTGCTAATCTTTGGTGATTCATAGAAAACCAATCCTTCAAGTCTTTGGTTGTCATACCATCAATCCCTGATGATCCGCCATTCTTGATTACTTTTCGACATGCTGTCGACAGATTGGATAGATCGGTTACCCGTTCCATCATATTCTGTGTTGAAGTGCGTTCCTTTTGACACATTGAAAGCCACTGTTGACTTACCTTACCTGTGCGTGGAGAGAATACGTCCCTCCCGGTTACAGATAGGCTACCCGATCCCCATTCTCCAATAAGGTTCATCCGAAGTTGTTGGTATTTTCCTGTCTTTGACATGACTTTTACAACTATCAAAAAAATAAAACACTCCGTTTAGAGATTCTGTCCTTCCCTAAAGTGGGTATTAACCACCCTTAAACGGTACTATTACTGCTGCCGGCAGGCGTTCCTGTGACTTCCTGACATCTCTCAACATCAGGATCTCCCATGGTAAGCTTTTCTCCTTTCATATGGACTTGCCAGATTTACCTTGATCTTTACGAATGGATTTTGGGCGTCTCCTTCCAATGCAGGATTACCCCAGACCTTAGGCCTTATATCTGGTTACTGTTCGTCAAATCCATAATTCGCCGTAAGCTTCCTTTGGATTCCCAATTGCTCGGGACACCCTTGCCTTAGGCTAACGATTCCTCTCCATCTGGCTCGTTCGGGACTTGGTTAAAAAAAAAACTCACCCTAAAGGTGAGAAAAGCATGCATGGCGCACAACAAAAAACCCTGACTAGTAAACTAATCAGGGTTTGCCTACGTTGCACGATAATAAACAAGCAACGACGAGGCAGTCCTACTCGGATAGTAGGTCGTTGCATACATAATAACTTACAGACTTGACACAAAAAAAGGGTGTTGAATTAACAACACCCTCTTGTAATAAACTGGCAACGACCTACTCTCCCACATGTTACTGCAGTACCATCGGCGCTGGTGGGCTTAACTTCTTTGTTCGGAATGGAAAAAGGTGGACCCCACCGCAATAATCACCATAAAATCTGCTATAAGTGGACACAAGTCCT
>JAMWZA010000196.1 GCA_024305105.1 Marinoscillum sp.
ATCCAAAGGGCAGTTTAGAGGCACTAATGCCAAGTGTCAGATCTTTGAGCAGCTTGTAGTTAACAAAATGCTGGTTGCCAAGGCACAGATTGACTCAGTAGAAGTTTCCGAAATAGAAGTACAGACCAGCCTTTCCAGGCGAATGGAATACATGATTTCGCAGGTCGGTTCAGAGGAGGAGATTGAAAAATACTACGGTAAGTCACTCGATCAGATCGAAAGTGAAATCTTTGATGACATCAAAGAACAACTCACCATCCAAAGAATGCAGGAGACCATCATCTCAGACCTTAAAGTTTCTCCGGCGGAAGTGAAAAAGTTCTTCAAGAATATTCCACAAGATAGTTTGCCGTTTTTCTCAACAGAGGTGACAGTAGGTCAAATAGTTAAAAAACCAACGCCTGGAAAAATACAGAAAGACAAAGTAAGAAAGCTCATGTATGAGCTGCGCGGGAGACTTTTACAAGGTGAGTCCTTTGCTGATCTAGCTCGTCAATACTCTGAAGACCCTGGGTCTGCGGCGCGAGGTGGCGAATTGCCATTCTATAAACGTGGAGATCTTGCTCCGGAATTTGAAGCGACAGCCATGACCTTGAAAGAAGGCGAGTTATCAATGCCAATTGAAACGCAGTTTGGCTTCCATTTAATAGAGTTACAGCAAAAGCGAGGAAATACGTTCAAAACTCGTCACATATTGGTTAGTCCCAAAGCTTCTCAACAGGACATCCTCAAAGCTAAAAACTATTTGGACAGTATGCGGACTGCCATCCTTTCAGACAGCATCACTTTTGAGGCTGCAGCAAAGGAATATTCTGACGATCAGCTTACAAGTTCGAATGGAGGCTATTTCTTAGACCCAAATGAATCGAGCCGGGTATCTGTAGAGCAGCTTGATCCGACAATTTTCTTTACTCTAGACACTATGGAGGTGGGTAATATCACCAAACCGATAGAGTTTCAGCAGGCCGATGGCTCCCAGGCTTACAGAATACTATACTATAAAAAGCGATTGGCTCCTCATCAGGCAAACCTTAAAGACGATTACCAAAAAATAGCTACAGCAGCATTGAATAATAAACAGAACAAGATATTATCTGAGTGGTTTGAAGATGCAAGGGACAACGTCTATATTGAGATTGATCCGGAATACGATTATTGTAACCTTTTACAGGATTAAAAAACATTGAATGGCTGAAATTGAAAATGAAGTTGAAGTAGCAAAAGAACTTGGTGCTGCTTATGACAAGCTGGAAAAGGAAATAAGCAAAGTAGTAGTAGGTCAAAAGGAAACGGTGAAGCTTTTAATCACCTCGATCTTCTGTGGCGGTCACGCTTTATTAGTGGGTGTTCCCGGACTTGCCAAAACACTCCTTGTTCACACCATGACGAAAGCGCTTGGACTGGACTTCAATCGAATTCAGTTTACACCAGACTTGATGCCTTCAGATGTAATAGGAGCAGAAACACTGGACCAGGAGCGGAACTTCCGGTTTATCAAAGGCCCTATTTTCGCTAATGTCATTCTTGCAGATGAGATCAACCGAACACCTCCTAAGACACAATCTGCTTTACTAGAAGCCATGCAGGAAGGTGCTGTTACTACTGGAGGTCATAATTACGTTTTGGACAAACCATTTTTTGTATTAGCTACACAAAACCCAATAGAACAAGAAGGAACTTACCCGCTGCCTGAGGCTCAGCTGGACCGATTTATGTTCATGATTAAACTGGAGTACCCGAGTTTTGAAGAAGAGCTTAACATCGTCAAGCAAACTACTAGCGGAAATTCAGTTGACGTGAATGAGATTATTTCAAAAGAAGATATTTTGAAATATCAGGCACTGGTTAAGAAGGTTCCGGTTCCTGATAATGTGTTTGAGTACATAGTGAAACTGGTTCATAAGACACGACCATTTACAGAACATTCTGCGGACGAAACCAATGAATACCTGGAATGGGGAGCTGGCCCACGAGCCAGTCAGTTTCTGGTGCTCGCTGCAAAATGTAACGCCCTGCTTAAAGGCAAATATTCACCAGACATTGAGGACGTAAAAGAGGTCGCAAAACCCATTCTGCGTCACAGAATAGTCAGAAACTTTAAAGCAGAAGCAGAGGGCAAATCTGAGGAGATGCTGATCGAGAGTTTGTTGTAACATCTCTTCGTTATAATTCGTATTTTTAAACAATGAAGGAAGAGAAACTGACCCAATTGGAACAGATCGTTGCTGATGATGAGATTATTATTAATTAAATGACACGTCAAACACACCAGCTTATTACACAAACGAAGATAGGCTGGGTGATTGCGGGTGCTGCTATTTTAATGTCTTTATTAGCATTTTATACCACTATTCAGCTTACAGCTTGAATAGGATTACCAATCCTCTTTATTCACTTCTGCATATACTTTGTGAATACCTTCTTCTAAACGAATTAGTGGACTCCAGCCTAATTGATTAATTCGTGAACTATCCATCAGTTTTCTAGGCGTACCATTCGGTTTAGAAGTATCAAACTTCAAGTCTCCCTCAAAGCCAACCACTTCGCTTACCAGTAGTGCCAAATCCTTTATACTAATTTCAGAGCCTGAGCCAACATTAATGGGTTTTCCATCAGCATAGTTCTCCATTAGAAACAGGGAAGCTGCTGCTAAATCGTCCACATGTAAAAACTCTCGAAGTGGTGATCCATCTCCCCAAATTTCAACTTCATGTTGATTGTTGATTTTGGCAGAATGGAACTTCCGAATTAAGGCAGGAAGAACATGGGAGTTCTGCAAATCATAATTGTCATTCGGCCCGTAAAGATTGGTAGGCATAGCACTGATGAAATCACAGCCATATTGATCTCGATAGGTCTCACACAACTTCACACCGGCAATCTTTGCAATAGCGTAAGGTTCATTGGTTGGCTCTAACTCTGCGGTGAGCAAGCTATCCTCTCGAATTGGCTGCTCTGCGTACTTTGGGTAAATACATGAGCTGCCCAGGAAAAGTAATTTTTCAACACCATTCACTCGCGCCGCTTCGATAACATTGGCTTCCATCATGAGGTTATCATATAGAAAAGCACCTCTGTAAGTATTGTTGGCATGAATGCCTCCAACTTTAGCAGCTGCTAGGAAAACGTATTGAGGTTGCTCGTTAAGAAAAAACTCTTGAACAGCTCGCTGATTCCGTAAATCCAATTCGCTGGAAGTCTTGTAAATCATGTTAGAAAACCCTTCAGACTCAAGTCTCCTAACGATCGCAGATCCAACCATTCCTCGATGGCCTGCTACGTATATTTTAGCGTCTTTATTCATGAATTATTCAACTTGTCTTAGAATATCATGACCACCTTTTAACAGGTATTTGTCTCTTTCAAAAAGTTTGACATCATGGTCTACCATTTCATGTATTAGCTCTTCCAGTGTGTACTTTGGTTCCCAACCCAATTTTTCTTTGGCCTTGGAAGCATCTCCAATCAATAAGTCGACCTCTGTTGGCCTGAAATACTTCGAATCAATTCTTAAGACTACCTGACCTTCTTTTAAGGAACATTCAGAGCTGACCTTTTCCACAATTCCTATTTCATCGATTCCTTCACCTTCAAATCGAAGCTCTACTCCTACTCGTTTAAATGCCATTAAGATCAAGTCGCGAATGGAAGTAGTCTTGCCCGTCGCCAAAACGAAATCTTCCGGCTTGCCCTGCTGCATCATCAACCACATTCCATACACATAATCCTTTGCATGCCCCCAATCGCGTTTAGCTTCCAGGTTCCCAACAAACATTTCATTTTGCAAGCCCAAAGCCATTTTGGCTACAGCTCGAGACACTTTTCGGGGCAGAAACGTTTCCCCTCTCAATGGAGATTCATGGTTAAAAAGTATCCCGTTGCAAGCATACATGTTATAGGCCTCCCTATAATTAACAGTGATCCAGTACCCGTAAAGTTTGGCAACTCCATAAGGTGATCGTGGGTAAAATGGTGTCGTTTCAGTTTGAGGTACTTCTTGTACTTTTCCATAAAGTTCGGATGTAGAAGCCTGATAGATTCTGACTTTTTCTGAAAGGCCAAGCAAACGAACCGCTTCGAGTATTCTCAATGTTCCTGTTCCATCCACATTAGCTACATATTCAGGCGTCTCGAAACTCACCCTTACATGTGACATGGCACCAAGGTTGTATATTTCATCCGGCTGAATCTCCTGAATCAAGCGAGTAAGGTTCATGGAATCCGTTAAGTCACCATAATGCAAGAAAAGCCTTGTGTCCGTATGATGTGGATCCTGATACAAATGATCTATTCGGTCTGTATTAAAAGAAGAGGCTCGTCTTTTGATTCCATGGACTTCATATCCTTTATCCAGAAGAAGCTCAGCAAGGTAAGCGCCATCTTGTCCGGTGATTCCAGTAATTAAGGCTTTCTTCATTCGATGTAGTTTTAAAATTGACTTAAGAAACGCATGTCATTTTCGGAGAATAGTCGGATATCATCTATCTGGTATTTTAGCATGGTGATGCGTTCTATTCCCATACCAAAAGCAAATCCACTGTATTCTCCGGAGTCTATTCCACAGGCTTCGAGAACATTAGGATCGACCATTCCGGATCCGCCGATTTCCACCCAGCCAGTATGCTTGCATATTTTACAACCATCACCTTTACAAATGAAACAGCTGATATCTATTTCAGCACTTGGTTCTGTAAATGGGAAATAAGAAGGTCGAAATCGTACCTGTGTATCTTTACCAAACATCTCTTTAGAGAAATGATAGAGTGTTTGCTTCAGATCCTTAAAGGAAACCTTCTTGTCAACATATAGGCCCTCCACTTGATTAAAGAAACAATGCGCTCTTGCCGAAATGGCCTCATTGCGATACACTCTCCCTGGCATTATCGATCTAAATGGAGGTTTACCATGCTCCATCAACCGAATCTGAACGTTCGATGTATGTGTGCGAAGTAGTGTGTCAGGGTTCTTTGTAATGAAATAAGTATCCTGCATTTCCCGTGCTGGATGGTTTTCTGGAAAATTTAATGCCGTGAAATTGTGAAAATCATCTTCCACTTCAGGCCCTTCGGCAACACTAAATCCCTGTCTTTCGAAGATTTGAATAACTCTATTTTTCGTTTTGGTCAGTGGATGTATAGAACCGGTATTTGAAGGAGATGGTAAAGTCACGTCAATGGATTGAGCCTCATCTTGCGCTTTAACACTATTGACTTCATCGATCAACTCCTGAAATTTTTCCTGAGCTTTTTCCTTCAGCACATTCAGCTGAGAACCATATTCCTTCTTCTGTTCATTTGGTACTTCCTTAAATGCCTGGAAAAGATCGGTCATGACACCTTTTTTGCTGATGAAGCGCAACCTGAATTGCTCCAGTTCATCTTTGGTGTTGGCTTTTAAAGAATCTATTTCCTGCAGGTACTCGTCAATCTTCTCTTTCATAGGTTAATTTTCCTCAATTACGAATCGATGAAAGGCAAAAATAACAAAGCAGCATGGAATCAATGCATCTTGTGAAAGTTTAGGAGAAATAAAAGGAGCTTACTGTTCCCGCTAGTCGTACACCTCTCTAGCCGAGCCCACAAATAGAGCCAAATTAATTTTCGCCTTTCCCTTTAGGGATAAAAGGGTCAAAAAGGCGAAGTTGACAAAACAGGATTAGTTCGTCCGAAGGCACGGATTGAAATAGAATGCCAACTACTGAGAACCCCTCTGTCATCTCCCATTATCAAGGGGAGAAAATGCAGATCGTACTACTACGACTCCTTCAAGTCCTTGTTCATGGATGGATTTTTAATAAGAATATGCAATCCCTGTGTCAAAAGAATGATTAGTCTTACTTTGTCGAGTTAGAAGACCTAATTGGAGGAACCTATCCCGCTTGTCGAGCACCTCTAGCCGAGCGCCACTTGTCGAGCACCTCTAGCCGAGCCCACAAATAGAGCCAAATTAATTTTTCACCTTCCCCTTTAGGGATAAAAGGGTCAAAAAGGCGAAGTTGACAAAACAGGATTAGTTAGTCCGAAAGTAATAATTGAAATAGGTTGCCAAATGCTGACAACCCCTCTTTCATCTCCCATTATAAAGGGGAGAAAATGCAGGTTAAACGAATGACTAAAAAATCGACAATAGTGGGGTTGGCCTAAACCATGCGTTCAGTCAATTGAACTTCTTTTGACATCATCTATAGAGTGACCGATCACGAAATTGCCTACGCTGACTTTGAGATGTAAAGGTTGGGATTGGTTTTGGCCTGCTTTCTTAAATACTTAAGCTTGCTCAATCTGTATTCAAACAACACCAGGACAAGTACAATGATCGAAGTAATCAACAAGATTAGCTCTCCATTCGCCAAATAACTATTCATGGCTAAGGCGATAACAAGTATCACTGCATTGAATGTTAGCAGAGAAATAGTCGCCTGGGCATGATTCATTCCCAACTTAAGTAGTCCGTGGTGTAAGTGATTTCTATCCGGATCGAGTGGATTCTTTCCGTTATAGAATCTAATAGTGAATACTCTTAACGTATCAAAAATAGGTAAGACCAATAAAGACATACAAACACCTACCGATGAATTCAATGGAAGAACAAAGTCTGATCCATCGGCTACATTAATAAATCGGATCGCCATAGAAGAGACCACAAAGCCAAGAACCAAAGAACCTGTATCTCCCATAAATACTTTTGATGGAAACCAATTGAAGTATAGAAAGGCAAACAGAGCACCAACTAAGGAGATACAAATAATGGCATAAGCCAGCTGATCCGCTGCAAGAAATGCCCAACCAAAGAAACCTAGAATGAGGATGCCAATAGATCCCGCAAGCCCATCTACACCGTCAATTAAATTGTAAGCATTAGTCAACGCCACAATTACAAAAACAGAAAACGGGATATTAAACCAGAGTGGCATATTATAGATATGGAAAATTCCATAAAAGCCTTCTAATCGAATATCGGAGAAATAGACCACTACCAAAGCGGCAAATATTTGTATGGCCAATTTGTGTTTAGCAGTCACCTCTGCTATATCATCTCTTACCCCAAGGAAAAGCATTATCAAAATACCAAACAAAACAAACTTAACCTCCCCTAAAGCATGAAATGGGATGGTAATTAGTACAGATAACATAAACCCCAGAAAAATAGCAACACCTCCGAGAGAGGGTGTTGAAATCGCATGTATTTTACGGCGATCAGGATTGTCCAGCAAATCTACAGAACGACTAACCTTAATGATTATCGGCAGCAGGATAAAGGAAACGACGAATGCTGATAGTATGGCAAAAATGATTTGCATGTAGGCAGATGTATAATTGTATTGACAAAACTATCATGCCTGTCAATCTCGAAGTAACTATTTTCGTTTAATAGCCTAAATTGCTGGATGGATGTACAATAATACGACAATATTGAATAAAACAAAGTATTAATTACACTATTTCCAGAAGTCTGTTTTCAACGAATTTGCTAATTTTAATGGATGCAAGATAAAGTTCGATCCATATTAAAATCATTTGCTATAAGAGCAGTAATCCTTTTCATCGGCTGGATGGTGGTTTATCATGGCTTTATCGAGCCAGATGGGCGTGCGAATGAGTGGTTGACGACTAAAGTGGTGCAGGGAACTAGAATGGGGTTAACCCTTCTTGGCTATGACACTACTCACGCATGGAAAGATAAAGAAGGGGGAGCTTCAGCTCGATACATCTATATTGACGGTCAGCCAGTCGTTTTAGTAGCAGATCCTTGTAATGGTTTGGAGTTAATGGCTTTATTTGTTGGATTTTTGCTCTGTTTTCCAGGCCCATGGAAGTATAAGACAATTTTTATACCTGTGGGCTCAGTCATTGTATTTCTAATCAATGTGGTTAGGGAAATCGTCCTAGCATTGAACTATAAATATTTCCAACAAACCTTTGATTTTAATCATAAATACACTTATGTATTCTTCGTCTACTTGGTCATCTTTCTAATGTGGCGGTTTTGGTTAAATCGTTATTCATCCATTGGCAAGAAAGTTAATCATGCAAAGTAGACATACCAGACCTTTAGCGGTTGTCGTGCTCATTAGCATTATTATTTATGGCATCTTGAGAACCTTCGTTCTTAAAATTTACTCGCAAACGTTAAGTGTTATCGCACAAGTTCTAGGTGTAGAAAATAATTGGTTATTTCAATCGATAAAAAAACAGGCTAGAATAGAGGCATATCAGGAACAAACATTGGGATGGTTGATATACTATCCCACCTACTTTTTGCTTCATATAATGTTTATTTATCTTCTGTTTAATAAAAATACAAATGTAAGGAATTACCTAATGATTGGTTTAAGTAGCTTAATAGGCCTAATCATTTTTTTCTGGGTTTTATTTGTTAAGATTGATGAACCGCAGTTAGCTTCATTTTTCAGAATTCAATTCCGGAACTTATTTGGATTGCCCTTTATACTTTTAGCAATTGAGGGAGGAAGAATTTTGTATAAGGACATTGCAAAATTAATCTAAATGGAAATTCCACAGATCAAAGAAAAACTCGAACAGTACAAGTCGGAGGGAAAA
>JAMWZA010000197.1 GCA_024305105.1 Marinoscillum sp.
CGTCCAGAAAGCAAGGAGTCCCACCGCCAGTGGATACAATGATGTTTTCATACTGCTCAGACACCTCTTTAAGAATTCTGTTTTCGACTTTTCTGAAGTATGCTTCTCCGTCAGCGCCAAAGATGTCTGATATAGACCGGGCTTCCTTTTCCTCGATAACGCTGTCCAGATCTACAAGATCTAGCTTTAGTGATTCGGATAGCATACGCCCAAAATAAGATTTGCCAGAACCCGGCATGCCGATTAAATAAATTCTTCCGATACTCAAGGCAATAATTGAGTAATGTCTGAAACTTCAGGAGTGTCGTTATGATGCCATTTGCCAAGCACCGTCCCGTTTGATAAGAGCATGATTCCAGGGTTAGATCGGACCATCGTTTTCAGTACGGTAGCATCTGCATAGAAATAAGGTATAGCCAACTGGTTTTCATGTCTGAACTTTTCAAAGTCCTCATAACCGGAGGCTGTCAGCACCCAAGCTTCAGTTCCTTTGACCTGAGTCGTTAGCTTTTTGATCTCTTCAATGTTGGCAGTAGATGCCTTGTCCACACTATAGATAATTATCAGCAATTTGCTACCCCCAAACAGTCTATCAGTAAAGTCTCCCTCATCATTCCAGATACTTAAGTCAGTAATCTTCGGTTGTGCTTCGGGGTTAATCAGATCCATGGATTTAAACTCGTAACTTTTATCGGATGGATACGAATCAAAGGTGTATTCTTCACCATCCTTAGTCATTACATATTCGTAAACCAGAGGCTCTGATGGCTCCATCAAGGTTGGTAAGTGATTCCCAACCGCATAGGCTCTAAAATCAATAAATGGAAGATGTCTCACAGCATAGTTTGCCATAAGTGTGAAGAATATGGTAGAGCCTATCACTTTTACATAACCAAATTTTTCTCCAAACCACGGAGTGAAATGCTGTCGATTGATGAATATGGCAATAATCAACACCAATAAGATCAGATCCTTGTAAAACGACTGCCACGGCGTAAGCTTAATAGCATCTCCAAAGCATCCACAGTCTGTGACTTTGTTGAAGTAAGCCGAATAAAAAGTGAGAAAAGTGAAGAATACAATCATCAACAGCAGTGCCCAGCTGGTTCTTGGAATTTTAAAGCCAATGATCAAAGCAATGCCCAATACCACTTCCAAGACACTCAGTAATATGGCAAAAAACAATGCCGCTGGGACAAACCACTCAAAAAAAGGAGCAAAGTCGTAAGCGAAAACCTCAAAATACTCCTGCAGTTTGATCGCTGTGCCAACCGGATCGTTGATCTTAATTATTCCTGAAAAAATGAACAGTGCACCTACAAGGTAGCGTGCGGCTTCATAGATATATTTCATGCTTTTACGTTGTTCAGTTTGATCATACAAAAAACAGAGTAATTAATCATGTCCTGGTAGTTGGCGTCAATTCCTTCTGAAATAATGGTTTTCCCGGCATTGTCTTCAATCTGTTTCACACGCAGAAGTTTCATCAGGATAATGTCAGTTATTGAGCTTACCCGCATTTCGCGCCAGGCCTCACCATAGTCATGATTTTTATTCTTTAGTAGCTCCAGTGTGTCATCGGCTGCCTTATCATATTTGGGTTCTAACACCTCATATGGAATTTCCATTTCATCACTTTCCTTGAGGTCCATTTGAATCAAAGCCATGATGCAATAGTTAATGATACCGATAAATTCTGAGCCAATGTCTTCCTGCACTTTTTGCGAACCCTTGTCCTGTATGGATCGAATTCGCTGAGCCTTAATGAAAATCTGATCGGTTATGGAAGGTAATCGAAGTATTCTCCAGGCAGTTCCATAATCCTTCGTCTTTTTTGCAAAAATTTCTTTACACGAAGCGATAACTTCGTGGTATTGCTCAACAGTCTGATCTTTCAACTTCAGAAATGGTTATATTGTAAACACTGAAACTAGATGGACAAATCTAATACATTGATCGCTCATTCGACTATAAACATCAATGGTAGACTCATGGATCTTTCTTCGCCAAAAGTCATGGGGATCATCAACGTGACACCAGACTCCTTTTATTCAGGAAGTAGAAAGCAAACTGATTCTGAAGTGTTTTATCAGGCGGAACGAATGCTTAAAGAAGGAGCTTCATTTTTGGATGTCGGAGGTTATTCCTCACGTCCCGGCGCAACGGATATCAGTATTGAAGAAGAGGTACAGCGTGTCCAGTTGGCAATTGATGGAATAATTACCCGGTTTCCTGAAGCCATTGTATCGGTCGACACGTTTCGATCAGAGGTGGCGAAAGCGGCAGTTGATGGTGGTGCATCCATGGTCAATGACATATCTGCGGGAATGCTGGATACCCAAATGCTGGAAACAGTGGGTAAACTGAAGGTGCCTTACATCGCTATGCACATGCGTGGCACCCCGCAGAACATGAAGGAGCTTTCAAAATATGATGATTTACTGAAAGAGGTCATGCAATATTTTTCTGAGCGATTGGTTAAAATACGGGAGGCTGGAATCAAAGATGTCGTAATAGATCCCGGATTTGGTTTTGCTAAAACAATCGAACAGAATTATTACTTATTAAACCATGTTGACTACTTAAAAAAACTAGACTTGCCAATGTTGGTAGGAGTGTCGAGAAAGTCAATGATATATAAGTTGTTAAATATAAGTGCAGAAGATTCTTTAAATGGCACAACTGTCCTAAATACACTAGCTTTGCTCAAAGGGGCATCTATACTTCGTGTTCACGACGTGAAAGAAGCCATGGAATCAATAAAATTAATTAACCAATTGTCAGTTTGATCTTAGGGTTCAATATCGGATTTCTAGAAATAGGATGGGTCGACATCATCGATATCCTATTCGTGTCTGTATTGCTATACCAGGTGTACAAACTGATGAAAGGAAGTGTGGCGATCAAGGTGTTTCTTGGTTTCCTTGTACTGTACCTGATCTACCTGGTGGTTAATGCTGCTCAGATGGAGCTGTTGAGTAACATACTCGGTCAGTTTATGGGTGTGGGAGTAATAGCTGCGATCATTCTGTTCCAACCGGAGATTAGAAAATTCCTTTTGCTTCTTGGTAGGGCGCCAATTTTTAATGAGGGAAACATTTTTGAAAACTTCAAGTCCATATGGACGAATAGAAGTGGCTATAAGAAGGCTGATGTAACTCCGCTCATTGAAGCGGCCAAGACACTTGGCGGCACCAATACAGGTGCTTTGATCGTGATGTCAAAAAATTCTGAATTGAAGTTTTTTGCAGAGTCTGGAGATCGAATTGATGCGGTGATTTCCAAGCGGTTGCTCATGGCGATTTTTAATAAGTACAGTCCGTTGCACGATGGTGCAGCGATTATCTATGACAATAAGATCATAGCTGCCAGATGTATCCTGCCAGTAACAGAGCGTGATGTTCCTGCCCAGTTTGGGTTACGTCACCGAGCAGGCATTGGAATGTCCGAAGCTACAGATACCCTCGTTATTGTTGTCTCTGAGGAAACTGGTCAAATCTCAACGGTACGCAATGGTGAAATAGCGCATAATTTGTCTACTCAGGAACTGCGTAAGGCAATCAATGAGTACCTATACGAGGAGAGCAAGGAACCATCATCCACAGACAATATTCTGAAAAAGGCAAAAGAAGAAGGCACCTCCAAAAAGGAAGAGCCTAAGGGTTCTGAGTCTTCTAAAAAGTCTGAAAAAGAATCAGCTCAGGCTAGCTAATTACTCCTAATTCTTTACCAACTTCTGTAAATGCTTGAATGGCCTGGTCCAGATGCTCGCGCTCATGTACAGCGGACATTTGCACACGTATTCTTGCCTGACCTTTCGGAACTACCGGGAAGTAAAAACCAATCACATAAATTCCTTTATCCAATAATTTCTTGGCCATGTTCTGAGAAAGCACAGCGTCATAAAGCATTATTGGGACGATGGCGTGATCACCTGGCTTGATGTCAAAGCCTGCAGCGGTCATTTTCTCTCTAAAGTATTTGGTGTTGTCTTCCAGTTTGTCTCTTAACTCTGTAGTTTCAGACAGCATGTCAATCACCGCGATAGAAGCTCCGGTAATTGAGGGTGCCAACGTGTTTGAAAACAAGTAGGGCCTTGATCTTTGCCTCAGTACTTCGATTATTTCCTTCTTACCGGATGTAAATCCTCCAGAAGCACCTCCCAATGCTTTTCCGAGTGTTCCCGTGATGATATCGACACGATCCATACAGCTGCGGTACTCATGAACACCACGTCCGGTTTTGCCCATAAACCCTGTTGAGTGGCATTCATCCGTCATGACTACCGCATCGTATTTGTCTGCCAGGTCACAGATTTTATCCAATTGGGCGATGGTACCATCCATGGAGAAAACGCCATCGGTTACGATCACTTTTACTTTGGCATCAGAAGCGTCTTTAAGCTTAGCTTCCAAATCGTCCATATCGTTGTGATTGTATCGGTATCTGGCAGCTTTGCAAAGTCGCACTCCATCAATGATGGAGGCATGATTCAATGCATCGGAGATGATCGCGTCTTCAGGGCCAAGAAGTGGTTCGAAGACTCCTCCATTTGCATCGAAGGCGGCAGCATACAAGATGGTGTCCTCCATGCCTAAGAACTCAGATATTTTTTGTTCCAATTCCTTATGAATGTCCTGAGTACCGCAAATGAAACGGACAGAAGACATCCCAAAGCCATGGGTGTCAATACTTTTCTTGGCAGCTTCTACTACTTTGGGGTGGGAAGAAAGTCCGAGGTAATTGTTTGCACAAAAGTTGATGACTTCCTTGCCATCATTAAGTTTGATTACTGCGTCTTGAGGGGATGTAATAATGCGCTCTTCTTTGAAGAGTCCGTCTTCTTTGATATCGGCAATTTCCTTCTCGAGTTTCGTCTTTAAGGATGTATACATGTTGTCTACTTTTTAAATTTAGGTACTATTTTGGGTTTTACTTTTTTCGGTTTTTCGATCACCTTTTCTTCTGGTGCTTTCTCCAGTTTGTACTTTCTTCTAAGCTTATTGATTAGAAAAAGTTTTTGTGAAGTGAAACTATCTGGATGCATCTGAGAGAAGAGTACATTAAAAGTTTTGTACCGCTCAGGATCTCCTTTTTTCATCAAATCTGGATCGATTTTTTTACCTATTAAGTATGTTCTCAGATTCATGGAAACAAATGTATAAGGATTGGTGATTATAAGTGATGTGAAAGATCAAATTACTACTTTTGCAGGCATAAACGACATTACCCCATGGAGAAAATATTAGTTATCGGTGCCTGTGGTCAGCTGGGCACTGAATTAACCCTCAAACTGCGAGATCTGTTTGGGACTGAGCAAGTAATTGCTTCAGACCTGAGAGAAGCGGCAGACTTAATTAAAGATGGCCCTTTTGAATCACTGGATGTGATGAACAAGGAAGCGCTGGATCAACTCATCGAAAAACATCAAATCACACAAATCTATCATCTGGCAGCTATATTGTCTGCCAAAGGTGAGCAGAATCCGAAGTTTGCGTGGGACCTGAACATGACAAGTCTTCTCAATGTGCTTGAAGCCGGCAGAAATGGTGTTTCCAAGATCTACTGGCCGTCATCGATTGCTGTTTTTGGTCCTTCAACTCCGAAAACAAAGACTCCTCAGAATACGATTATGGATCCCAATACGGTCTATGGAATTAGTAAACTGGCGGGTGAACGCTGGTGCGATTGGTATTACCAAAAGCATGGTGTAGATGTGCGCTCTATCCGATATCCAGGTCTGATTGGTTACAAGGCTCAACCAGGAGGAGGAACGACTGATTATGCGGTAGATATTTTCTGGAAAGCAATATTGGAAGGTTCTTACGACTGTTTTTTGAAAGCAGATTCGAGGCTCCCAATGATGTATATGGATGATGCTGTGAAGGCAACAATTGATTTGATGGAGACGGATGCAGACAAAATTAAAGTGCGTTCTAGTTACAACGTTTCAGCCATAAGCCTATCCCCAGAGATGCTGTATGCAGAAATTGTAAAGCGATATCCTGATTTCAAGATCAGTTACTCTCCTGATTTCAGACAAACGATCGCTGATAGTTGGCCGAATAGTATGGATGATTCAGAGGCTCGGAAAGATTGGGGATGGGAGCCGGCGTTTGATCTGGAGAAGATGTCCCAGACCATGCTAGATAATCTGGAAAACATATTGGTTACGACCAAATAAAATGAATCGAAATGGGCTCATTGGCAAATTTGTTGTAAAAAGCGACCGTTGTTTGGGCCTTATTTCTGAAATTAGTTGAAATAATCTTAATTTTGATCTTTCTTTCGAGTTCATTAGAAATCCAACCTTATGGCTGACTTGCAGAATCTCTCACTATCTACTGAAGGTAGTATTTTAACAATAACTATCAACCGAGAGAGTAAACTCAATGCACTAAATACGAGTACCCTCGCAGAGCTTAAAGAGGTTTTCAATTCCGTTTACGATGACAAAGACATCAAGGGAGTGATCATCACTGGCGCTGGAGAGAAGGCCTTTGTGGCTGGTGCAGATATCGGTGAATTCTCTGAGCTTAATGAGATGAATGCTCGAAAATTTTCTGAAGAAGGACAGGAAATCTTCCAGTTGATTGAGAATTGCCACACACCTGTAGTGGCCGTAGTGAATGGGTTTGCGCTTGGAGGAGGCTGTGAGCTTGCAATGGCCTGTCACATGCGTGTGGCCAGTGCTAATGCTCGATTTGGCCAGCCAGAGGTTAATTTAGGTATCATACCTGGCTACGGTGGCACGCAGCGATTGACACAACTCATTGGAAAAGGGCGAGCTTTCGAATACTTAATGACGGGCGATATGATGGATGCGAATACCGCACTGAGTTATGGTCTGGTCAATTACATGGAAGCAGACAAAGAAGCCGCGATGGACAAAGCCATCGAAATTCTTGGTAAAATCGGAGCGAAGGCTCCTATTGCTATCGGCTTGGTAATTGACAGTGTCAATGCTGTTTTCAATCACGATGAAAATGGCTATCAAACAGAAGCCAACGCCTTTGCCAGATGCTGTGGAACGGAGGACTTCACGGAAGGAGCTGCAGCGTTTATGGAAAAAAGAACCCCAGAGTTTAAAGGAGAATAAGTGAGCCAACTTCGGCAGCTTGCTGGCCAGACGGTAATCTATGGAGCTAGTAGTGTGCTCGGAAGAGTGCTCAATTACTTACTGGTTCCCCTGTACACGTCCGTTTTTGCCCCGGCAGAATATGGTATTGTTACAGAACTGTATGGGTTTGTTGCTTTTCTCAATATTCTTTACACGTATGGATTCGAAACCTCTTATTTCAGGTTTCAATCAAAGGCTCAAGCAGGTAGCAATTATTACTCGATTGCGCAAACATCTCTCTTAGCCACTTCACTATTATTTAGCGGACTTCTTATTTTATCATCGACCTGGATTGCAGAATTGTTGCAGTATCCTGGTAAAGAGAATTACATTATTTGGTTGGCCCTTATCCTGGCGATAGATGCCATAGTGGCTGTGCCATTTGCTCGGCTGAGACTTCAGGGAAAAGCGTTTTTGTTTGCCTCATTAAAGATGGGAAACATCGTATTAAATATTGGATTGAATCTGTTTTTCATTGTTTTCTGTCCCTGGTGGATCAGCAGCCACCCCAACTCCATGTTGATCAATATCTACTCTGAATCTCTGGGAGTTGGTTATGTGTTTTTGTGCAATTTGGTGGCTAATGGCTTTTATCTTTTGTTTTTAGCAAAAAACGTTTTTCTAGTCAGGCCCAAGCTGGGAGCCAATTGGAGGAAGATGCTCAGGTACGCATTGCCATTGATGTTGATGGGGTTTGCAGGAGTTACCAATGAGATGCTATCACGTGTATTGTTGAAATACTGGTTGCCTGTTGGGTTTTACCCTGATTGGACCAATCAACAAATATTGGGAATATTTGGTGCATGCTACAAGCTGTCCGTCTTTATGACGTTGGCTGTACAGGCCTTTAGGTATGCGTTCGAACCGTTTTTCTTCTCCAAATCAGCGGATAAGAATTCACCCAAATTGTTTGCAACTGTCATGCATGCATTTATCGTTTTTGGTGTTTTCTCATGGATGGTTATTTCACTTTACCTGCCTTTACTTGCTCCAATTTTCTTACGAAATGAAGCCTATCTGACGGGATTGGATATTGTGCCCTGGCTGCTGGCCGGAGGGCTATTCCTTGGAGTTTATTTTAACTTATCGATTTGGTTTAAGCTGACTGACCGCACCAAATATGGCGCATGGATATCAGTGATAGGTGCAATGGTCACTTTAGGAGGAAACATCCTATTGATTCCTTTGATTGGCTATATGGGCAGTGCGGTGACTACTGTATTGAGTTATCTCGTGATGGTGGTGATCAGCTATGTGCTGGGACAGAGACATTATTTTATACCGTATGCTACAGGAAAGGGATTATTGTACATCGGATTTGGGGCATTGTCTATTGGTGGCATTTCCTATTTTGATTTAGATGGGCTGATGCGATATGGTGTAGCCACTGGAT
>JAMWZA010000198.1 GCA_024305105.1 Marinoscillum sp.
GAGCTATTAACATCCTAAAAGGCAAAAAAGTAACATTATATCCCGATTTCCTCACTGGAGGGAAGATTGATATCAGCGACTACAATGATGGCAAACGAGGAGGCAAAGTTCGAGTACGAGCTTTTATCGAAGAGCTGGATTCAAAAACACTTGTCATCAAAGATATCCCGTATGGAACAACGACCACCTCAGTCATTGAATCCATCATCAAAGCCAATGACAAGGGAAAAATTAAGGTAAAAAAGGTCATAGACAACACCGCAAAGGATATAGAGATACAGGTACAACTCGCACCAAATACCTCTCCAGATATTACCATCGATGCATTGTATGCTTTCACAGACTGTGAAGTATCCATATCGCCAAACGCTTGTGTCATTAAGGACGACAAGCCGCAGTTTCTCGGCGTAAGTGAGATTCTTCAGCAGTCGGTTGACCAAACGGTTGACTTACTGAAACAAGAACTCGAGATCAGGAAAGCAGAGTTGATGGAGAAAATTCTTTTCTCGTCACTGGAGAAGATTTTCATCGAAAACCGTATTTACCGGGATATAGAAGAGTGTGAAACCTGGGAAGCTGTACTGGATACCATCGATAAGGGATTGGATCCTTACAAGCCACAGTTTTATCGTGAGATCACCACGGATGATATTGTTCGATTGACGGAAATCCGAATTAAACGAATTTCTAAATTCGATACGTTCAAAGCCGATGAACTCATGCGCAAACTAGAGGAGGAGCTGAAGGAAACTGAGCACCACCTGGCCAACCTCACGGAGTTTGCCATTGCCTACTATCAGAAATTGCTGGATAAGTATGGTAAGGAAAAAGGGCGTAAAACCGAGATTGCCAATTTTGAAACGATCGCTGCAACTGTTGTAGCTGCCAACAACGCCAAACTCTATGTAAATCGTGAAGACGGATTCATCGGTTATGGTTTAAAGAAAGATGAGTTCGTTAGTGATTGTTCTGATATTGACGACATCATTGTGTTTAGAAAGGATGGAATCTGTCAGGTGACCCGAATTCAGGACAAGGTATTTGTCGGTAAAAACATTATTCACGTAGGCGTTTTCAAAAAAGGAGACGAACGCATGGTTTATAACCTGGCTTATGTGGATGCGAAGAGTGGCCGTACCATGGTTAAAAGATTTCAGGTACTTTCGGTAACGAGGGATCGGGAGTACGATCTCACCAAAAAAGCTAAAGGATCTAAGGTTCTTTACTTTACGGCTAACCCGAATGGTGAAGCAGAGGTATGTACGGTATATCTGACAGCATCGTCCAAAGCCAGAAAAAAAGTATTTGACTTTGATTTTGCAGAGATTGAAATCAAAGGGCGTGGAGCTGGAGGTAATATTCTAACCAAGTATCCAGTACGAAAAGTCCAGTTCAAATCAGCTGGTGTTTCAACGCTGGGTGGTGTGGATATCTGGTATGATGAAGTGGTTGGCCGTCTCAATAGAGACGATCGTGGCGAGTATCTTGGAAACTTCAATGCGGAAGATCAGGTGATTGTTTTCTATAAGGATGGGTCTTACGAATTGACAAGTTTTGAATTGACCAATCGGTATGAGCCGAATCAAGTATTGGCACTGACGAAGTTTGAAGCTGAAAAACCCGTTAATGCGATTCATTACGATGGTGAAAACAAAACGTATTACGTAAAGCGTTTCCTAATTGAGACGACCACAACCAATAAGCGTTTTGGGTTTATATCTGAGGCTAAAAGCTCAAAACTTCTGTATGCGTCCAACTCAAATAACACAAAAGTGTCGGTGGTCTATAAAGACGGACGAAAAAAGGAAACAACCGAAATGGACCTTGACGAGATAATCGATGTGAAAGGATGGAAGGCTATTGGCAATAAATGTCCTGTGCAGAACGTACAGGAAGCCTTCATGATTGTATCCGAAGAGGAGAAAGCAGAAGCTGCCAGACAAAAAGAGAAAGGAGCAATAGATATCAGCAGTCTCAAAGAATCGATTAAAAGTGAGGTAGAGGACGAGGACAATCAAATGGGGTTGTTCGATAAAGGCAAAAGCGACGAAGACTAATTCCAGAGACAATCCGTTGGTGAAGTGATGATTCGATTGATGAAGATAGTAGGGGTTGTGATTGTTTTGACCGGGGTGTTAATTCTGGGTCTAAACTTTTGGATTGTATCTTCTACCCAAGATCAGATTTATTATAATCTCAATGACGTGCCACCTAAGCGGGTGGCACTTTTGTTGGGTACCAGTAAGCGAACAGTGGCCGGTGGCACCAATAAGTATTTCAAGGAGCGAATGGAGGCGGCTGCAGGCTTGTATCATCGGGGAGTGATAGAACACATCATCGTCAGTGGAGATAACCGCACGGTTTACTATAACGAACCACGAGACATGCTGAATGCGCTAAAGGAGCTTGGTGTTCCTGAGGGGGCCATTACTCTGGACTATGCTGGATTTAGAACGCTGGATAGTGTAGTTCGAGCAAAAGAGGTTTTTGGGCAAACCGAACTCATGATCATCACACAGGATTTTCATTGTTATAGAGCCTTGTTTATCGCTAACTTTCATGAGCTGGATGCTGTGGCTTATTCTGCTGATAACAAAGATCAACTGCCCACTATGCTGGCGCTGAGAGAAATACTTGCGCGCGGTAAAGCCATAGTTGACTTGTACGTCTTTAATCAGGAACCAAAATTCTTGGGAGATAAGGAGAATCTTTAATTAAACTCCATATTCGTTTTTCATTGCCACTACAGCTTCTTTGCATTCCTTTTCAATAGATAAAATATGCTCCATCGTAGTAGCGTCAGGATCATCCTGTATATCTACAGTGGTTTGCAATGTTTCCATTTCAAGCATTTGCAGAGATGGCTTCAGCTGATGTGCCAGCTTTTGAAGACCGTCGGTATTGCCTGCATCTATCGCCTCTTTTAAATTGGCAATGATATTAGCTGTATTGCTTTCAAAGGTGGAGATGAACTGTTTTACAAAGTCCATGTCACCATCACTGATTGAATTCAAATAAGAAAAATCCATTAGATCGTTCGAATTGTCTGGTTAAAATTAACTTAGCGCTAATCAATTAAAGTATGAAGCGAATATTTATTTCCATCCCTATTTTTTTTATTATAGGGTTCCTGACTTTCTACTTCTGGGGATCTTCTGGTTCGCTTGATACCAATCAATTGAGCACGAAGATAGTCTATCAGTCGAACTATAGGAAATCCAATGACACGATTAAAGTAATGACTTTCAATATGGGCTACCTCTCTGGTATGACCAATAACCTTCCAATTGACAGAAACGAACAGTTTTTTGCGAATAATTTAGCTAAGGCAAAGGAAGTAATTAGACAAACTTCCCCAGATCTTATTGGCTTACAGGAAGTTGATTTTGGCTCAGCAAGATCGTTTCACTACAATCAGCTAGATAGTTTGGCTGGAGCTGGTGATTATGCAGAGGCTTATAAGTCTGTGAACTGGGATAAAAAATATGTGCCCTTTCCCTATTGGCCTTTCTCAATGCACTTTGGTGAAATGCTATCGGGGCAGGCTATTCTTTCTGGTTATGAATTATCTGAGATTGAGACCATCGTTTTGGATAAGCCAATAAATGCCAGCTTATTGTATAATGCGTTTTACCTCGATCGATTGGTTCAAATTTCAAAAGTAGCCATAGGAGGAAGGGATTTAGTGATTCTGAATGTTCATTTAGAAGCTTTTGATTTTGAAACGCGTGTACAACATGCTGAGGTATTGAGTGGAGTCTATGAATCTTTCGCTGATGATTATCCGGTGTTGTTGATTGGTGACTTTAACAGCGCACCCTCATATGTAGATGCCACTGATGCTATGAGTATCTTACTGTCGATAGATGGGATTTCCTCTGCGATAAGTCAGGATATGTATGATCAGGGTGGTTATGAAACGTTCCCCAGTGAGTCGCCAGATCGAATGATCGATTATGTCTTATTTAACTCAAATAGGTTAGCTGTAGTAGATGCGCGAGTGGTTTATGAAGCCGGTAATGTTTCAGATCATTTGCCTGTAATCGCTAAGTTGATCATCAAGTAGTATTTTGATCAAAATGAATTGTTTAAAAACCCGATTATTTACTAATTTCGAGCCACTTTCCAAAAGCAATAACAATGATTCAAGAATTTGAAAATCTCAGAGATGATGAGGTACAGGTGTTGCTCAACGCACCGATACATGTGGCTATACTTATAGCTGGAGCTGATGGCAACATCGACAAGACCGAGAGAAGAGAAGCTGTAGAGGTTGCGCATAGCAAACAGGGCAGAGCAAGAGAGCAGCTGGTAGAATACTACAAGCTAGTGGGGCAATCATTTGAGGAGAAATTCAATAGAATGATTGATGAACTACCAGGTGATGCAGATGAACGAAATAAGGTAATCACTTCAGAGTTGAGAAAGTTAAACTTCATTCTTCCTAAAGTGGATAAAAACTTCTCTGTGAAATTGTACGCTTCGCTAAAAGACCTGGCAAAGAAGATAGCAGAGGCTTCTGGAGGAATCTTAGGTTACCTTTCAGTAAGCTATGAAGAGTCTAAACTTATTGAGTTGAGAATGATCAACGATCCTGAAAAGAAGTAAGGTTTTAGATCAGAATATATTCACAAACCCTGACCGATAAAGTCAGGGTTTTTTATTTTACGTTCGTGTATCGAAGTAGTATAATCCCACCATTGAGGCTCGTATTTCTAATGTGGCTGTTTTACAGCATCCAACTTTACATGCATATGGACCTTGGGTTTCTTGGCATCAAACCACTTACAACCAGGGGATTGATAGGTATTCTAACTGCTCCACTTATTCATGGTTCCATACCACATCTGGTATCCAATACATTTCCAGTGATGTTTCTGGGTGCCACCATTTATTTGTTTTATGACCGTATTGCTCCGCAGGTCTTTTTACAATGCTATTTTTTCACCAATATTCTTGTATGGTTTTTTGGACGTTCAGACTTTTACCATATCGGTGCTAGTGGACTGGTTTATGCATTGGCCAGCTTTCTCATATTTTTCGGAATTTTCAGAAGACAGTTTCGATCTATCATTATATCGGTAGTGGTACTTATCGTTTATGGTAGTTTAGTTTATGGGATTTTACCCCAGAATGGTTATGTGAGTTGGGAATCACATCTGATGGGATTCATTGTGGGAATGGGAGCTGCGTTTGGGATGAGTAAAATACGAAAAGTTTATAGCTAATAAAATTAGTAATACTAATATAATTAGTATTTTTACTGAATGAAAGGTAAAGGTGCTCAGTACAACCCCAGTAACCCATTTTCTAAGAATAGTGTGGGCATCGTTCATGAAGAGGGCGTAGATGAGTTTGTTTATGAAGAGAAGCCAAAAACTCAGTTGTACTTTGAGTCGCCAAAAAATGTTCTGAGTCGAAACAAGAGTCCTGATCTCAGGTGGGACTATTCTGTAAATCCTTATCAGGGTTGCGAACACGGTTGCATTTATTGTTATGCAAGGAATTCGCACACCTATTGGGGATTCAGCGCAGGGTTGGATTTTGAGAGTAAGATTATTGTCAAAAAAGATGTGGCTGCCAAGCTTGAAAACCAGTTGCAAAAGAAAACCTGGAAAGTTCAGCCCATCATGCTTTCTGGTAATACGGACTGTTACCAACCTATAGAGAAAAAATTTGAGTTGACACTACAGTTGCTTACAGTGGCCTTAAAATACCGAAACCCCATTAGTCTGATTACTAAAAATGCATTGATTCTTCGTGATATCGATATCTTGAAAGATTTGACACGGTTGGGTTTAGTGCATGTTTACCTGAGTATAACCAGTCTCGATGAGCAACTGCGAGGGTTGATGGAGCCACGAACGAGTACAAGTCTGAATCGATTGCGGGCCGTTCACGAGTTAAGTCAAGCGGGAGTATCGGTTGGGGTGATGATGGCTCTAATCATTCCTGGGTTGAATCATACAGAGATTCCATCCATCATAGAAGCTTCCGCTAAAGCAGGGGCTCTGGATGCAGGCTATACCGTGGTGCGTTTAAATGGTCAAATCGCTGAGATGTTTGAAGACTGGCTGAATAAAAAATTTCCGGAAAGGGCCTCTAAAGTCATGAATCATATTCAATCACTCCATGGAGGAAAGTCGAATGATACCAATTGGCAACGAAGATTGAAGGGAGATGGAGAGATGGCGTCAGTGATCAACCAATTGTTCGCGCGTTCAAAAAAGCGCTTTTTTGAAGACAAAAAAATGCCTTCTTATAATATGAATCTCTTCAGAAAAGGAGGCAATTATTCACTTTTTGATTGTTGAATCAGTTTTTCATTTTGGTGCTCATAAAGAACGCTGCACCTGAGATGGCAAGGTCTTTTAGAAACATAGATGAAGAGGAAGCATCACCATCTAAAAACCCACTTAAATGGATGATTAAGGCAAAAGCTAGAATCATGACACCCAATAGCGTTGTTGCTAGCTTGGCTTTTTTACCTGTTAGTATCGCTACTGCGGCCAGGATTAAAGCCAACCCCGTTAAGTAAACCCACGCTTCCTGCACTGGTAAATAGGAAGGAACCATGCCAGCCATGGAGGAAGCATTCATAAAGTGAAAAAGTCCGAAAATGGCCATTGGGATAGCATAAAGTAGCTTTCCAAGAAATTCAAATCCTTTCATAGCATTAAAGTGGTTGTAAGTTGATAGTCTATATACAATTCAGAAGATAGAAATATCTGCACTCATACGCAAAAAGATTTCATTAAGCGGTTAACCGTTCTATGATACGATTTTTGATATTGTTGGCTTTAGGACCAGCCTGACTATCAAAAAGCTGGTAGTCTCCAGATCCATTGGGGTCTATCCAAAGGCCATCTTTTTCAGGCTTTGTAACCGGTGCTTCATCAAAGTCAATGGTGTAGATGTCTTCCATGAGCAAATGAAGTTCATCCCAGTCAATGGCTTTTTTATTCACCGTTCCTGATAGCTCTTCAAAAGAACCTTCCACTTCGAAAAAGGATCGTTGGCTTCCTTCGATATTCAAGAGCTGCATCTTAAGTTTAGCTTCTATACCAGCTTTTTCGTAAACTGCCTGAATCAACTCCTGAAGGCGATAGTCCCAATCCTCAGCTAGTACAGCAAGCCCCTGATGACCATCATCGAATTCCACATGGAGGTAGACATTGAATTCTTCACTTTCATCCTCAAGTTCAATTTGCGATAGGTCGTTCTGAAGATTATCTACCCAAACTTTGCCAAGACTTCCTTTCCAATTAAAATCGTCATCTTCACTGTAACCTTCTTCTTCGATTTCCTCTAAAGAAATTTGGTCTCTGTTCATGAACTCAAGCTCATAAGAGATATCCAGTCGATCTTCCTGAAAGGTAAGGTCTAGCGTATACGCAAAAGCGAAAGGTGGTGGTAGCTGTAAGGTTTGGTACGATATTTTTACATTCATAGGTTTATTAACTCTAAGGTCTTTTTTCGATTGATTTTTCCATTTTCGGTATAGATGAAATGCTCCATGAAATGTACTTCTTTTGGTCGTTTATAGCGATCTAAGTCATCAAAGCTAATGTCCATAGAATCATCGGATTCGATAATAAGAACAGCGCGTTCACCCAACTGATCATCTTTTATCCCGGCTACAAAGTAAGGGAATTTGATGCGGTCACTAAGCTGTTGTTCCAATATTTCAGGATGTATTTTTATTCCTCCGGAGTTGATAATAAAGTCAGCTCTACCATTCCATATGAATTGATGATCAGAAATGATCTCTACTACATCATTTGTTTGAATCCATTGATTGTTGGAAATGGTGCCTTTTATACGAAGACAATCACGACCGTCCACGTCGATCTGTAAATCGCCTAAAGTTTGATAATAGTTTTGTTTTTCAGAAAGGCACTTAAGTGCTACATGACTGGCGGTTTCTGTCATGCCGTATGTTTGGTAGACCTTAAGATGCTTGTGATCGAGTACTTTTTCCTGGTATCTTTTTGCCAATGGAGCACCACCGATGAGTATGGTACGAAACTGCTTCAGTTTAAATGGTTCGTGATCAAGCAGATATTGCAATTGCATAGGGACCATCGAAGTGAGATCATATACTTCACCAACCGGTAATTCATCAAAATTGCTACTTGGTTCAATCACGGTGAGATTCAACCGAGCCAAAATCGATCTAATAATGACCATTTTGCCTCCGATGAAATCAGGATTAATGCAGAGCAGAGCGCTTTCGAACGTTTTTTGTGAATTCAGGAAGTTCAATGAAGTTTCAGCACTGTAAATAAGTTGGGTTCTATTGAGTTGTATGGCGGATGGTTTACCTGTTGATCCTGAGGTGGTTAACTCGAAATGTTGTACGTCTGAAAACCAGTCATTAATAACCTTAATGACTTTTTTTTCGTCTGCAGATATATTTTGAATTATATTTCTGCTCTTTAGCTGACCTAAGGTTAGCTTTTGTTTTTTAAAGTTGATCAACATATAACTCAGTCT